>LFRS01000140.1:1359-1932 GCA_001512435.1 Halothermothrix sp. DTU029 | reverse complement strand
CTTCCAGTTCCTTCAGTAATTGATTCAGGGAGATATCCTTTAAACCAACTATTCTTAGGTGGTGTTGTTTGATTCCCAGCAGAATCCTTTCTGCCGGACTATCCACTATGGCTTCGGCCATAGCTGGGGTAATCTCTCCTGACATGGCATTGGGAATAATTATCCCGATGGGACCAATTATTAGATCTACATTCCTCACCGTATAACAGATGGCATTTTCTCCAGTGGCCCCCCGGCTGGCTCCCTTATTTAGCATGTTGGTAGTCGCCTGGGAGTTGGTTCCCAGGGCTATGATTTCTACTGAGTCCACTACTATATCCCTAAGGTTTTCGACTATTTGTGAACCTATTCCCCCACCCAATCCATCAATAACTGCTATTTTCACAATAACCTCCAAACGGACATTTTCTCTCTAATTATAATAAAAACTGCTCTTTCTTGCAAGCTTTTTACTCTCCGGCTATATTTTCTACTTCGCTGACAAGTCCCTGGAGTAAATCCAGTCCTTGTCTGGTCCTGTCCACAGCGAAAGATAGCAAAGATATAATCCTGTCTATCCTCTCTTTATAGGCA
>LFRS01000140.1:0-1304 GCA_001512435.1 Halothermothrix sp. DTU029 | reverse complement strand
CTACTATACCGGGCACTGCTTTCAATTCTTCTTTTACAATATTGATTATATTTTCTACAGCCATCTTTTCCACCTCTTGAATTATCCTCCATATCCGGCCCCTGGTTTATCCTGTACCTGTTATTTTTTAGTACCAATTAAGAGGGTTAAATTTACAGTTATTAAAGGTATATCCTGCCGGGATATAGCATCCAGGCTCTCACCATTTATCCCCCAACTTAATGGTGTCATTTTAATGAAATGTGGTAAAATCTCCTTGCTAATATCAAATTTATAGTTAATATCCTGAATCTCTTCAAGGTTTAACTTTTCTTTAAAATGATCAATCACTTCAGTATTGGAATAACCAGAGAGATTTCCAGAACCATAAAGTAATTCACGTAATTCTTTAAGATAATTGGCACCTGGAACTACTTTTATAACCATTCCCTGCTCCTTTAAAATTCTTTCAAATTCACCATAATTAGCAGGTGACAATATATTCAGGACTAAATCAAAACTCCTATCCTGGAAGGGTAACCTGGCCAGGTCCGCCACACACCAGATAATATCTGCATCATTCCTTGCAGCAATGCTGATACTATCTTTTGAAATATCCACTCCTACATAGGTAAATTCCTGCTCTCCCTCAGAGCTGGTAGACTTCCGATTTTCTTCTGGATAAATGTAGTTCTGTTCTTGTATTAAGATTTGCGAAAGCCCGTAAATATGTGAGCCTTCACCACAGCCTGCATCCAGTATACTCATCTTTTTCAGGTTGCTAGCATCTCGATACACAGCAATAATTTCCGCTATCCTCTCAATCAAGGGTCCATAAAAACCTGCCCTGCAGACCTCATGCCTTGCCTCAAATAAATCCCTGGAATATACGGGAGCATTGCCTGATAACAACAAATTCAGATAACCCTTTCTGGCTAAGTCAAAATTATGACTCTCAGAGCAGCTTAAACTATATCCATCCATGAACATGGCCCCATTGCAGACCGGGCATCTAAAAAGGGCCTCATTGTTTTCTATCAGCCCTCTAATTCTATCTTTTTTCTTTATTCCTTTTTTACTCATATTTTTAATTCACCTTAAGCTTTATTTTGGTATTTCTTGATGTTTAATCTTCATTTAACCTTTATATAATCTTAATTTTTCCCTTTTCCCCGGGCTAAATTACCTTATTTACTTTCATTTATAAATCTCTTCTTGACAAAGATAATAACAAAAAATAAAACAACTAATATCAAGATTACGAGAACTATCCTGGAATATATATTTATATATGAAACAATAGACTCCCAGGCCTCTCCGGCAAA
>LFRS01000077.1:3204-4054 GCA_001512435.1 Halothermothrix sp. DTU029 | reverse complement strand
TCCTCTTTCTCCGGTTACGATGTAACCTGTCCAATCCTTGTTGTTCTTTCATCAATTTATCATAGGCACCTGCAACCAGGGCCTGTTTCTCTGCAGAGACCCTGTCTGCGAAAAAGCAATATAACCGGTACCATTGTTCAAATCTTAACTCTGTTGGATTTGCATCCATATTGAATCCATTATCCCTGGCCAGCCTCTTCAATTGTTTATGGGTAAATATCCTTTTACACTTATTCCCTAGCCCCTTGTTCTGTCGGGTAAAAATATAGGTTATAAAATCCTGGTAGAGCCTCCCCTCCTTTTCCTTCAATAATTGTTTTCTTCTTTGTCTGATATGGAGGAAAACTGCATCTACATCCGGTACTGGCCTGAAATCTGTTTTTTGAAAGCTGTGGAGTATTCTGAATTCAAAATATGGTTTTAAAAGCAGGGAACGCAGTGATTCTTTATAATAGGGGTAACCGATATATTTCCAGGCTGCCTCTTTTTGTATAACCAAATAGGCATCCTGAGGTGCCCTGTTTTTTTCTGTTATTTTATGGATTATCTCTGCTGTAATATTAAAAGGTATATTGGCAAAGACTTTATATTCCTTACCCTCCGGCAGTTCATACTGGAGAAAATCCCCCTTGATAATCTCTACATTTTTCCTGCCTTCAAACATGGATGATAGCTTTTTATAAAGATAATCATCATACTCAACGGCAATTACCCTCCTGACAGTCCTGGCCAGCTCCCAGGTTATTATCCCTTTACCAGGGCCAATTTCCAGGACAAGGTCATCCTTATCTAAATTACTCATTTCTATCAATTTATTTACCAGTTCAGTACTCTGTAAAAAATTCTGCGT
>LFRS01000077.1:0-3068 GCA_001512435.1 Halothermothrix sp. DTU029 | reverse complement strand
TGGCGAATTCTTATGAAAAACATACCCATAATCTATCCTCACTTTATAATCCAAAATAATAACCTACAGAAAATGTTATCATAAATCTTTAGTATTTTCAACTATACTTTTATTGTTAATTTGGAAGCAGCTTCTTCTAAACTATTGAAATCTGTTTGAACATCCTTTAACCCTCATAGGCCATAGTCAAGATATTTTTTACATCATTAATATCCAGTTTTCTAATACTTCCTATGGTATTGGTTGCCGGGTTATATTGCACACTTGCAGCTAATTTATCTATATCCAGGTTTTTGATAAAAAGTTCCTTTAGATTAACAGGCATTCCCAGGCTGACAAAAAATTCCTCGGTTTTCCTGATTCCTTCCAGGGCCTGTTTTTCTTCATCCTCAAGCTTTACATCAAAAACCTTTTCGGCATATCTGGCAAATCTGGGAATATCATTCTGGTAGACATAACGCATCCAGGAAGGCATGATTGCAGATAAAGTCATGCCATGGGTGATATCATACAGGGCACTTAATTCATTGCCAATTACATGGGTAGCCCAGTCCTGAACCCTGCCAACTCCCAGGGTATCATTTTGAGCAATAGTCCCAATCCACATTAATTCTGCCCTGTATCTATAGTCCTCTGGATTCTTAATAGCCTTAACCCCTATATCCACCAATGTCCTCAAAGCACCTTCAGCCATCCTGTCAATTACCCCTATATAAGTAGCAGGGGAGAAATATCTTTCACAGATATGGGAAAACATATCAACTACCCCGTTAGCTGTCAAAAATGCAGGCAGTGTATAGGTTAATTCTGGATTCATGAAGGTTATCATGGGTGCCAGGTGGCGGGAACTGATCAGGATTTTTTCATTGGTTTCTGTATTATTGATGACAGATACATTACCTGACTCACTGCCAGAGGCTGGATAGGTAAGAACAACACCTATCTTCAAAGCAGATTCTACCTTGCCCTTCCCAGTGAATAAATCCCAGACATCCCCATCATATCTTGCCCCTGCAGCAATGGCTTTAGCAGAATCAATAGTACTTCCTCCACCTACAGCCAGAACAAAATCTATCTCTTCTTCCCTGGCAATTTCAACCCCTTTTCTGACCAGTGACAGGCGGGGATTCGGCTCTACTCCATCCAGTTCAAATACCTCTATATTGTTTTTCTCCAATTCACCCTTTATCCTGGCAAGCAAAGGCTGTAAAAAATCGTCTCCGGTATGATGGGCCAGGACTTTCTTAAAACCATAACCCGATAACTTTTCACCGATTTTCAGCTCGGCATTTTTGCCAAATACAAATTCTGTGCTAACCTGATGCTCAAAATCCAACAAAATAATCATCCCCCTCTTGCTTTCAATTTCCCTAACCCTTCTGTAGATTCAATAATAGGTCCACCAATTCATGGGAAGTCTCTACTATATAGTCTGGTTTTTCTGCCATTACCAATCCAGGGTCACCATCACCATACAAAACCCCGATTGAATCTATCCTATTTGCCCTGCTTGCTACTATATCAGTATAGGTATCCCCTATATAGACAGGTTTTAGATTGTCTTTATTTTCCATTAATAATATTTCTATCATCTTCTCCTTGCTTAAAACTCTATCAGGATAATAATCCGGAGAGATATATTTTTCAAAATACTTTCCCCAGCCTTTTTCTCTTAATATCTTATCCAGAGGCTGAAAGGGTTTATTGGAGGCAATATAGCACTTGGAGCCCCTTCTAACTAGTTCAGCTAAAAGATATTCTATCCGGGGGAATAAAACTGTATTATGAAAATCATTAATTGTTCTATAGTGGATTTTTACATTTTCAATAAATTCCTGCTTTTTCTCCTTTGGAATATCTGGACAGAGGATATCAAATAATTCACCTGTAGAGAAGGCCAGATTACTGGGATCCCCCCTGAAGGCTGCTGGTATGCTGCAATTATAAAAAGAACAGGCATATTCTACAGACTGCCAGACATCTTCTTTAGAATCAGCTAAAGTTCCATCAAAATCAAAGATTATCATCTGGTATTTTAACATCTAATAACCACCTTTACCTGGGCATTTCCTGAATCTGATTTTGCCATATAAACTATAGACTTATAGGCTATATTATTAAGACAAGAAGATAAACTTTCCTTATCTTCTTGTCTCATCTATTGGATTAATTATAGGATTTTAAGGTACTGTATAATAAAGCAAGAAAGCCATCAAAATCAAGTTCCAGGGCACCTATTGCATTTGGCTGAGCCCCTCTGAATTTCATAGTGGGTTCCCGGTGCAGGTCTACCTTTGGATCTGAACCCCGCAAATGCCTATAATCACAAACAGTCATTCCCCTGGTTAATTTGCCGTTTAATTCAACATCAATATGCATTGGTACAGATTTGATTAAATCAGGATTGATAATCCAGGCAACAGCACAGGCATCATGTAAATTTGCTCCTTTGATGTCAGCAGTGTCATAACAGGCCTGGATAAAATAATCCACTAAATCTGCGGCAAAGTTTGCGGCCTTTGTACCTATCTCCCTGAATTTAAACATCTCTTTTTCAGTTATTAAACACTGTCTGGTCAGATTAACCCCTGTCATTTTCACCAAGGCTCCGGAATTAAAGACTATTGAAGCCGCTTCCGGGTCCACAAAGATATTAAATTCAGCTGCCGGGGTCCAGTTGCCAAAGGTAACCGAACCTCCCATGATACAGATTTCCTTGATGTTTTTTACTATATCAGGGTTTTTATTGATAGCTGAAGCTACATTGGTCAAAGGCCCGGTAGCAATAATGGTAATATCCTTATTTGCTAAAACTGTTTCTACGATAAAGTCCACTGCATGCTTGTGCTGGGCCTTTATTTTGGGTTCTGGTAAGACTGGGCCATCCATACCAGATTCACCATGAAATTCAGGTGCTGTTACAAGGGGATTGACCAGGGGGCCAGCATGTCCCTTATAGACAGGAATATCCTCTCTCTCAATGACCTCCAAAACCTTTAAAGCATTAGTTGTAACATTTTCCAGAAAACCATTTCCGCCAATAGTTGTTATTCCCAAAACATCCAGAT
>LFRS01000150.1 GCA_001512435.1 Halothermothrix sp. DTU029 | reverse complement strand
TGACATGAGCCAGGAAGAACTGGCAAAGAAAGTGGGTGTTACAAGGCAGACGATAGGTTTAATCGAAGCCGGAGATTATAATCCAACACTTAAGCTCTGTATTGCCATCTGCAAGGCACTGGGTAAAACATTAAATGATTTATTCTGGGAGGGAGAACAATGAAAAGAGAAAAGATTCAGGATGAAAGGATTATCTTTCAAAAACAAAAGATTGGTAGTGATGCCTTTGGAATAGTGTTTTTTGGCCTTCTGATTTCTGTCTTGCTTCAACAATTTGTATTCGAAGCAACATTTTCCCAATATGCTGCGGAATTCATCCTCTTTGTTGTGGCTGCAATTTATATTATAGTAAGAAATATTATGGTTGGTATCGATCTTTTTGGGGATAGTGCCATTGGACAAAAAACGGTTATCTTAAATTGTATTGTTACTGGTATTACCATTGCGGCTATTACAACAACATTAAATACTATAAATTTCGGCCTGGAGAAAATGGGAGGAGTAAGTGGTGTTGCCATGACTGCTATTATCACCTTTGTTTCTGGGGCCTTGATCACCTTCATTGGTTTTGAATTGCTTTATCTAATTAATAAGAAAAGGCAGAAACACTTAGATGATAAGTATGATGATAAAGAAGAATGAATTATGAGTTTATTTGCTAAAATCAATGTGATATACTTATTACAACTGAAATAC
>LFRS01000069.1:24844-24969 GCA_001512435.1 Halothermothrix sp. DTU029 | reverse complement strand
CACCTGCAGGAGTTGATCAAGGCGGCCATAATGCATAAGGGTTATGCCCTCATTGATATCCTCCAGCCCTGTGTTACCTTTAACAGGGTCAATACCTATCAGTGGTATAAAGAAAGGGTTTATAA
>LFRS01000069.1:0-24768 GCA_001512435.1 Halothermothrix sp. DTU029 | reverse complement strand
GAGAAAAAGACCTTCAGGGAAAGGCTGGCTCTTACAGATCAGGAAGGCCTGGTAGGTAAAGCATTCAATCCGGCAGATTATGCCTTTTTACTGGATGAGTTTAGATAAGGGCCTGAATACCCATTATTGCTGGTAATATACCAGTAAAGGCTATAAGAGGATTAAGAAAGAGGGAATATGCCTGTATGAGCAGGGTATATTCCCTTTTTCCTTTACCAATTACTAGAAAAAGGAGAAATGTTCTTGCATACTGGTTAATTGTAATATAAAATGTAAAGCGCAGCAGGTTTTTATTAACTTATGATTAATTATAAATAAGTAAGGATTAGTTAATAAAAATGAAGTTTTTTAAGGATGAGCATATTATAAAATAGGAAGATAATAATTTGGAGGGTAAAAACTGATCAGGTAATACTGGAAGGGAGGTGCCGGATGATGAAAAAAGCCCTTAATATCTTTTTATTGTTACTTTTTTTATTAATGGTAGGAAATCATAAATTTATATCTGCTCCAGAATCCCAGGAACTGGCTGCTGTAATGGCAGTTACTAATATCAGTTCTTTGCATAATCTAGAGGGTCAAGCGGAGGGCCAGCTTGAAGGCGCGGGGCAGACAATAGCAGGAGCAGCTGCTGAAGTTGAAAGGGCCTCCCTGCTTTTAGATGATATTGGTCCCGAAGAAGGGGAGAAGACTGAATCTATTTTTGCCCTGTCAATAGGACAAGAGGAAGAGAATCCTGAGTCAGGAGAGGGGATAGCTGATACCCTGGCTATGACAGGAGAGGGAATAGATAATATTGGTCCTGTTACAGTAGAAGTAACTGAGGAAAGAGCAGGAAAGAGCCAGGCTGTGTCCCTGGCAAAGAAGGAATCCCTCCTGGAGAAGATCCAGGTTCACAAGGTAGAAAAGGGAGAAAGCCTCTGGACCATAGCAGCCAAATATGGTATTGATATTGATACCCTGATAGGGGCCAATGATATAGCAGACATGAACAGGATTCGTATTGGTGATTCTCTGAGGATTTTGCCTGTGAAGGGGATCCTTTACCGGGTAAATCCAGGGGAGAATCTCTGGACCATTGCCAGACAGTTTAATATATCTGTTGATAAGATAGTTGAGGCTAATGCCATAGAAAATCCTGAACTGGTACAACCAGGAACAAGTTTAATTTTGCCGGGAGCAAAGCCGGAGTTTGGTTATAAGGATAGGTTGGCTAAACAATTTATTTATCCAGTAGAGGGAAGAATCTCTTCCTATTTTGGACCCAGATGGGGCAGGCAGCATGAGGGGATAGATTTTGCTGTCAATGTGGGTACCCAGGTCAAGGCTGCCCGGGCTGGCAGGGTTGTCTACAGCCAGTGGGCCAATGGTTATGGTTATACTGTGGTTATAGAACACCAGAAGGGTATCCGGACTTTGTATGCCCATAATTCCAAGCTCCTGGTCCGTGGTGGACAATGGGTGGAACAGGGACAGGTGATCAGTCTTTCAGGTAATACCGGTAATTCTACCGGGCCTCATTTACACTTTGAGATTCAGATTAACGGCCAGCCGGTAAATCCTTTAAATTATATAAGAAAGTAGGGACCCGGGAAAGGAGAGGCCGTGGGGAGGCCGCCGGGACTCCGGGAAAGGAAGGCCCCCGGGCCCCGGGACTTGAAAGGGTAATAGGCTTGAGCCAGGGAAAAGGGTGAGTGCTTTGTTTGGATATGTCCGGCCCTGTAAAGGAGAATTAAAGCTAAAGGATTATGAGTTATTTAAGGCTGTCTACTGTGGGCTCTGTAAGAGCCTGGGGGAATCGGCCAATCAACTCTGCCGTTTTAGCCTTAATTATGATTTTACCTTCCTGGCTTTATTGCTCCTGGCCCTGGATGAAGAGGAGCCTGTACAGGCCCGGGAGGCCTGTCTGGCTAATCCCTTTAAGAAAAAGCCCCTGATCAAGGGGAATAAACATCTGGACTATGCAGCAGATATGAGTAATATTTTTACTTATTTGAAATTAGTGGATGACTGGCATGATGAAGGCTCTATCAGGGCCTTATTGGCCATGCCTATTTATTATTTTCCCGTACGGTCCCGGCGGGAGAAATATGAGGATAAATATGCCTACTTCAGGGATTCATTACAGGAATTGTCCAGACTGGAATCCAGCCAGAATAATATACTGGACCAGAGTGCAGATATCTTCGCCCGGATAATGACCAGGATCTTTACACCGGATTACCTCATTAAAGACAGGGAAGTGAGGATTCTCCAGTATTTGGGCTATAATCTGGGCCGGTGGATTTATATCCTGGATGCCTATAATGACCTGGCAGAGGACCTGGAGAAGGATAACTACAACCCCCTTTTGTTACAGTATGAATATAGGGAAGGGGAAGGCCTGGAGGCTTTCAAGGGACGGATAGGGGAGGCTGTTGAATTTAGCCTTAGCCTTACCCTGAGTAATCTGGCCAGGGGCTATGAATTACTGGAACTTTACAGGTATCAGGAGCTTCTTGATAATATTATTTATAAAGGTTTATACCAGGTTATGAGGAATATACTGGAGGGATGTGAAAAAGAAGATGAAAGATCCTTACAAGGTACTGGGACTTAAAAAAGGGGCAAGCCAGGAGGAAATCAGGGAGGCCTATAAGAAATTGGTTAAGAAATACCATCCTGACCAATATGCCAATAATCCCCTGTCAGACCTGGCCGAGGAGAAGCTGGAGGAGATTAATAAGGCTTATAATTACCTGATGAATGAAGGATCTGGACAAGGGGCCAGGGGTTTTAATAATAATTACCAGCATTATGGTCATAGCCAGTTTATCCAGGTCAGGGATTTGATCAACAGAAACCAATTACAGGAAGCAGAGAGGGTCCTGGACAGGATTGGCCAGCGGGATGCAGAGTGGCATTTCCTGAAGGGGATTATTTATATGCGCAGGGGTTGGTATGACCAGGGTTATCAATATATCAGGAGAGCAGTATCAATGGATCCCGGGAATGAGGAATACCGGGCTACTTTAGATAATATAAACTATCAGGCCAGTAGTTACCGGTCAGCTGGTAGGGGATCCCATGGGGATGGCTGTGATGCCTGTGATGTCTGTACCTGTTTGCTTTGTAGTGACTGTTGTTGTGAGTGTATGGGTGGAGACCTGATTACCTGTTGTTAGGAGTGAAATATCTCAACCTGATGCAGTCGTACTCCATTTGTGAGCATCTAATTTCCTGTTTTTAGGAGGGGTTTATCTATGGCAGAGTCTGCTCCGGCCAGGACCATTGCCAGAGGTGGAATGATAGTATTATTAACAGTATTGGGTCTTTATCTGGTAAATGTTTTCCCTACAGTGAAGATATTTTTGTTTTCCTTTAGTACCGCTTTCCTGGCCTTAATGGTTATTGAGGATGGTAAAAGGGCAGCTGTGCTGACCTTCCTGGCGGCAGCCCTTCTGGGCCTGATCCTGGTCCCCAATAAAGTAGTCATGTTGCCCTATATACTTTATTTTGGCTATTACGGGATAATCAAGTCTATCTTTGAGCAGAGAGCCAGTATTCTGCAGGAATGGCTTTTAAAATATTTTTCCTTTAACCTGGCCTTATTGCTTTTTTACATAGCAGGTAAATTTATTTTTTCTTTACCCTTGGAGAGCAAATTTCCTTTGCTCTTTTTATGGCTTCTGGGCCAGTTTTATTTCTTTATTTATGACTATGCCTATAGCCTTTTTATCAGCTATTATCACAGGTACCGGAGGCTTATAAAAAAATAAATTATTCTGCAATTAAGAATAATAATTAATTAAAAAAGGATTTTGTCTTTTTTTAACGAATTATAGATTTGAATATAGAGGAAGATAGGGGGTTCTATAATTGCAATTTTTAGAGAGAATTACCAACAACAAAATTGTAAAATTTTTCGACAGTAGAAGCATCAGGACTAAATTTTTCGTCAGTCTGGGCCTGCTAATTTTTATTTTAATCTTTGGCCTGACCTATTATTTTTATCTGGAGCTAAGCAATGTTCTAAAGGCAGCAGGTTTAGAAGCTGAAGCAGCTCCCATATTAAAGAAATTCGGCCTGGTTAGTTTAGGGGCCTATCTATTTGGTTTATTTGTTGTAGTAGTCTCCGGCTTATTTGTCAGCAATCCAATTATCAGGATTACTGGTATGGCTGATAAGATAGGGGAAGGAGATTTGACAGTAGACGGTGAGTTGCCAGAATTGAAGCGGGGAGATGAGATTGGGGTTCTGGCCAGGGCTATTAGAAAAATGGGGGATAACCATAAAGATATAATTCAGCGGGTAAGGGAGCTGGCAGAAAATGTAGCCTCTTCCAGTGAAGAATTATATGCCAGTGGAGAGCAGGTAGGCCAGGTAGCTGAACAGGTAGGAGGATCAATCCAGAATATAGCTGCTGGTGCCCAGGAACAGTCAGCCCAGGTACAGGAAAGTGTAGCAGTTATAACTGATATGGTAGACCGAATTGCAGCAGTAGGCAAAAACTCTGTGGAGATGGATAAGGCTGCAGATGCCTTTGTTGAAAGATTAGAGGAGAGTCACCGGGCAGTTAAGGCTTCTATTGAGAAGGTTAATGTTGTTAAAGCAGATACTGCAGAAGTGGCCACCTTTATTAAGGAACTGGGTCAGACTTCCGAGGAAATCGGGAATATCATTGGTATAATCGGAAGTATTGCTTCCCAGACCAATTTATTGGCTTTAAATGCAGCTATTGAGGCTGCCCGTGCTGGAGAAGCCGGTAGCGGTTTTAGTGTTGTTGCCGAAGAGATCCGGGTGCTGGCCGAAGACTCTGCCAATGCTACAGAAAAGGTAGTTAACCTGATCAGCCAGATCCAGGAAAATGTAGAACTGGTTACCGGAAAAATGAATGCCAATATTGACAGTGTTGATAGCAGTGTGCAATCTATTGAAAGATTACAGCAGGAGTTTGCTGATGTCCAGACTCTGGTTATGAACTTGAAGAATATGATGGAAACTGTGGCCAGCCATACCGGGGAAATGGCCAGTGGTACTGACCGGATTGAGAGTACTATCAGGCATATAGCAGAGGTGAGCCAGGATTTTGCTACCAGTTCTGAAGAGGTAGCAGCCTCCAGTGAGCAGCAGGTTGCTGCAACCGAGGAGATTGTTACTGCCGCCCGCCAGCTGGCTGATATGTCCCAGGAATTATTGCTGGCGATTGACAGGTTTAATCTATAATTATAATCATTAATACATATAATTAAGCTCCGGGCCAAGATCCTTCCTGAGGATCCTGGCCCGGACTTTTCTTTTGGAGGATATTATTGTCGTTTTGCTTGTCCTGGTGAAAAAAAGGATATATAATAATAGGTAAGTAAAAAAGGCGCAAGCAGGCAGGCTAAAGGAAAGGTGATAAGAATGCCAGCAGATTTACATTTACATTCTATCTATTCTGATGGAAGTTGTACTCCGGCCAGATTAATTGAATTGGCCCGGGAGAAGGGTCTTGATACGGTTGCTCTGGCTGATCATGATACAGTAGCCGGTATTGGGGAAATGATAGAGGCAGGGGCAGAAAAGGGGATTCAGGTTATTCCTGCCATTGAGTTTTCTACTTACCAGGGAGAGGTAGAGCTCCATATACTGGGCTATTTTATTGATTATAGTTCTCCTTCTTTTCAGGCAGAGATTAAGAAATTATATGAAAAAAGGAAAGAGAGGGCAGCAGGCATGATTGCCAGATTAAATGAACTGGGGGTCAGGCTTAGTTATCAGGAAGTCCGGAATCTGGCTGGCAGTGATTATATCGGCAGGCCCCATATTGCCCGGGCAATGGTAGAAGCAGGCCATATCAGGGAGATGAAAGATGCCTTTAGCTCTGAATATATCGGCAATGGGGGTCAGGCTTATCTGCCCAAATATAAGCTAGATACAGCAGAAACCATCCAGCTTATTCATGAATATGGTGGTCTTGCTGTCCTGGCCCACCCCTATTATGTTAATGGCAGGGATTTTATGGACAAAGAGGGGATTGAAGTTCTGGTAAAATACGGCCTGGATGGCCTGGAGGTATATCACAGCAAGCACTCCAGGGAGGCAACAGCCTATTACCTGCAAATAGCCAGAGAGCTGGGACTACTGGTCAGTGGTGGTTCCGATTTCCATGGTGCAAATTCACCTGGGCTTGAAATTGGCGATATAAGGTTGGCTGATAAATATGTAAAAAGAATCAGGGACTATTACCAGAAGAGAAAAACCTCCTCCAGGCTGGCACAAAAGAGGAATTGCCCCCATATAATATAGAGGTAAGGTATTTTTAAAGAGCAAATACATAGATGGGGGGCGGAGGAATGATCAGGCCACATGGTGGTAAACTGGTTAACCGGATTGCTGTGGGAGAGGCCCGGGAGGAATTGCTGGCCAGGGCAGGAGGATTGCCGGACTTGATACTGAGTTGGCAACAGTTAGCTGAATTAGAGAATATTGCAACAGGTCTTTATAGCCCACTGGAGGGCTTTCTTGATGAGTTGAATTATTATAGTGTTATTAATGAGATGCGTCTAGCTGATGGGACTGTCTGGACCATACCAATAGTACTGGATACCAGTGAGGAAGTAGCCAGGGCCCTGAAGCTTGGCAGCCAGCTGGCCCTGAAGGGCAAAGATGGTAAGATTTATGGCCTGCTGGACCTGGAAGATAAATATGTCCCGGATCTGATCAATGAAGCAGAGCGGATTTACCAGACCATTGATGACAGGCATCCCGGTGTAGCAAATTTATATAGGCGGGGCCAGGTTTTGTTAGGGGGGAAAGTTACCCTCCTGAATAGGCTCTATTATCAGGATTTTAATGAATACCGGAAGGATCCGGCTCAGGTAAGGGAGCTTTTTGCAGCCAGGGGCTGGAAAACTGTCGTAGGCTTTCAGACCAGGAATCCCATCCACAGGGCCCATGAATACATACAAAAATGTGCCCTGGAAATTACTGATGGATTATTGATTTCACCCCTGGTTGGGGAAACCAAGAAGACAGATATACCGGCCAGGTACAGGATTGAAAGTTACCAGGTAGTAATGGATAAGATTTATCCACCCAACCGGGTGGAGATGGTTGTTTTCCCTGTTGATATGCGGTATGCCGGGCCCCGGGAGGCAGTTTTTCATGCCTTATGCCGGAAAAACCTGGGTTGTACCCATTTTATTGTCGGCAGGGACCATGCGGGTGTGGGGAATTTTTATGGTACTTATGATGCCCAGAGGATCTTTGACCTATTTAAAGCAGAGGAAATCGGGATAATTCCCCTGAAATTTGAGCATGCTTTTTATTGTAGCAGGTGTGCTGCCATGGCTACCAGCAAGACCTGTCCCCATGAGGAGGAATACCACATTATTTTAAGTGGTACCCGGATCCGGGAATTGTTGAGGGAAGGCAGGCGGCCGCCAGTAGAGGTCAGCAGGCCAGAAGTGGTAGATGTCCTGATCAAGGCAGCAGCCTATATGTATAATTAATATTCTCCTGAAATAATTAAAATTTTCCAGAAAAAACAAAGTATTTAAAGGAAAACTTATCTTAATAGAGAATATAGATTAATTACAGAAAGATCGATAAAAAAATAAGGGGTGTTAAGGGATGAGTGTGAAGATTGTTACTGATAGTGCAGTAGATTTACCACAGAGCATTATCGATGAATATGGAATTCAGGTTGTACCCTTAATAGTGATGTTAGATGATCGGGTTTTTAAGGATGGCCAGACAATAAAGGCAGAGGAATTATTTCAGGGAATGCGGGAAGGCAAGGTATATAAAACCTCTCAGGTGGCTATGGGGGATTTTGTAGATTTATTTCAGGGCTATCTGGACCAAAAGCAGGATATAATCTATATTGCCTTTTCTTCAGCCCTTTCCGGTACCTATCAGGCAGCTGTAATGGCCAGAAATCAGGTGTTAGGTGAGAAGGAAGAAATAACTATTGATATAATTGATACCAAATGTGCCTCTCTGGGCTTTGGCCTGGTGGTTTATCAGGCAGCCAAAATGGCCCGGGAAGGCAGAAGCCGGGAAGAGATCCTGGCAGCAGTTGATTTTTATAGTAAGCATATGGAACATATCTTTACAGTAGATGACCTGGAGTATCTTTACCGGGGAGGCCGGGTTACCAGGACCACAGCCTTTGTAGGCGGTCTCTTAAATATTAAACCTATTCTCCAGGTGGAAGAGGGGAGACTGGTTCCCCTGGAGAAGAAAAAGGGCAGGAAAAGGGTTTTAAAACGGATGGTGGAGATAATGAAGGAGAGGGGAGAGGGTTTTGCCTCTCAGACAATCGGGATCAGCCATGGTGATGATCTGGAAACAGCTCTGGAATTAAAGGAGATGATCCAGGAAGAATTGGGAGCAGAAGACTTCCTGATCAATACCATTGGGGGTACTATTGGGGCCCATGCCGGCCCGGGGACCATTGCCCTTTTCTTCTTGAACAAATTACCGGATTAAAGGTATTCCTTTAAGGGCCCATAGATTTTGGGAGTTATGATTGTTACAATGAATATTTTCAAGAGATCACCAGGCAGGAATGGTATCATTCCTGCCTTTATTGTATCCAGGAAAGATAATTCCACCTGGGAGACCCTGGTCAGGATCAGGTAGAGATAGGGCACCCCTATTATGTAAGTAATCAGGACACCCAGGCTGGAGACCAGGAATACATTGGGATAGTTTATGGCCCTCTTTTCTATCAGGAAACCTACAAGGTAAGCAGCGACAACAAAGGCCAGCAGGAAACCAAAGCTGGGCTTCAGGATATAGCCGGGCCCGCCTCCTTCAGTAAAGACTGGGACACCTGCCAGACCGATTACCAGATAGATGACCTGGCTGAGGGCTGCTCTTTTCTTGCCCAGTAAAACCCCGGCCAGGAGGACGAAAATGGTCTGGAGGGTTATGGGGACATAAGGGAGAGGTATCCTGATAAAGGCACCGATAGCGGTGAGGGCTGCAAATAAGGCCATGAGGTTGATACTTCTTATATCAGTAATTTTCTTCTTTTGCTTATTCATTTGTATTTACATCCTTTCCTGTATATTTCTTATTCCTGAATAGTCTATCTTACTCTGGATGGTTTATATACCTGATCTTTTCTATCTTAAGATGCCTGTCCATTGGCTTGCTTTTCCTTTAGATCAGTTCAGCGATAGCTTCAATTTCTATCTTGCCATCCCGGGGAAGGCGGCTGACCTCTACACAGCTCCGGGCAGGATAGGGGTCGGTGAAGAATCCGGCATAGGCTTCATTGACCCTGAGGAAGTCATCCATATCTGCTAAATAAATGGTGGTTTTGATTACCTTGTCCAGGCTGCTGCCGGCTTCTTCCAGGATATGGCTGATATTTCGCAGGCATTGCCGGGTTTGTTCCTGGATATCCTCACTGACCAGTTTTCCATCAGCATCCAGGGGGATCTGGCCACTGACAAAGATAAGGTTTCCGGTCACTACGCCTTGGGAATAGGGGCCTAAGGCCTGTGGGCTTTTTTCTGTATTAATACTTCTCATTTCAGTTCAGCTCCTCCTTTAAAATTTACCTATGGTAATATAAAAACACATTAAAATTCACCGATAAAACGGGGTTCCAGCTCCAGCTTGATGCCCTTTTCCTGGTATACCTTATCCTGAACCAGTCTTACTAATTCCAGAACATCAGCTGCTGTGGCATTACCCAGGTTGATGATAAAGCCGGCATGTTTTTCCGAGATCTGGGCATCACCTACCCGGAGTCCTTTTAAACCTGCTTCTTCAATCAAGGGCCCGGCATAATAACCTGGCGGCCGTTTAAAGATACTGCCGGCACTGGGCCATTCCAGGGGTTGTTTTTCCTTTCTCCTTCTGTTCAGGTCTAACATTTTGGCCTTAATAGCTTCTTTATTTCCTGGCTGAAGCTCCATAGTGACACTCAGGGCGATTAAGGGTTTTTCCTGTAAGATGCTATGGCGGTAGGATAGTTTCAGATCTTCTTTACTGTAGTTATATTCCTTACCGGTATAGTCCAGGAGAGTGGCTTCCTTTACGACATCCTTCATTTCGCTGCCATAGGCACCGGCATTCATGAAAAGGGCCCCTCCCAGACTGCCAGGTATTCCACTGGCAAATTCCAGGCCTGACAGGCCTGCTGCCAGGGCTTTGTTGGCCAGGGCAGCCAGACTGATACCGGCTTCTGCCTCTATTATATTTCCTTTGATGATTACATCCTTTAACTCCCCGGTATAGATGACAAGCCCCCTATAGCCCCTGTCCCCTATTATAACATTGCTGCCCTTGCCCAGGAGGAAGAAGGGGGTTTTATAGTCTTGGACTAGCTGGAGGAGAGCCACCAGGGCTGCTCTTGATTTGGGGATGGCAAAGATATCGGCTTTACCACCAATTTTAAAAGAAGTGTAGTCTTTTAAGACATGGTTGTAGTGGACTTCCAGGTTTTTTATGTCAGCTAAGGCTTTTTTTAAATCCTTAAACATCATTACACCTTCTCTTTTCTTCACATTCATTTATCTATAGTATATTTATTTTCCTGTCCTTCAATTACTGGGTCTTGCAAAATGTAAAAGGCTGCTTAAATTTTATTTTACCATAGATGATTTATAAACCCAAGGCCAGTTTTTATTTAAATATTTACAGAAAATTTGAAAGGGATTATATTTTTGGTATAATATAATAAAGCTACAGTTTTTGGCAATGTATTTATACATGGAAGGTGATCAAGATCGAGGTCAAAATTATTCCGGTTGATAGGATTAAGGTTAAGAGAGAACAGGTGAGAGAGAGTTTTGATGAGGATAAGCTAAGGATGTTGGCTGATTCTATTGCTGAATATGGCCAATTGCAACCGGTTATCGTAAAAAAAGAGGGCCCTGACTATGTCCTGATAGCAGGAGAGAGGCGGTTAAGGGCCATGATCCAGAACCAGGTTCAGGAGATAGCAGCAGTGATTCTGACCAGTGAGTTCAGTGATGATGTTTTGTATCAAATCCAGTTGGTAGGGAATATTCAGCGGGAGGATTTGAACCCACTGGAAAGGGCCCGGGCCATAAAGAAATTAATGAAGGAAACGGGATTAAATAAGAAGGATGTCAGCAGGAAATTGGGGGTGCCCAGGACTACCCTGACAGAATGGTTAAATATTCTGGAGGTCAGTGAGAAATACCAGCAGGAGGTATTGAAGGAGGATTCTCCTTTGAAATTGTCCCATATAAGCCTGGCCAAGGCACTGGCCAGCAGGACCGGTGACCCGACAAAATTGAACCAATTACTGGAGGGGGTATTGAGATATAAGTTTACCAGGGAAGAGACCAGGGCCATTGTGGAGATTATCCATAAGTATCTCCATATTGACCTGGAGGAAGCCTTTAATGCTGTCCTCTTGAGGAGGGAACATAAAAGAATCAGCCAGGAGAAGGAAATTTGCCGGCAGGTCAGTATTGAAAGGGATCCGGGCAAGCTCCTGGTGGAGTCTTTTAATAATTTCAGCACCCGCCTGGAGAAGTTTCTGGAAGAGGTAGATTATATTGAGGATAATGATAAAAGAGATCTCCTGGAAGAGTTTCTTTATATCTGCCAGTTAATGGGGATCATGCTGCCGGAAATGAAGGATGCTTACCGGGTTAATAAGGAGAACCTGGCTGGAATCCTGGATAAATAAAGCAGGGTAAAATAAACCTCCTGGCTGATCTGCCGGGAGGTCTTTTTGTTTTAGAAACAATTTCCAATTCAGGTAATTGAATAAACAGGTATTTACTCAATTACAACAGTTTCCGATTTTTCCATGGATTCAGCGATAAGTTTTTCTATTTCCAGGTCTTTTTCTGCTTCCAGGGTATCCCGCAGGTTTGGCCTGGTAACCGGATGTTTGGGCACAAAAATGGTACAGCAATCCTCATAGGGAAGGATGGATGTTTCATAAGTACCAATCATGCGGGCTATCTGGATAATTTCATTTTTATCCATGCTAATCAGGGGCCTTAAAACCGGCAGATTGGTTACCTCGTTGATAACATTAATGCTTTCCAGGGTCTGGCTGGCCACCTGGCCGATGCTCTCACCGGTAACCAGGACCAGGTTCTTATTTTTCCGGGCCAGCTCTGTGGCTATCCTGTACATCATTCTCCGCATGATAGTAATGGTATATTTGGGGGGACATTTTTTCCGGATTTCCATCTGGATATCAGTAAAATGATTGATAAAGAGATTGATTTTACCCCCATAGCTACTTAAGGATTTGGCCAGGTCCAGGACCTTTTCCTTAGCCCGGTCACTGGTATAGGGATAACTGTGAAAATAGATGGCATCAAGGGTCATTCCCCTTTTTAAAGCCAGCCAGCCGGCTACAGGGCTATCGATTCCTCCTGATAGAAGGAGGAGTCCCTTACCACTACTGCCAACAGGGAGGCCGCCGACTCCCGGGATGGATTCTGTATAGACCAGGGCCTTGTCTTTCCTGATTTCCAGGTTAAGGAAGTGTTCTGGATTATGAACATCTACCCTTAGTTTATCATTGTAATTTTCATTTATATTTTTTAAGAGATGAGCCCCCACTTCCCGGCTTATTTCCGGACTCTTCAGGGGGAAATCCTTATTGGGCCTGCTGGTTTCCACTTTAAAGCTGGTGGGATAGGTTTTTACGGAATAATTAAAGAGTCCCAGGGCCAGGTCTTTTATTTTTTCCAGATTTACTTCAGTGATGGCTACTGGACTGACGGATACTATGCCAGGTATGAGCTTTAATTTTTCTATATATTGATCTGGCCTGCCTTCTATATAAAGATAGATCCGGCCATAGCTTTGTTCTATCCTGAAAGGACCGGTTTCCTTCAGGGCATTTTTTATATTTTCTATCAGTTTATGGACGAAAAAAGACCGGTTTTTACCCTTCAGGCTGATTTCGCCATACCTGATCAGGAGTGCTTGATACATAATAATCACCTTTCATTTCTATGCTGATTAAAGAACTTTTTTATCTTTATTTGCACCGGCTAATATGAAGAAAGTATTTACAGGCTCTGGTCTAAAAAAAGGTTTTTAGTTGTTTTTCTATACAGGCCAGGGTATAGTCCAGTTCTTCTATGGTATTATAGGGAGAAAAGCTAATCCTGATGGTGCCGTCAATAACATCTGGACTCAGGCCGATAGAGCGGAGGACATGGCTTTTTTCCCTGCTTTTGGAATGACAGGCAGAACCAGTAGAGACATAAATCCCTTCAGCTGCCAGGCTGTGGATTAAAACCTCCCCTTTAATTCCCGGAAAGGAGATATTCAGGATTTGGGGTGACCCATCTTCCGGGGAGTTGATAATAACTTTTCTTTTTATTTTCTTCAAACCCTTGAGAAAGTGTTTTTTCAGCCTGTCCATTTCCTGGTCAAAAGGCTTTTCCTCTGTATAAGCAGGCAGGGCATCAAGGGCCGGGATGAGGCCGGCGATACCGGGGACATTTTCGGTACCACAGCGGTAATTGTTTTCCTGCCCCCCTCCTGTCAATTGGGCCTTCAGTTCTATGCCCTTTTTCTTGTATAAGGCCCCAATACCTTTTGGCCCGTGGATTTTATGGCCACTGATAGAGAGCAGGTCCAGTTGTTTGCTGGCAGGATGAAGGAGGATTTTGCCAAAGGACTGGATACAATCTGCATGGAAAAAGGTGTTGGGGTTTTTCTCCTTGATAAGTTTACCGATTTCAGCCAGGGGATAAATGGTTCCCAACTCATTGTTGACATGCATGATACTGACCAGGATGGTTTCAGGAGTAATGCTTTCCTCCAGTTGAGCAAGGGAGATCTGGCCATGGCGGTCGGCCTTCAGGTAAGTTACTTCAAAACCTTCCTCTTCCAGGGCCAGAAAAGACTCCAGAACAGAAGGGTGTTCTACCTCTGTGGTTATCAGGTGCCTGCCCCTGTTTTGAAAATTGTAGGCAATGCCCTTAATGGCCAGGTTATTGCTTTCTGTACCCCCGGAAGTAAAGATGATTTCTTCCGGTAAAACAGCCAGCTTGTCCGCTATTTTCCTCCGGGCCTCTTTGAGGATTTTTTCTGCTTCCAGGCCCTTATTATGCAAAGAAGAAGGATTGCCATAGTTATCGGTCAGGCTTGCTACCATGGCTTCCACTACTTCCGGCAAGGGTCTGGTTGTGGCACTATTATCTAAATATACTTCCTTCATCTTTATCACCTTATTTTTTATCTAACTTGACAAATTTTATTATAACATAGAAATCCAATCTCTACAAAAAAATGCTATTCAGGCGGGGAATCCTGCAGGCCTGTAAAATATTCTTAACTCCGGAAACGGTGGAGGTCTTCAGGAGTAATGGCTTTAAGGCCAAACATTATAATTATATAAAGGGAGAGGCTAATAATCAATAAAAGGATCAGGGATATTTTATAATGTATATTTAAAAGAGCCAGGAAAGCCTTGAGAAGGGGTAAGGCAAAAAAGATTATAGAGCTGGCCAGGAGGGGTTTCAGAAAGCAATTTTTAATACAGATACTATATCCTATATTATCTCCGATGGAGATGAAATTAAGTAGGGCTGACAGGATTATCCCCAGACTAATGCTGATGGCTGGTCCGCTGATACCGGGAAAGGGGCCGGTAAGGACAAGGATGCCCAATAATTTGACACCGGAACCGATAGCCATATTTATAAAGGAAAGCTGGGGTTTACCCAGGCCATTGAGCATACCATTGGAGACCTGTTGATAATAGAGGAAGGGGCAGCTGAAGGCCAGGATGGCTAAGAGGCTGCCAGCCTGGGGATGGGCAAAAAGGAGTTCTGTCAGATCAGGACCCAGCCGGAAAAAAATAACAGCCAGGGGAAAACCCAGATAAGAACAGATCCGGATGACATCCTGATAATTGCTTTTGATTTTCTTGAAGTTTTTCCGGGCATAGGCATGGGCAATAGTAGGTACCAGGCTGGTTGTCAGGGCAATAGTAATTACTGTTGGCAGGTAAACTAATTGTTCGGCCATGCCACTTAATTGGCCATAAAGGGAAGTGGCTTCAGTCAGGGAAAAACCTTTTAGCTGGAGCTGGCGGGGAATCAGGATGGCTTCAGCATTCATCATCAGGGAATGGACTATTCTCCCGGCTGTAATGGGTAAGGCCAGGCCAGTAATTTCTTTGAAGTCTTGCCGGTAATCAGGCCGGATTCTCTGGTAATCCTTTTCCCTACCTGGCTGGTAATTCTTAAAGAGGCTTTGAATAAAGAGGATAACTAAAAGGAGAAAGGCAGCCATTTCCCCCACAGATATGCCCAGGGCTATACCGGCTGAACGGTAATGGACATCATGGGGGGCAGACAGGATAAGAAAGACCAGGGTAGCAATAAAGCGGCTGGCCTGTTCAGTGGTCTGGGCCAGGGCTGTTGGCAGCATATTACGGAGGCCCTGAAAGTAAGCATTGAAACAGGAGGAGAGGGAACTGAATAAGAGGGCTGGCAGTATGGCCAGGATGAGCAATAGGGTCCGGCTGTCCTTGTAAATGACAGTGCTGATAAACCTTGCTCCGGGTAGAATAAGGGCAATAATCAGGGTACTGGTAGAGAGGACAAAAAACAGGGAAAGCTTCAGGAGATTATAAGTCCCCTGGAGATCTTTTCTGGCCATTTTTTCAGGAATTAATTTGGCGATGGCCACAGGAAAACCCGAGGTGCTGAGCAGGAGGAGGGTCATGAAGAGGGGAAAGATCCTCTGAAAGAGGCCTAAACCTTCATCTCCCAGTATCCGCACAATGATAATCCTTAATATAAATCCCAGGATCCGGTTAATTAGTCCGGCTATCATTAGAATTAATGCACCCTGTAAAAAGGACTGTTTTCTCATCTTTACCTTCCTTATTAAGCTAAAAATTATATGGCAGCAGGCCTGAAAAGGAAAATTTGCTTATTATATATGTATTTATGATAGGGAATAAATAGACTTGGCAGGTATAAAAAAACATTCCACCCAGAACAGGGCGGAATGTCATGCTTTCTTATTTGTTGGCATTAAACCAGGAGTTGACTGGTTTGCCATTTTCGTATTCAATCCAGGTTGCCTTGCTTTCCTGATCCAGGGGGATGATGATAACTGTACCTTCCTCAAACCTGGTATTCTGGTCCCGCAGGTAATTGGCCTTGAGGATTGATTTGATGGAGATACTGTTTTCAAAGGCTATATCAAAGATATACTCTCCGCCTTTTTTGACTGTATAGATTTTGTGCTGCTTAAATAAGGCCGGGTTAACAGGCATTAGTAATCTCTGGCCAGTGTAAATACCTTCATTTTTCTTCAAACCATTAATAGCCCTGATTCCTTCTTCTGGAATTCCATAGTATTCAGCAATACCGGCCAGGGTATCATTACGCAGAACCCGGTAATAGCTGTTTACCTGGCTGGCTGCCCTGTAGAGGTAAGTGAATTTGCTGGAATCCTTCAGTGGAATAACCAGGATGTCCCCTACTTTAATATCATTGACATTCTTCAGTTTGTTGAAATTAACCAGAGTATTGGTTTTAATGCCAAAGGTCTGGGCTATCTGCCAGATACGGTCTCCTTTCTGGACCTTGTAGAAGGTGTAAGGCAGGTAATTCTTGTTTTCTTCCTGCTTATTGTTTTCTGCTGGTTTTTCTTCTACAGGTTTACTTTCTTTTAGAGGAACCATCAGTTTTCTACCAACATAAAGATCATAAGCATCCTTGATATCATTTAGTTCAACCAGTTTCTGAACTGTTGTACCATATTTCTGGGCAATATTCCAGAGGATATCACCAGGCTGTACTGTATAGTAGAAGTAGGCTCCTCCTGCTGGTTTGTTATCCCTGTCTTCAGTAGGGATTAAAAGGATCTGTCCAATATAGATATAATAGGGTGCTTCCATTTTGTTCAAGCTGATAATATCCCGAATTTCTACCTTATAGTCCCTGGCAATTTTCCAGAGCAGGTCACCGGTTTTAACAGTATACCTGATATAGTTTTTGTTGGAGTTATTACCGGAATTGTTTTCAGTTTTATTTCCCAGGTAAAGTCTTTGTCCGATATAAAGGCTGTTGGGGTTATTTATATTATTGAGACGGGAAAGTTCTTCGATGGTGATTCCTGTTTTCTGGGAGATGGCCCAGAGACTGTCGCCGGTTTTTACTGTATAGTAATCAGCGGCCACAACAAGTAGGTTGGTAAAAACCATGAAGACCAATAAGGTCAAGATTAGTCCTTTTTTCATTATTTTACTCCTTTCTTATGATTGATTTTGTTACTTTAGCAGCATAACATATGTAATATAAAGATATCAAATGCAATTATTGCCAGTAGGAAGAAAGTAATTTTATAAAAAATCATGCAGGAATTGTGTAAATATTCGCGAATATATAAATATCGTGAAAATTTTCGGGAGGGCTGATAATGGCAGATTCTATAAAGATAAAAACCTATAAGTTAAAAGCAGGAATGCGTATCGCCAGGATCGTGGAGAATCAATTTGGTGCAATCTTATTAACTCCCGGAATGATTCTTGATGATAATACAATCAACAAGCTCCAGAGAATGGGTATTACTGATGTATATATATTTAATGAGACTGATAAAGAAGTAGAGGAAAATCAGCTGAAATTTACCCATCAATATATTGACAGTATAGATAATTTTAAAGAAGTAATGTCTGATGCTAAAAGGCAGAATAATATCAATTTTTCCAGCCTGAAGAAGATAGCTGATAATTCCCTACAGATGGATACCAACCGGGATATAGTCTCAATGTTGAGTATAGTGAGAAGTGTTGATGAATATACCTTTTCTCATTCCATTAATGTGGGGATCCTGGCCATGATGTTTGGCCGTTGGGCAGGCCTGCAGGAGAAGGAAGTAAAACAATTATTATATGCCGGTATGTTGCACGATATCGGTAAGGCCAAAATACCTGATAAGATTTTAAATAAAAGAGGGCCCTTGACAGCCCAGGAATATAATATTATGAAAACCCATACTGTCCATGGTTATCAGTTGACAAAATCCTGTATGTTTATAACAGAAAGTGTCCGCCAGGCAGTATTATTACATCATGAGAGGAATGACGGTACTGGCTATCCCTTTGCTTATCCCAAAGAAAAAATACCCTTTATGGCCAGGGTGATGGCTATAGTAGATACTTATGATGCCATGACCTCTGACCGGGTTTACAGGGACCAGCGTCCTCCTTTTGAGGTTTTTGCCCTTTTTGAAGAGGATTTACAGAGCTATGATTTATTACTTACCAATATTTTTATGAACCGGATGGCCCAGTTCTATTTGGGTGAGATAGTAGAACTGGATAATGGCCTGAAGGGAGAGATTGTTTTTATAAATCCCAATCAGATTTCTAAACCTATAGTAAAAGTAGGAGCGGAATATATTGATCTGGCAGAAAGTGAGTTGAATATCAATAAAGTAGAAATAAAAAAACCGGCTTCCTTAAATGAAGAGGACGAAGCTAATCAGGAGAATGTCTCCGGATAATCAGGCCAGGAGTTTTTTCCTGGCTTTTATTTTTCTGATGATAAACTCCATATTTAGAGAATTAATGACTACGCCATCCTTTAAAAAAGTGGCTGCCATGGTATTATAACCAAGGATAAAGGGGATACTGAAGCTATTATTACTATATTTTTCTTTTAATATAATCAGGCCTATCTTTTTTCCCTGATCTGTCCATTTTTTACTTTCTTTTTTATTAAGTGGTTTGATTTCTATCCTGTGGATGGTGGTCTGGAAAGAGCTTATCCGGATACCATCCTGTTTTGTTATTACCTGTACTCTCTGGTCCTGGTAGTCTTCATGTAATTTATTGAAAATGTCTTCAAAGGTTGAGAGTTGAAGCATAGGGCAACACCTTCCTTTTGATAAGATTACTCATGTTACTATTATTGGCAAAAAAACTATTTTTAAACAATGAGGGGCAAAAAAAGATGAATAATGCTTTTTAAAAGTGAATAAGCTTTTAAATAAAAAACCACCTTTGTGGTGGTTTAATTTATTTAAAATATACCTGGTCTATCTTAAAACAGACCTGGTATATCCGGGATATTGACTTCAGCCAGAATTTCTTTCTTTTTACTGGCGGCCAACTCCCTGGCTTTTGTAAGGGCCTGGTTGCTTGCCTCTATAAGAGCCTGGATCAGGTTGTCTTTCTTTATACTGCTGATCTGGCCGGGATTAAAGAGGTAATTCTGTACTATTCCCTTTCCATTGACAATAGCTGTAATCATTCCCTGACTATCACTTCCTTCAACTGTAATCTCCTCAAGCTCTTTTTCCAGAGCAGCTAATCCATTTTTGATATTATTGATCTGGGTGATTATATTACTTATATCCATAGTTGCTAACCTCCTTTTTTCTAAATATATGCTCTGGATTCGGTTTTGATGATAAAAAACAAGATATTTACATAGGGATTTAATATGTTTCTAAAAAATACAAAGCCAAAAGGGAAATTATACCTGTTATTGAGCATATTTATTATTTGGCAAAAAATATAAAAATGGGTTGACTCTTTCTGGAAAAACTGTTATTATAATAGTGCACTAGGCAAATAGTGCACGAGACCATTTCAGAATAAGTTTTTTTAAAAAAGGGGAGAGCTTTATGAAGAAAAAGAGCAGGAAAAAGATTATTATTATTTCGCTAATCATTATTGTACTGGCTATATTTGTTTTGACCCGCTGTGGTAACCCGGCAAAACAGGGTATGGTAGTTATGAACCATGTCAAGACTGAAGAAGTGGTGAGGGAAACCCTGGTAACAAAAGCCTTTGCTGATGGTTATGTAAAAGCCCGGCAAGAGCAGGAAATCAAGGCCCAGCTGAGCGGAGCGGTGAAGGAGGTATTTGCCAGGAGTGGA
The DNA here is from genome assembly GCA_001512435.1 of Halothermothrix sp. DTU029. Classification (GTDB taxonomy): domain Bacteria; phylum Bacillota; class Halanaerobiia; order Halanaerobiales; family DTU029; genus DTU029. The sequence continues at coordinate 4,923 of LFRS01000069.1, read as the reverse complement.
GATTATGTAGAGACAGGAGACCCCTTATATAGTATAGAAGACAGGCATTTACAATATTCCCTGGAGGCAGCCTTGCTCTCTTATGAGGAAGCAAAGGCCAATTATGAGAATCTGCTGCTTACCTACAGGAACCAGGAGAAAATCAGGGATTTAAGGTTGGAGGAGGCCAGAAAGAACCTGGAAATAGCCCTTTTATCCTATGAGCAGGAAGAGGCAGGCCTGGAGGCAGAAGAACTTAGATTGCTGGAGGAACTGGAAGAAGTGGCAGCAGCCTTAAAGAAGGCTGAAGAGGACCTGGAGGCCAATCTTTATTTATATGAAAAGAATGCTATTGCCAGAAATACCCTGGAAGAAAGCAGAAACAGATATGCAGAAATAGAGAGAAATTATAATAGGCTGGAGAAGAATTTGACTACATTCCTGGAACAAACAAAACCCAATAGATTGGAATTGGCCCAATTGAAGCTGGATAATGCCAGAAATAGTCTGGAATACCTGGAGACCAGCCTGGAAAATGAGAAAATCACAGAAAAGGACCTGGAAATAGCCAGATTAAGGGTTGCTAATGTAGGGAATGAAATAGAAAAGAACAGGAGGGACCTGGAACTGGCTGTAGTCTATGCCCCCATGTCCGGGACCCTGATGAATCTGGATATCAAAAAGGGGGACCGGGTCACTGAAGGTGCAGCAATAGGTAGTATTGCTGATCTCAGTGCCTTTGCAGTAGAGGTTACTGTTGATGAGATAGATATCAATTCAGTTACCCTGGGCCAGGAAGTTATTATCAGCAGTGATTCCTTTGCTGAAGAACTGGATGGAGTAGTTAGCTTTATAGCCCCTGGTGGTAGCCTGGTGGGCAGTATTATTAAATATAAAACAGAAATAGATGTTTTAGATGATAAGGGCTTATTACGCCATGGCATGTTTGTTGATGTAGAGATTATTACTAATAAACTGGCAGATGTAATTGCTGTTCCATCCCTGGCCATATTGGGTGCTGAGGATAAATATGTTTTTGTAGTAGAAGAGGGGTTGGCCAGGAAACGTCCTGTAGAAATAGGTGCCCGGACTCTGGGCAAGGTGGAGATCAAAGGGGTAGAAGCAGGGGAAAGGGTTATTATCGGGCCTTACACTATTTTAGTTACCCTGGATGATGGAATGCCTGTAATAGATATGGGAGAATAAGGGGTGGATATAAGCCATGATAAAAGTTGAAAAACTGACAAAGATCTACGGTAAAGGGGAGATAGCGGTCAGGGCCCTCCATGAGGTTTCTTTTTCGGTAAAAGCAGGGGACTTTGTGGCCATCATGGGACCATCCGGGTCTGGCAAATCTACCCTGATGAATATCCTGGGCTGCCTTGATACTCCCAGTTCTGGAACCTATATCCTTAATGGGACCGATGTCAGCAATATGACAGATAAGGAATTGGCCAGGATAAGGAATAGGAAAATCGGCTTTATTTTTCAAACCTTTAATTTGCTGCCCAGATTAAATGCCCTGAAGAATGTGGAGCAACCAATGATTTACCGGGGTGTGAGGAAAAAGCAGAGAGAAGAAATAGCTGCCAGGGTCCTGGCTGAGGTAGGACTGGCTGATAGGATGCATCACCGTCCCAATGAATTATCTGGTGGCCAGCGGCAGCGGGTGGCTATAGCCAGGGCCCTGGTGAATGAACCGGATATTGTTCTGGCAGATGAGCCTACTGGTAATCTGGATTCCAAATCTGAACAGGATATCTTAAATATTTTAAAAGGGTTAAACAGGAAGGGTATTACCCTGGTGATGGTTACCCATGATTATAATGTAGCCTGTCATGCTAACCGCATCCTGCATTTTATGGATGGGGAAATAGTAAGGGAAGAGATACTGCCAGAGGATGGAGGTGGCAGTATTGAAATGGATTGAGTATATCCGCCTGGCTTTTACGGAAATACTCCACAATAAAATGAGGACCTTTTTGACCCTCTTGGGTATTATAATCGGGATTGGGGCAGTAATGATCATAATTTTTGTTGTTCATGGTGCAGAAGTCTTTATTATGACTGAATTAGATAATCTGGTTCCCCTGGATCTTATAGAAGTAGCTGGCCGCTGGGATTATGATAGGCAAGACCTGATGGCAAGGGAGACCCTGGAAGATATCTATTATTTACAGGAAAAAGTCAAGAAGGATATTAGATCTATTACAGCCATGTATCAGACAGATTTGGAGCTTATTTACCAGGGAAAGAACTATGATGCAGATATCATTGCTACTTTGCCCTCATACCAGAATTTCTACAAGATGAGTTTCAGTGAAGGACATTTTTTTACTGACCTGGATCTGGAGAACCAGAATCCGGTAGTGGTTTTAGGTTATGATATAGCCCGGAATTTGTTTCCCCAGGGTGATGCCCTGGGAAAAAAGATTAATATATATGGCCCATATACAGTTATAGGTGTCCTGGCAGAAGACTACCATTCACCTTTATTCCCTGAAGAAAATAATGATAATAGGGCCTTTATACCTTTAACTGCCTATGAAAGGTATTTTGGGGTGAAAAATTATTTTTCTGTTATGATCCGGGCAGCTGATATGGATAATATTCTTGCTGCTGAAGCCAAAATTATCGAAGCCCTGGATGAAAAATATGGCCTGGTTGAAGGGGAGTCAAGATTCCAGACCTATAATATCAGTGAAGGTTTAAACCAGATTACAATTGTTAAAATTGTTTTAATGGTTTTACTGAGTGGTGTAGCCAGTATTACCCTCCTGGTGGCAGGGATTGGGATAATGAATATCATGCTGGTAATCATCACTGAAAGGACCAGGGAAATAGGTTTACGGAAGGCCCTGGGGGCCAGCAGAAAGGATATTTTAGCCCAGTTTATTATAGAAAGCATATTCCTCTGCCTCCTGGGTGGGCTTCTGGGAATTGGCCTGGGTTATATAGGAAGCAAGCTGGTCCTGGCCTATGCCCGTGATTTTATAAATATAGAGGTTGCTGTTCCTTTCTGGTCAGTGCTCCTGTCTTTGGGTTTTACCTGTGGAGTAGGATTGTTTTTTGGGATTTATCCTGCAGCTAGGGCTGCTAAACTGGATCCCATTGAAGCCCTTCAGTATGAATAAGAAGGAGAGAGATAGATGGTATTTTTGGAGAGAATAAAGATATCCTTGACCGGGGTCTGGAGTAATAAATTTCGTTCTTTTCTCACTTTACTGGGGATAATTATAGGTGTCAGTTCAGTTATTATAATGGTCTCCCTGGGAAGCGGGACCCAGAGGGTAATAGGAGGCCAGTTTGATGAACTCTTTTCCAGGCAGGTTTATTTGACTAAAAATTGGGACCTCCCCTATAGATATGCTGTAGATCTATCCCTGGAAGATGTAGACTATCTTAAAGAGTCAATTATAGGGATAGAGGATGTAGTGCCTTTTTTCCGTAACTGGTGTGATATAATTTATGAAGGCAGAGAGTACTTTGGGGGAGTGGCAGGGGTAGTAGAAAAGGCCCCGGACCTTACTAATTTAAAGCTGGAATATGGTAGAATGATAAGTGAGGAAGATCTAATCAACCATGAAAGGGCTGCTGTAGTAGGGCAGAGAATCCTGGAACAATTAAGTGATAACTCTGATTTTACTTCTTTTCTGGGTAAAGAGATTAAGCTGGATGGCCATAAAATGATGGTGGTTGGGGTCCTGGGTATGTCTGGTTCTACTGCATACCTAACCAATGATGTTGTCCTGATTCCCTATACTACTTACCTTGACATCTGGAGAAGTGACTGGCAGTCATCACCGGAATTCTTTTTGCTGGCCTATGATTCTACGACCAGGGAACAGGATATTATAAAACAGGCTGAGTTCCTGCTGAATCAAAAATATGGTACTTATAAAGGCAAATCAAAATTCCTCATGTCTGGTATGGAGAGTGAGATAAACTTTATTAATAATGTTATCGAGATTATGACCCTGGTATTAGGTGGTATTGCAGCTATTTCACTTCTGGTCGGGGGTGTTGGGGTCATGAATATAATGCTGGTTACTGTTAAAGAACGGACCAGGGAAATAGGAGTGAGAAAGGCAATAGGGGCCAGCAGCAGGGATATACAGAGCCAGTTCTTACTGGAAGCCATAATCCTTGCCGGCGGGGGAGGCCTGATAGGCATCCTGGTGGGAGTAGGTATATCTTCTATAATCAGCTTCATATTATCTATGAGTTATAACTGGTGGCAGGGAGGTACCCCCTTCTGGGTGATATTCCTGGCCTTTGCTGTAACCACAATGATAGGCATTATCTTTGGTTTTTATCCAGCCTTTAAGGCATCGAGGCTTGATCCGATTGAGGCCTTGAGATATGAGTAATAATTGTGCATAATAGAAGTAATACTTATGGATCAAAGGATTACGAAAAATTTTTTAGCTACAGAAAGGGAGGATAAGTGTGGAGAGGAAGAAGATGAAAAGGGTTTTTTTGCTCAGCCTGGCTTTGCTGGTTGTGTTTTCAGCAATAGTTTTTGCTGCTGATAGTGGGAAAAGGGTTGGTCTGGCAGAAATGGTTAGTCTGGCCCTGGAAAAAAATATAGACCTGAAATTGGCGGAAATTAGTCTGGAAGATGCCAAAATTGAATATAAAAGGGCTCAATTAAACAATTTATTAACCAATAGCCGCCTGGTGGAATTACAGAGTGAGTTACAGATGGTCCAGGCGGAGGAGAATTATAAAAATACAAGAAATGCTGTCCTGATGGATATAGTAAATAATTACCTCCGTATAAGCAGTTTACAACAGCAGCTGCTAACAGCAGAAAAGGAAGTCCAGCTGGAAGGTAAGAGGGTTGAAGAGGTAGCAGCCCAGGTGAAGCTTGGTTACAAAAGCAGCCTGGAATTGTTTAGCCAGGAGAGTTCTTATCAGTCGGCCATTAATGGCCTGGAGAAA
>LFRS01000121.1:8163-32876 GCA_001512435.1 Halothermothrix sp. DTU029 | reverse complement strand
GATCAATCATTCCAACCAGGCCTAAAAAGACTAAATTGTTCTCAAACCTGGCCAGTCCTTCCCCTTTTATATTAGTAGGGAAAGGACGGTAGGCAATAGCCAGGACCCTTAATGCTTCACTGGCCATCTGGTTATTGGCCCTGATAATCTTATTCTTCTCCTCACTATTTAATCCTAACCTCTTCCCTTCTCTTTCGATAAAACTACATCTTTCCAGTATAATCTCCGGGGCACCCTTTACCCAGAGTTCCTGTCCTCCTGTTGGCAACTCCACCAGAATTGACATCCGTTTCCGCTGTGAATCAAAGCCTTCTTCCCCTAATACCCTATAGGTATTTTTCAGTTCAGTAAAAGAATAACCATGACTATAATATGCCCTGACCAGTGCTACCTCTGTCGGGTCCCCAATTAATTCCGGTATTTTGTTGCCAGTAAAGATCTCTTTAATTTTTTTAAACCTGCCCTTACTTTCTTCACTTTTTACTTCAACACTGCTACATAAGGCTCCAAGGCGTAAGATTTTTTCCAGAAAGATATCTCTCTTATTTTCCTCAAAGGTCTTGATTCTATTATTTATATAAATTTTTTTCAGGCTCATCTGGTTTTCTGTTAATGTACCTGTTTTATCAGAACAGATTACAGTAGAACATCCCAGGGTCTCTACTGCCGGCAGCTTTCTTACTATGGCATTATTTTTTATCATTTTCTGAACCCCTATTGCCAGAGTTAAGGTTACTATAGCTGGTAGACCCTCCGGTATTGCTGCCACTGCCAGACTAACTCCAGCCATAAACATATTATAAAGGGATTGGCCTTTCAAAACCCCCATAAAGACAATTGCTACTGTAATCAACAAACTCAAGATTACCAATTTTTTGCCCAAATCTTTTAATCTTTTCTGGAGTGGTGTTAGTTTATTGCTTTCTTCTTCCAGGAGATGGGCTATTTTCCCCATTTCTGTATTCATACCCGTACTTACAACAACAGCCCGGCCCTTACCAGTCGTAACGGTTGTACCCATAAAAAGCATATTTTTCTGGTCAGCAAGCCCCATCCCTCTTGTATAAAGATTCCCGGCAGTTTTTATTACTGGAACTGATTCTCCAGTCAAAAGGGATTCATCTGCCTGTAATCCCTTACAAGAAATAATCCTGGCATCAGCAGCCACCTTATCTCCTGCTTCCAATATAAGGAGGTCTCCGGGAACCACTTCAAGAGAATTAACCTCTTCTATCCTACCATCCCGCAAAACCCTGGCCCTTGGAGAAGCCAGCTTTTTAAGCTCTTCTAGAGATTTTTCTGCCCGATACTCCTGTATAAAACCCATCAAGCCATTTAAAATAACTATAGCAAAAATAGTCAGGCCATCAGTAAATTCACCCATCAATAAAGAAAGACCGGTGGCCACCAGGAGGACTACTATCATAAAATCCCTGAATTGTTCTAAAAAAATCGATAATATATCTCTCTTTTTACTCTCCTTGATTTTATTCTCACCAAATTCAAATAATCTTCTCCTGGCTTCCCTGGATGTAAGGCCCTGGTCCTCTGAAAAATATAGGTTTTCCCTTAATTCATCTTTATCAAGCAAGTAAAATTCCCTGTTGTTATAATACATCTATAACCACCCCTATATCTTTATGGCTGATCTTATTTCAATAATATTTATTCACTAAGGGAATTAAAAAGAACAGGCTACAGGGAAATTGACTGGTTGGCTGATTTGTCCTATACTTAAAGGTAGTGTTAATACAAAGGAGTGAAGAGCAATGTCCCTGGATGGAATTATGTTGGCAGCCATAAAAAAAGACTTAAGTAAAACCCTGCTTAATGGAAGAATTGATAAAATATATCAACCAGATAAAGAAGAAATCACCTTATTGATTAGAAATAATCAGCAAAACTATAAGTTATATATGTCGGCTCACCCAAATCATCCCGCTGTTTATCTTACAGGGAGGGACTTTGAGAATCCTGACAAGGCTCCTGATTTTTGTATGCTCTTACGGAAATATCTCCTCCGGGGAATTATTACAGGTATAGAACAACCAGATTTTGAGCGCATACTTATTTTTGAAATCAGCCTCTATGATAAAAAATATAATTTAATCATTGAGATAATGGGTAGACATAGTAATATCATCCTCCTTAATCAGGAAGGACTCATCCTGGATGCCATTAAAAGGGTTACTCCCCATTTAAGCCGGGAAAGGGAACTTTACCCTGGTATAAAATACATTTTCCCCCCCAGGCAGAACAAATTAAACCCTCTCCTCCTGGAAGAAAAGAGCTATGCAGAAACAACTCAGGCTTTTAATCAGGCTTCCTATCAAGCTATTCTCCACAATTATCGGGGAATTGGCCCTAATTCAGCCCGGGAACTTGTTTACAGGGCAGGTATAGATCCGGAAAAGGACTTTAATAAACTTACAGAAAAGGAAAAAAAGGCTCTCTATTCTAACTTGCTGGAACTCAAAGAAAAAATACTGCAGGAAGATTTTCAGCCAGTTCTCGGTCTGGAAGGGGATAAAATAAGCTATGTCTCTGCTTTTCCTCTTAATCACCGGCTAGAAAAGGCCAAAGGCTTTCCCACCACCGGGGAATTACTGGACTTTTATTATGAAAAAGGCATCAAGGAAAAGGAACTGGATAAGAAAAAGAAAGAATTAACTACAGTAGCTGAAAATTTTTTAAATAAAAATCACAGGAAGAGGGATTCCTTCCTGCAGGAATTGGAAGTAGGCAAAAATGCAGAGGAATTTAAAAAAAGTGGTGAATTAATTTTAGCCAATATCTATCAGTTAAAAAAAGGCCTGCTAGAAGCAGAATTAATCGATTATTATGATCCAGAACAGAGAAAGATTACAATCAAACTGGATCCACAACTTTCTCCTGCAGATAATGCCCAAAGATATTTTAAAAGATATCACAAAGCCAGAAAAAGTATTAAATATATAGAAGCCCAGTTAATGAAACTAAAAGAAGAAGGGGAATACCTGGAGAATGTTTTATTAAATATAGAGCAGGCTGAAACTTTTAAGGAACTGGAAGAAATAAAGGATGAATTAATCCTGGAGGATTATATTAAAATCAGAAAAAAAAGAAGAACAAAAGGCAAGGAAAGGGTTCTCCCGCCACATAAATTTATTTCCTCCACTGGCCATGAAATCCTGGTAGGAAGAAATAATCGCCAGAATGATAATTTAAGCAGAAAAATAGCCAGAAGTTATGACCTCTGGCTACATGTCAAAGAATTACCTGGTTCCCATGTTATAATTCGGAGAAAGGATAAAGAAGAATTCCCGGAAGAAACAATTAAAGAAGCAGCCATCCTGGCTGCCTATTATAGCAAGGGTAGATATTCAGAAAATGTCGCCATTGACTATACCCTGGCAAAAAATCTCCGTAAACCAAAAGGAGCAAAACCTGGTCTGGTCCATTACGAAAACTATCAGACCATCTATATTACCCCTGATGAAGAAGTGGTTAAAAAGCTTAAATCTTCCTGACTGCTTTCCTCTTATTTCTTTTCAGGCAGATGATAATTTTCAACAAGAGGGATAAAAGAAGGATTAGAGCAGATATATAACCAGGATAATCTCCCCATTTCTGATACAAGGTTTCTCCCTTTATATTTAAAGGAAGTTCCAGGGAAAAGGTGCTTAATTCCCGGGAATGTTTTTTCATTATTTCCTCACCTGTAGGAGCAATAACCCCACCATAGGCTACATTCCCCGCCTTTAGAACAGCCCGCCGGTTCTCAACAGCCCTGAAACGGGCTGCAATCCACATCTGTTCCTGCAGGTTCCCTCTTTTATACCAGGCCTCATTGGACTGGTTTACTATAAACTGGGCCTCATCCACGCCCTTTCCTACCAGGCCAGGGTATAATATTTCCGAACAGATTACTGTTTTCCAGCTAATTTCTCCCATCTGAAAGATAACCAGCTCATTTCCCGGTAATTGTGAAACCATGGAAATACCTGTTAGCTTTTCAACCAGATTGCTAAGGGGCATATATTCCCCAAAAGGTACAAGTCGTACCTTGTTATAACGGTTCTTTATTACTCCCCCTGGTCCTATCAAAAAACTGCTATTATATCTGGCAAAATCATCATCCATTATAGAGAGACTGCCTATCTGTAAATAGGAATTTAAGCTCTTTAGCTGCTGCAAAAATCTATTGCGATAAAATTCATTTCTGATTATATCAAAGGTTAATGATGATTCTGGCCAGACTATCAATTCTGCCTCCGGTAATTGCCTGGACTCTTCCACTAAGTAATCCATGTTTTTTTCGATATTGTTTACCCGCCATTTTTCAACCGGATCCAGATTGGTTTGCACCACACCAACCTTAAGCCAGGAATCTATTGCATAATTATTAGTAAGATACCATCCTACTCCCAGGATAAAGATAAGTATCAAGATGGCAGGTAAGATAAAGCGTATTTTCCTGCTGGCTATAGTTTTATATAAATAGCCATTGAAGAGGATTACTACCAATCCAACCAGATAAATACCTCCATATTCAGCAAATTGTAATAGGGAGAGAAAGCTGCTCTGGGTATAGGCAGCAAAGGCAAAGGGAAAGGCAGGAATACTTCTAAATCTAAGAAATTCCATGGCAATCCAGGATATTGCCAGCCAGACGGGACTGACTCCTGGACTCCTTTTTACAAAAACATATATTAAGGCCCAGAGACCATAAATAGCCCCAAAGAATACAAAAACCAGTATGAGAAGAAACAGGGCAACTAAAAAGGACAGACCACTATGTTCAGCCAGGGGATAATATAGCCAGGAGGAAGAAAGGACCATTATGGTAATACCCAGCAGGTTACCGGCTATAAAGACAGCCAGATAACCCTTGTCTTCTTTTTTCTTCCATCTCTCCAGAAGATATAAGAAAGGGAGCAAGGCTAACCAGCTTAACGGAAATAAAGAGGGATAAGAAAAGGGGATACTAAAGAGGACTCCAGACAAAATCGGCAAGATATAAATATAATACTTTCGCAAATTAACCATTAACGCCACCTCTGTAAACCTTCCAGATCTTTGATCATCACCTTATTGCCAACAAGGTCAATTATCCCCTCATTTTTGAACTCACTTAGGGTTCGGCTCACTGTTTCTCTGGTTGTCCCAAGTATACTGGCCATTTCCTGCCGATTCAACTCCAGGGTAAATTCCTTATTTTTATCACCAAACTTATGGTATAACTCCAGAAGTAAGGTGGCCACACGGCCTTTTGTATCCCTTAAACCCAGATTCTTGATCTTACTCTGGGCATTTCGTAACTTTATAGCCATCTCATGGAGCATTCCCCAACCGATTTCAGGATTTTGGTAATAATAATCTTTAAATTTACTCCGGGAAAGGAATAAAAGTTCCACATCCTCCATGGCTATAGTTGTAGCTGGATACTCTTCAATACCAAAGAGAACTACCTCACCAAAGACATCCCCTGCCTCCAGGATTTCCAGGATCTGTTCTTCTCCTTCAGCATTACTTTTCAAAGCTTTTACCCGTCCATTTTTTAGAAAATAAACATTTTCCCCCTTTTCACCCTCCATAAAGATGGTGGTTCCACCTGGAAAAGACCTGCTTTCCAGTAGTTCACTGATTTCTTCCAGGTGTTTCAAATCCATTCGGGAAAAGAGGGTNNCTATTCTTTCTTCTTCTGTAATTATTCTTTCCCGGGTATAATCATAAGCATAACAGGCTCCATTAATCACCTTTGTACTCAATCTTCCAGCAGCCTCTGGATTCCCCTTCAAATGGGGTGCATCAAGGAGGCCGATCTTGATGGCCTTGGCCAGGTTTTCCGCATTGCTTAAGGGATCTTCTTTTAAGGCTTTCCCCATATCCTTAATAGCTTTTAATAAGATCTCTCCTTCCCTTAGCAAGTCATCTCTGCGTTTTTTTATTAAGGGATCAGCGGAAAAATCCGGTGCTCCGTAAATCAGCTTATCTATTACCTGTCTGGCAATTCTACAACTTTCAATGACATCTTCAGGCTTTGCAGCATGGTCTGCTTCACAATAAGCTACTACATGTACAATATCGGGTTTTAAAGCCATTCCCAGGAAGCTGGCATAGGCTAACTGACCTTTGGCTTTATATTGGTCTACAGGAAAACTGGTTAAACCTGCTCTGACCTGGGTAAGGACCCGGAAATTCTCATCTTCCAGGCTTTCTATAAGCTTTTTCTTGGCAAACATCTTGGCCAGATCCATACTGGCTGAACTGGCATTGGGTGTATTAAACATATATTGAGCTACATAGGTCTTTACACCCATTTTTTTGGCATTATAGGCAGCCAGATAAGCCATTACTACAGCTATAGTATCATGGGCATCCCGTAAACTCCAATGGTGGGCTTCATTTACTTCAACAGGCAGGTCTCTCTCCCCATGCAATTTCATTAAATTCTGGTTTTCCTTAATTGCAGTAACTAAATCCCGGGAACTTCTACCATCCAGTATACTATACCAGGTTAAAGGGACTGCGCACCAGGCATTTTTTATGGTTTTTAATAATAATTCTGCCATCTGGACCAGGTCCTGGGTACCACTATAGGATCTTAAAAGGGGAAAGTTCCCCCTGCGGGAAGCCTCATAGAGGGCTCTTAAGTCTTCTTCAGTCCTGATCGGTACTCCACCAGCCCCTTTTTCATCTTCATCCATTTCTTCTGGCCGGAAAAAAAACTCCTGGGCATTTTGATCAGGTCCAATCGAGATTATATCCAGCACCTTAGCTTCTGCTATCTCTTTAATCCCTTCTATAGTTTCTACCATAGAAGGCAAGCCAAAATGGTGCCTGATTAAGGGGTAAGGCCTTTTCCTTTCCAATCTGTCCAGGAGATTATCTCCATAATCTATATTCTTTTCATCATAATCCCTTCCTTCCAGGAAGGCTATTATCTCTTCTATTTCCTCTTCACCATTAAAAATCCGGCTGAAAAAATCCAATTCCTTGACCTTATTGGCTACAGGCACTGTACCACCAAAGATATATGAATAAGAGTCTAATCCTCTCTCCAGGACAGCATCCTTAAGCCTGGCTACTATATTATATCCGGTTTCGGGAGTCAAACGGTAAGAAACTGCTACCATATCTGGATCTGCTTCAGCAACAGCATCAAGTAAATAATCAATACTAACAGCAGGACCCAGAAATTTTGTTTTATAGCCATGTTCTTCTGCTAACCGCAAAAAATTCAAGACTCCGGCAACATGAACACAATTTCCAATGGAAGCTCCAATGATCAGCCTCTCCAATTACCTCAACTCCTTCTACAAACACTTCTTTTACTAAATTATATCTCCCAATTTTTCCAGAATTCTAATATTAATTCCTTTATTAAGGCTCCTTCTTGGATAATAACCCTTGTTTACCAATTCAAGAATCTCTTTACTACTAAGTCCTTCTAAACCCAGGGTTTTGACAGTTCTACCTTCAGCCCAGAAATCCTTCTGGTAAACAATATTAGCCATATTTATAACCATATCAATAGTCGGGGTTTCTATATTACATACCCTGGCCAGGGAAGCAATTGGGACAAGACTCATAGGGACATCCTCAAAGATATACCGATGATTAATAGTCCCCGGTGCCAGTATACCCTGATATTGTCTGTTATTCTGTATTAATTCATATAAAGTTTTTCCTTTTATCCCATAGGATAAACGGAGCCATTCCTTTGCTGATAATGGATCTAAGCCAAAGGCATAGGCCACTTCCATTCTCTCATAATCCATTTCCTCAAGAATGCGGCAGATAGAAGGGGAAATCCCCTGTTTATAAAAATTAAAATCCTCTGGTGATTCAATCCAGGCCATATTCAATAAGGTCGGAGCTGGATGAAAAATAGCTCCAATATTATCAAGACTGGTCTTCAAAACATTTTCTACCGGTACAAATTGAGGTATAACCTGATTAAGCTGGTCAATAAATTTCCAGATCTTTTTGCTGGGGAATGAGGCTATAAAGACCTTTTCCTTCATTCCATAAATCCTTACTTCAGCAGGACCAATTACTCTACTGGCAAACAAAAAGGTCTGGGTTTCTGCAATAGCCACTTCAGCTTGACAATTGTTTTTCATCAACCCGTTGTAAAATTCTATAGCTCCACCTGTCCGACCTGGATTCAGGATAATAATCTGGCCATCCCGCAAATAAGGTGCCATCTTTCTGGCCAATGACCGATGGGCCACCGCCGGAGTAACCACCATTATCAGATCAACATCCTCTATTGCCACATCTATCCTGTTGGTAATGATATTTAGTTTTCCAAAACCTTTACATAGTCCGGACAGATTTATGCCACCCAGTTCCTTAACTGCCTCTAATCTGTATGAACTACGATTATAAAGGTTAACCTTAGAACCTTTCAGGGCAAGATAGGCCGCCATTGCCTGTCCGCCATTACCAGCGCCAATAACAGCTATATTCACCCAAGCTCACCTCCAATAATCTTATTATTTTGAAATATCACACAAGGTAATTATTAAAAAACTGACTATAAGAATCTTATCTGTTTAAAGAATATGTTTTTTTGAGGTGAAAAGTTCTTTATAATTTTATCATAAATCATATTCAAAAACAAGAAAAAATTGCAATAAAAAAACTGTAGAATGCTGTCACAGCAATCTACAGTTTTTTAAGTATAGATATTTTACTTGCCTGCTCTGTAGTCTTCCCATCTTTCCTTTAAGTTTTTATCCTGTAAAGTATCCATCAGATATTCTGCATATTCCCCACCGGTGGCTCCTGTATCTCTGCCAGTCATGACGATCTTCTTTTCATAATTTCCACAGATATCCAGAGCCATCTGTAGACGGCTAGCCTCTTCCTGATAACCAATATGTTCAAGTAACATGCCTGCAGCACGAATTATACTGCTGGGATCTGCATACTGGGCCCTGCCTTCCTGTACCATCCTAGGGGCAGAACCATGAATAGCCTCAAACATAGCATAGCTTTTGCCAATATTGGCACTGCCGGCAGTACCCACACCACCCTGAAACTCAGCAGCTTCATCTGTCAGGATATCACCATAAAGGTTTGGTAAAACAAAAACCTTAAAATCCTGTCTCCGCTTTTCATCAATGAGTTTTGCAGTCATAATGTCAATATACCAGTCATCCCATTCTACTTCCGGGTAATCCTTAGCAATCTCTTTGGCAATATCCAGGAATAAACCATCTGTTGTCTTAACCACATTGGCCTTTGTAACAACAGTCAGTTTATTCTTGCCGCTTTTACGGGCATAATCAAAGGCAGCCTTTATAATTCTATAAGAGCCTTCATAGGTAGTAACAGTAAAATCAATGGCCAGATCATCATTGACCATTATGCCATCACTACCAAGGGCATAAGCCCCTTCAGTATTTTCCCGGTAAAATACCCAGTCAATCCCTTCTTCTGGAACCTGAACCGGCCGGACATTAGCAAACAGATCCAGCTCTTTTCTCATGGCTACATTGGCACTTTCAATATTGGGCCAGGGGTCTCCAGCCCGTGGTGTAGTAGTAGGTCCCTTTAAAATAACATGGCATTTCTTTAATTCTCCAAGAACATCATCAGGAATTGCCTTGTTTTGTCGGGCTCTATTTTCAATAGTCAGGCCATCTATATTTTTTATTACAATTTTACCTGCCTTGATATCATCAGCCAATAAAAACTCAATAATTTTCCTGGCTTCCTCTGTTATGTATGGCCCAATCCCATCTCCACCTACAATACCAATAACCAGTTGCTCCAGTTTACTGTAATCAATAAATTCTTCTTCAGCTTTCATCTTTTCTATTCTGGCAAATTGTTTTTCCAACAACTTACCAAAATGTTCTTTAGCCTTCTGAATATAATCTTTTTCTTTCAATTCTGCTCCTCCCTACTGCTTATATTTATACTTAAAAATCAAAATTATTATAACTTATATACTCTTTACAGTCAAATTTAGCCTGTTTTTTGTTGCAAGTTTTATTTAGATTAATTTATCCATTAATAAATTAGCTATTGAAAAATAAATCAATAATCCGCTTATATCGATAATAGTTGTAATAAAAGGACCAGCAGCTATAGCTGGATCAGCTCCCAACCTTTTCACAACAAAAGGCATAATAGTACCAACTGCAGCAGAGGTAACCAGGGTAATAAACATGGACAAACCGATTATAAAACCTAAAACCAGACTACTCTGCCAGATTACAGCAATCAAACTGACCCCAAGACCTATAATAAGGGCTATAATAAAACCTACCCTGATTTCCTGGGCCAGGTGGTCCTTAAAATCAGACAGGCGCAGTTCACCAGTAGCCAGACCCCTTACAACTACTGTCAGAGCCTGGGTACCAATATTCCCACCCATATCCATCAGGACTGGTATAAAAAAGGCCAGGGCCAGAACAGCCTGTAAAGACTCCTCAAAACCACTTATAACAGAACCGGCCAATAAATCTCCAAAGAGTAAAATTATTAACCAGGGAAGTCTTTGTTTGACTGCCTGCATAACGCCCCCAACACTATCAATATCAGATGTTACTGATATTTTATACAAATCCTCTGTTGCTTCTTCTTCTATTACATCTATGGCATCATCTATAGTTATTACTCCCATTAATTGCTCATGTTTATTGACTACAGGAACTGCCAATAAATCATATTTTGATAAAATTTGAGCTACTTCCTGTTGTTCCATATTAACGGTAACCTTAATTACATTTTCATTCATTATATCCTTTAAAACTGTCTCTGGTTTAGCAACCAATAGTTGACGGACAGAAACTACACCAACCAGGATTTTTTTCCTATTTAAAATATAAATATAATAAATCATTTCCCTTTCATGGACCAGTTTCCTTATATTTTTAATTACCTCTTCTACTGTATCATCTTCATAAAAAGCTATGTACTCTGTATTCATCAAGCCGCCAGCACTTTTTTCATCAAATTCAAGTAATGTCTGTAATTCCACTGCCAGCTCTTTTTGCATCAAATTCAATACTTCTTTAACTTTTCCCACAGACATAATTCCCAGAAAGTCAGCAGCATCGTCAGAGTACATATTTGAGATTATCCCGGATAAAGTCCTGGCATCATAGATTTTAGCTATATACTTTCCTGTTTTTTCATTCAAATAGCTAATTATCCGGGCTTTTTCTTTTACAGAAAACCTGTCCAGAATATCCTTGATTTCTTCTTTTGGTATCTCCATAAGAAATTCAGCAATATCTGCAGCATAGGCCTTTTCAAGAAATTTATCTATTGATCCATATTCACTGATAACATAGTCTTTGTCAAATAACTGCTTCATTTTCCTTCACCTCCCGGTTTCTTATTAACCCTTTCCTATTATAATAAAAAATGCTCTTTATCACAAGAACCCTAAAATATTCCATAAGCTTTTCAAAGCTAAAACACATAAATTTAGCAAAAGTTTGTTTAAATTTCCACAAATTTATCAAGGATATAAGATACTCAAAAGAAAAAAGGGCGATTCTTTGAAATCGCCCTTAAATTTATATATATATTTTTATGCTTCTTCAGCCTTACGCTGGCTGATAATCTCTTCCTGTAATTTTTCGGGTACCTTATCATAATGGCTGAATTCCATGTCAAAACTACCATGTCCACCGGTAATAGATATTAAATCAATTGCATAAGTAAACATTTCTCCCTGGGGTACTTCAGCAACAATCTTTTGAGTATCACCATCAGGTTCCATACCCAAAATCCTTCCCCGCCGGGAATTCATATCACCCATTATATCTCCCATGAATTCCTCTGGAACTTTTACTTCTACCCGCATAATTGGCTCCAGTATTACTGGTTTGGCCTGTTCCATTCCTTTTTTAAAGGCTTTTGAGGCAGCTATTTTAAAAGCCATTTCAGAAGAGTCTACCGGATGATAAGAACCATCATAAACAACAGCCTTAAAGTCAACTACTGGATAACCAGCCAATACTCCCTCAACTTTTGCTTCTACAATACCCTTTTCAACTGCCGGTATATATTGATTTGGAATAGCTCCACCAAAGATATCCTCACCAAACTCAAAGCCGCCTCCCCGTGGTAATGGTTCCATCCGGATATGGACATGGCCATATTGGCCCCGGCCACCAGATTGTTTCTTGTGTTTTTCTTCCACTTCAACCTTGGACTGTATAGTTTCTTTATAGGCCACTTTAGGAGTTTTAGTGATAAAATCTACATCAAATTTCCGCTTACAGATCTCCTTAATAATTTCAACATGCATAGTACCCATTGCAGCAATCACTAACTCTCTGGTTTCTGTATTATATTCAGCCTTAAAGGTTGGATCTTCTTCAGGAATCCTGTTAATAGCATTGGAGATCTTTTCCTCATCACTGGCACTGGCTGGATAAACAGCCTGGAAGTACATGGGGTTTGGAAACTCAATTTCAGCAACCTTAATCTTAACACCAGAACAAATAGTATCTGAAGTTTCCAGATTATCTATTCTGGCAACAGCACCAATTTCACCTGGCACCAGTTTAGCGACTTCCTCCTGTTTTGCACCATTTAGTTTAAATAATTTACCTAATTTTACTTTGACATCTTTATCAGGTATGATGACCTCTTTATCCCTACTTAAAGTACCAGTAAGAACCTTAAAAATTGATAATTTACCAACATAGGGGTCAACCATGGTTTTACCAACCAGGGCAACAGCTGTGTCACCTTCTTTAATCTCTACCTCAACAGTTTCTCCATCCCAGGTACCTGTAACAACACCGGCATGGTCTGGAGCAGGTATCAACTTAACCAGATAATCCAGTAATAAATTAACACCGGAATTTTTCAGGGCAGAACCAGCAAAAACAGGAATAATCTCTCCACTGGCTACACCTGTCATTAAGGCTTCAATTAATTCCTCAACTGTAATTTCTTCATCTCCAAAATATTTCTCCATTAAGGCTTCATCTAATTCTACCAGTGATTCCAGTAAATCATGTTTATAGTCTTCAAATTCACTCAAATCAACATCAGTGACTTTCTTTTCCTGATTGCCCTCTAATTGATAGGCAACTTCCTGTAAAAGGTCAAAAACCCCTTTATAATTCTCACCACTGCCATCAGGAGCAGTTATTGGTACAAATTTACCCCGGAAAGTATTCTGTATTTCATCCAGTACCTTGAAAAAGTCAGCTCCTTCCAGATCCATCTTATTGACAAAGACAAATCTCGGAAGCTTATTTTTTTCTGCCATTGACCAGACATAATTAGTATTAACTTGAATTCCAGCAGTACCATCAATCAAGAGAACAGCACTCTCTACCATTCTCAAAGCACCTGCAACTTCACCGCGAAAATCGGCAAAACCAGGTGTGTCTATTAAATTGATTTGATATTCTCCCCGGTTAAAGCTAAAATAAGCATTACTTATTGAATGTTTATGACTTTTCTCTTCAGGAGTAAAATCAGATGCTGTAGAACCTTTTTCAATAGAGCCTGGATTAGCGATTAAACCAACATTGGTTAAAATAGTCTCTGTTAAAATGGTTTTACCCGCTCCTCCATGGGATATGAAGCAAAAGTTTCTAATTTTTTTAGTACTCATAATCAACACCAACCCTCTTTAAAATATAGTTTTGATAAGTACCCATTTCTTAGAAACTTATAAACTTTTATGGCTACTGTCAGAATTTATATGTTAATATTAAAATAATTCCTACACTTATCTTATATTCTAGGTAATATTTAAAATTCCTTTAATTTTAAAAAAATAAATAAAGCTTTTAACCTTCCTTTTTATAAAATCCTTATTGGGGTAAAATCCAAAAAATCAGCACTGACCAGATGAAAATCTATCCCCCAAAAATTACCCTCTAATCTATTGGCATGGGCTTCTTCACCATGGAGATGGCCATAGATACATATATCAATTTTGTAGGATTCCAGCAAATCAATTATTTCATTATGCTGGTGTTCTTCATTGACAGGCATATAGTGCAACATGGCTATTCTACACTCTGCCTTCTTATCCAGACTATCCAGAGATAACTGCAGTCTTATAAGCTCTCTTTTATAAATCTTCTCATCTCTTTCTGTAAAATATATATTATTAGGCACTATCCAACCCCTGCTGCCAGCAATAGCAATTTTGCCAAATGAGATACTATCATTCTGAATTAGATAAGAATCTTCGGGGAAAAGGGTCCTCAATTGGCCAATCCCCTGCCACCAGTAATCATGATTTCCCTTAACAAATATCTTTTTACCTGGTAAATGGCTGATAAAATCCAGATCTGGTCCTAACTCTTCCCCAGTAGAGGCCCAGGAAATATCTCCAGGAAGCAAAACCAGATCTTCAGCCTGTACAGTTTCAAGCCAGTTTTTATATAAACGGTAATAATGTTTTTCCCATTTTTCCCCAAAAATATTCATTGGCTTATATTCTTCTACTTCCTGCCACTTACCCGGTACAACCTTATTTTTAAATGATAAATGCAAATCACTGATTGCATAAACCTTCATCAAGAATCATCCTTTTCCCTTTGTTTATATAACAATATTAATTCACCCCACTAATAATAGATTATTTCATTAGGCCTAAAATATTTTTATTTGCTATATACTAAGAAACAGCAAGGAATAACCTAAAAAACAATCTATAAAATAATCCTGGCAAAGTGGAGGTAATCATGCTGGAAAACATTGAATTTGGCTATGCCTGTATCAGTTCCATTATTCAAAAATGTTCAACTGCCAAAACAGTGCCTTTAAGCAGTTTCAATAAAATTCCTGATACTGAAGGAAAAATATATCGTCTGGAAACTATAGCCAGAGAAAATCTCCAAAACACTACCCGCCTCTTATGACACAATCTGGCAGAAGATATAAAGCTTTACCGCTTTTCTTCCCAACTAATCCCCCTCGGCAATCATCCCCTTGGCCAGATCTGGGATTTTACAGAGGTATTAAGGGAAGAACTTATAAAAATTGGCCAGATTGTAATGAAAAATGAACTACGGGTTAGCACCCATCCAGGTCAATATACTGTTATCAATACCAACAATGAAAAAACCCTGGAAAATAGCATCAGAGACCTGAATTACCATGATAAATTATTAAGTGCCATGGGTTTAAACAATGAAGCTGTTATGGTAACACATGTTGGGGGTGTTTATGGTAATAAAGAAAAATCATTACAGAGATTTGTAGATAATTTTCAGCTCCTGCCTCCTACAGTACAGGCAAGATTAGTGATTGAAAATGATGATACATCCTATTCCATTAAAGATGTACTGGACTTATGTAAAGAAGTCAAAAGGCCAATGGTTCTTGATGTCCACCACCATTATTGTTATAACCAGGGAGAAAAACTGGAAGACTATCTGGAGACCATCTTTAATACCTGGAAAGAACTGAAACGGCCACCTAAAATACACTTTTCCAGTCCCAAAAGCAAAAAGGAATATAAAAATCATTCTGATTTTATCAATGTAAAGGATTTCATAGGTTTTCTGGAACTGGCTAAGGGTTATGCTTTTGACGTAATGATTGAAGCCAAGAAACAGGATGCAGCCCTGCTTAGATTACGGGAAGAACTACACAAAGCCCTTAATTGACTCTCCAGCTCAATATATTTCCCTTTATTCCTGTCCTGATGCTCTTTCTATTACTTAAGGAAGAAAGATAAGCCATAACAGTTGTTTTTAATGGAAAATACTGGTCTGGCCTTGATATTTTTATTTCGTAGTAAGAAAAAAGGGCCTCTAGCAAGTCTTCTATGCTTTTTTCCTCTACCAGCAAGTTCAGGATGTCCTCCTCAATCTTCTTTACTTTGGCTATATTTAAATCAACTACAGTTTCAATATCAGTAGTTGCTTCTCCATGGGCAGGGATAAAAACCCTGTAATTACTTTTTTTCAAATATTCCAGGCTGGCCAGGAACCTGTCCAGATCAACCAGAAAAGGCAATTTATATCTTTCCAGGACATAAGGAGAGAAAAAAGCATCTCCACAAAATAATATATCACCAATACCAACACCGATTTGGTCAATGGAATGACCGACCAGAGAAGGGAAGAAAAACTCTCCTCCTTTAATCTCTTTCTTTTCTCCAGGCAACAGGAAGTCTGTTACCCTGGAAGGAAGAAGAGTCTTCATTTCCTCCAGTGGGCTGGCACCGGAAGAGAAGCAATAGGCTTCAAATAAAGGATTTTCTATAAAAAGGCTTTCTTTATAAGCTGCAAAAATATCAAGATTATAAATGCTTCTGTAAATAATTATTGGCACCACAGTGATCTTGATGGGCATGTGTATTTATTAAAACTGCTGGTGAAAGGCCTTTTTCCCGTAAAAAGCCATTAAGTTCCTCTGCTTCTTCTTCTAAGCCGCTATCTATTAAAAAGAGTTCTTTTCCAAGCCAGATCAGGCCTATATTTATAAAACCTTTAAGAATGGCTATATTTTCATCTATTTTCATAAAGTCCATTATTCCAGCACCCCCATTAGCTGACTACTTATAATTAAAACATATTTAAGGCTGATTGGCAATAAAAAGTGAGGGAATAAAAAACCTCCAGGCAGATCATCTAATTTAGATATATCAGACTATCTACCCTGGAGGTATTATATCAATTAAAGGAGTTATCCGGATAACTTATATCCTTTACACTTCTTCCTTTTCAGCTAACTGTATTTTTTCAGGCAGAATTAAGTTCAGGATAACTCCAAGGATGGCTCCCAGCCCCATACCACTGAAACTAAACTGCCAGATATTAATACTGATTCCACTTAAAGCAACAATCAAGATTACAGAAATTAAAACAACATTTCTATTATTATTTAAGTCAATATTATTCTCCTTAAGAGTCTTAAAACCTATAGTAGCAATTAGACCAAATAAGAGCAAGGATATCCCGCCAATTACTGGTGATGGGATTGTTTGAATCAGGGCTCCCACCTTGCCAATAAAACTGAAACAGACAACCAGAATGCCAGCCAGGAGTATAACAAAAGGATTATAAACCTTTGTCAAAACTAATACACCTGTATTTTCACTATAGGTGGTATTTGGTGGCCCACCAAGGAAGCCTGCCAGGGCAGTAGCAATTCCGTCACCAAGTAAAGTTCTGTGTAAACCTGGATCCTGTACAAAATCTTTACCTGCTGCCCTGCCTATTGCCTCTATATCACCCAGATGTTCTACCATGGTGGCGATGGCCAGTGGAGCTATCATAGTAATGGCCTGTATACTGCCACTAAATTTAGGTAAAGTAAAATTAGGTATAGCAAACCAGGCTGCCTCCCTTACTGGAGTTAAATCAACCAGGCCCTGGGTTAAGGCAAATATATAACCCACAAGGAGTCCAGCCAGGATAGGCACTATTTTCAAAATACCTTTAGCAAAAAGATATACGGCTATAACTACAGCCAGGGTAATAAAAGCAGTTAAAACATAACGGGTCTGGGTTAAGGCCAGTTCTGACCCGGAAAGACTCAGGGCAAGATCCGCCGGAACTGAAATATAATCTTTAATAGCGCCAGATAAACCTAAACCAATAGTTATGATTACCGGGCCAATTACTACTGGAGGCAGCAATTTCCGGAAAAAACCAGGCCCAATGACCTTGATCAGGATAGACATCAATGCATATAATAATCCAACAATTACAATACCAGCCATGGCCTGGGGAATATTATCCTGTACACTTTGTCCACTTTCATTAAGAATAATGGTAGCCAGGGGTGCAATAAATACAAAGGAAGAACCCAGATAAACAGGCACTTTACCTTTAGTAAGGATATGAAAAACTATTGTGCCTAGACCAGAAGTAAATAAGGCTACTGCTGGATCAAGACCAGTTAATAATGGCACCAGAATTGTAGCTCCAAACATGGCAAACATATGCTGAAAAGCCAGTATCAATACCTGGTATGATGGAATCTGTTTTTCTCTTATTTCATTAAGGTTTTCTTTTGTCTGTTGAAAAAAATTCATGTATAAACCCTCCTCTTTTATTAAAAATACCTTTTATCCAGTCTGATAAAAGGTATACCTGCACTCCTTTATCAGCCTCACTGGACTAATTTAAAAGGATAAACTATTTAGTTATTTCTGGAAAGAATCAAGACATTCTCTTCATCATCAAGTTCCCGTAAGTTAACACTGACCACTTCTTCTCTCGAAGTTGGTAGGTTTTTACCTACAAAATCTGCCCTGATAGGCAATTCCCTGTGTCCCCGATCAACCAGGATAGCCAATTGTATAGTTTGAGGGCGGCCTATATCCATCAGGGCATCAAGAGCAGCCCTTACAGTTCTACCGGTATAAAGGACATCATCAACCAATACAACCTTCTTACCATTAATATCAAAGGGTATTTCTGTTCTGTGTACTATTGGTTGCTGTGCTATTAGGGATAAATCATCCCTATATAAGGTTATATCCAATATCCCTACCGGAATCTCTACCCCTTCAAATTCCTTTATTTTTTCCGCCAGACGCTGGGCCAGTGGAATTCCCCTTGTCTTTATACCCACTATAACAAGATCCTCTGTACCCTTGTTCTTCTCTACAATCTCATGGGCAATCCTTGTTATGATCCTCCTAATCCCATCTTCATCAATAATCATTTTCTTAAAATTTAGCTCCTTTTCCATATACCTCTCCTTTCTCCAGGTTCCCTGAAAGAAAAAAACTCCTGCCTGTGAGCTAGGAGTTATACATCTTATTAATCCGTTTTCCTTATTAGCCTCACAGGACTAATTTAAAAGAACCTTTTATTTTCTCTTAATATATCAGAATAAGATATACTCTGTCAAGTCTTTTTTAAAATTTTCAATACAGATTTAAAATCTTCTGGCAAAGGTGCTTTAAATTCCATCCATTCTCCGCTAAGGGGATGTTTAAAGCCAAGGATATAGGCATGGAGTAATTGTCTTTGTACAGGCAGCTTATTCTTTTTGCTCCTGCCATATTTCTCATCACCAAGAATAGGATAACCCAGATAGGAAAGATGGACCCGGATCTGGTGTGTTCTTCCTGTTTCCAGTTTTACCTCCAGGTAGGTATAATTCTCAAACCTATCTAAAACCTTAAAATGGGAGATAGCCTCCTTGCTATTACGGTCTGTTACAGCCATCTTCTTTCTTTCCCGGGGATCTCTTCCAATCGGTGCATCAATTACACCTTCATTATGTGGTAAATTCCCCTTAACTATAGTATGGTATATCTTTAAAACATCCCTTTCTTTAAACTCTTCTACCAATTTTCTATGGCTCAGGTCATTTTTAGCTACCACTATTGCCCCAGAAGTATCCTTATCCAGCCGGTGAACTATGCCCGGCCTTTTGACACCATTTATTCCCGATAAACTATCAGAATAAGCCAGGAGTGCATTTACCAGGGTATTCTCCTCCTGCCCAGGCACCGGATGGACAAGGAGTCCTGGAGCCTTGTTCACAACTAATATACTTTCATCTTCATATATGATCTCCAATTCCATTTCTACTGCTTTAATTTCTGGGGTCCGGGCTTCCGGGATTATTACTTTTATCAAATCATCCCTTTTAACTTTATAATTAGCTTTTCCGCTTCTCCCATTAACAGTGACCATATTTTCCATGATAAGTTTTTGTATATAGGAACGGGAAAGGTCTTTGTATTTACTGGAAAGAAATTTATCCAGTCTTTCCCCCTGCTCTATTTCCTGAACAAGAAAATTAGCCTCCTTCATATGTATCACCTTCAGATTTCCAGATAGATATAATCAACAAACCAGCCCCAATATTAATCAAGATATCTGCCAGATTAAAAACAGGCCAGATCCGGAAATCCAGATAATCTATAACATATGACAGCCTGACCCGGTCAATAAAATTGCCCAGGGCACCGGCAATTAAAAAAATTAAGGCAAAATCCTTTAATAAACCTGCCCGGCTTTTATATCTATATATTAATAAAAATACTAAAATCAAAGCAGTTATCAGCAGTAATAAATATTTTTTCCCGGCCAGTATTCCAAAACCTGCACCCCTATTTCTAACATAGGTTAAATGAAAAATATTTTCGATAACAGGCAAGGACTCTCCCGGGAAGAATTTTTTATCAATATTTAATTTAATTAATTGGTCTATCAAGACCAGTACCATGATGAAAAAATAAAACATTTTTATACCCCTGTAATATTGTAGCACATTGATGCTTATTAAACAACAGGGAAGATTATATCAGCTTTCTTTTTATTTTATCTATCAACATCTCCTTTAAGACCTGTAAAGCTGCTTTTTCTTTTTGCTGCCTCTTCCAGGTCTTCTACTTCATCATCATAGATAGAATCTTCAATACCCACTGCCCCAATTATTTCTTCTTCCTTTTCAAAGAGAGGGTCAGCCTTAACATAAGGTTCACTGGAAGTCCCATACTGGGCTACATCCTGCCAGGCATCTTCTCCATCATATATGCTTGTTTCATTACCATCATCAGCTCCCCAGATAGGAGGTCGCAGGACCTCTTCCTCAACAGGTCTTTCTCTACTGGCTGTCAGCTCTTCTTCTATTTTTTTGCATTTTTCACAGAAAACAGTATAAGGTACTGCCTCTAATCTCTCTTCCTTGATCCTATTAGCACATCTCTGGCAAATACCATAACTACCAGCATCAATCATTTCCAGGGCCCTATCTACCTCATTCAAAAGAGTAAGGGCATTATCCTTTAAGCCCAGGTCTTTAGCCCTTTCAAAGGTCTCAGTACCTAAATCTCCCGGATGATTATCATAGGCTGAGAGCTCATTTATTGCTTCCCTCTGGCTCAGTCTTTGTTCTCTCTCTATACTATCTATCTGTTCTTCCAGTCTTTTCTTTTCACTCAATAGTATCTCCCTGTATCTTTCCAGCTTGTTTTTTTCCATGGTAGATATCTCCCCTCCATATTTTCTGTTTCCATTAAAGAATTACCACTATAGATATGTTTCAACAATTTTAATGATCCTGGCAACAAATTCAGCAATGAGAGGAATATTGGATTGGGCCAGGTCAAATAAAATAATTAAAAATAAGGCTCCCAGAACAGTAGCCCCGATTGCTATCCCCAATCCCCTGGCCAGGCCAGAAATAAAGTTTATAACCAGCATCCTGCCCGGAGACCGCACCAACTCAATATATTCTACCAGATTAATGCTCTGGATTCTCTCAGAGATTTCTATCAGTTTTCTCATTATTTCATCTTTCTCTTCTTCTGTCATTATTGACACCTGCCTGTCCTTCCTATAAATTTATTATGTTATAAAAAAGACTTTAGTATACTGGTAGTATACTGGATATAAAAGAAAAAGCCCTAACGCTTTAACTGCGTTAAGGCCTCCCTCTATTTTATTCTCCTAAAGCCATTTTCTCATAATGTTTGTATAGGGCATGGAACCTGCCACTATAATTTCGCTTCCAGGGCTTTTTCTTACCACAAAAATGAATAATCACAGTATTCTTAATGACCGCATCCATATCCCATTCTCCATCCAGCAGCTTATAATAGCGATAATACCTGGCATCATAATTATAAAGCTTTTCATCTAAAGTTTTAATCTTTTTGGAATATAAACAGTTTAGAATATCCTGATCTGGCATTATCAGTTTTTTTCTGTTTTTTACCACAAAGTCATAAATTTCCTTTTCCTCAATGCTTTTCCTCTGTAAATCCAGATTCATTAAAAGAACCCCGGAATTATAATAAGCTTCAATTTCATAAGGCATTAATCTGATTCTATTTATTTCCTTAACTGATATCAGATCATGGTAAGCCGCAGCATATAAATAATCAGTTAGATCTGTTTCATAAAGTTCCCTAAGGGGATTAATCACAAGAATATCGGGATCCAGGTAAAGTATCCTATCCAGATCCTCTGGCAAAAATCTAAAAGCCAGCAAACGATAATACATTGCTTTGGTATAATGCAAAAGGGTAGGTGCATCTTTAAAATATTCATCATCTATAGTGATTACTTCCAGTTGCTGGCCATTCCTGATAATATAATCTTCCAGATCCTGCAATTCTTCCCTCTTTAGTGATGAATGCATTAAATAGATAGTGATATTTTCCTCTTGATTATTATAAAACATGGATTTTAACATAACTTTTAAAGGCAAAATATAATTAGAATCAAGAGTAACAAGGATATTCATCCTTTCCTTCATCACCCCCATTAACTATATATGATAGAGATTATATTTAAGAATCAGCAGCTAAGATTTTCATGAATTCTTCTCCACTTATGGTCTCCTTCTCCAGAAGATATTTAGCCAATTCATGGAGCTTTTCTTTATTTTCCTCCAAAATACTATAGGCCTCTCTATAGGAAGCCTTTAATATCTTCTCTACCTCTGCATCTATCCTGGCAGCAGTTTCAGAAGATACCAGGAGAGAACTATCGCCCCCTAAATACTGGTTATTTATAGTCTCCAGAGCCATCATGCCAAATTCTTCACTCATCCCATATCTGGTAACCATGTCTCTGGCCAATTTAGTAGATTTTTCGATATCATTAGCAGCACCGGTAGTGGCAGTATTAAAAATAAGTTCCTCTGCTGCCCGGCCGCCCATATAGGTGGCAATCCTGGCCAGGGCCTGTTCCTTGTTTAATAATACCCGGTCCCCTTCATCAATCTGCAAAGTATAACCCAGGGCACCGGAGGTTCTGGGTATAATGGTTATTTTATGCACTGGAGCTGTATGGTTTAATTTAGCAGCCACCAGGGCATGGCCAATCTCATGATAGGCAATGGTTAATTTATCTTTCATCGAAATTACTGCATTTTTCCGCTGGTAGCCTGCTATTACCACTTCAATGGATTCTTCCAGGTCTTCCTGGCATACATATTCCCTGCCCATTCGTACTGCCCGGAGGGCACCTTCATTGATAATATTGGCCAGGTCTGCCCCGGAAGCCCCGGAGGTAGCCCGGGCTATTGCATTTAAATTGATATTATCAGCCAATTTAACCTTTTGAGCATGTAATTTTAAAATAGCTTCCCTACCGGCAAGATCTGGTAGCTCCACTGGAACCCTGCGATCAAAACGACCTGGTCTCAATAAAGCTGGATCCAGGGTCTCAGGGCGGTTGGTAGCTGCCAAAATTACTACCCCTTTATCACCATCAAAACCATCCATCTCTGTTAATAGCTGATTTAGGGTCTGTTCCCTTTCTTCATTACTGCCAGGACCAGTATTTCTTTTTTTACCAATAGTATCAATCTCATCAATAAAGATAATACAGGGAGCCTTCTCCTGGGCCTGCTTAAACAGATCCCTGACTCTGGCTGCCCCCATTCCTACAAACATCTCCACAAACTCTGAACCGGAAATCGAAAAAAAGGGAACCCTGGATTCACCAGCTACAGCCTGAGCCAGTAAAGTCTTACCAGTGCCCGGAGGGCCTACCAGGAGGACTCCCTTGGGAACTTTAGCCCCAATCTTTTTATATTTTTCCGGTTGATTGAGAAAACCTACCACTTCTGCCAGGGCTTCTTTTGCTTCCTCCTGTCCGGCTACATCAGCAAAGGTCTTTCCAGTTTCAGCCTCTACATAGATCCTGGCATTACTCTTCCCGAAAGACATGGCATTACCTATTCCACCCATCTTGCCCTGCATCCTTTTGACAAAAAACTGGCCCAATCCAATAAAAATAAACATGGGCAAAATCCAGTATAAAATGAAATCCAGGAGGGGGGAGGCCTCTTTGGGAATCACTTTTTGAAAATTAACATTGGCCTTATAAAGCCGATTTACCAGATCCGGATCATCCATCCGGCCGGTTATATAAATATTTTCCTTTCCTCTTTCATCCCTGATAATAAAGGCTATTTGCCTATCCTGCACCTCTACTCTGCTGACTCTTCCCTGCTCCAGCTCCCTTAAAAAGGTCCCATAATCTACCTGGGTTATATGCCTTTTTAGTAAACTGGGAAAAACAAAAGTATTAAGCAATAAAACAATAATTAAAACTGTTATAATATAATAAAGTATCGGTTTTCTGGGATTTTTTATCTCCATAATTCTTTTCTCCTTTTAGTTCCATATTCTTTTATTGGTTACAGGAAACAATCCTTTCCAGTATATCATTTAATTTCTCCATTCCACGAATTATTTCCCTGAAGCTTTCTTCTCCTTCTTTATACAATTCACGGGAAATAAGTTCATTCATCTTTTCATTAATTTGTAGTAAAATTTCTCTACCCCTATCTGTTAAGTCTACCTGAACTACCCGTTCATCTGCCTTATCCCTGGCCCTATTCAAATAACCCATATTCTCCAGCTTCTTACACATTGCTGAAGCATTAGCCCCTGCAACATTGATACTTTCAGCCAGATTTCCAATCGAAAGGATACCAAAATGGAATAATTCCATTAAGATTCTACCCTGTAGCATGGTTAAACCATATTCAGCAAAAATCGGGTTAAAGAGTTTGTTGATATTTTCATTTATTTTTCTGGTATATTCCAGAATAGCAAATTTAAAATCAGTTATATTCATAATAAACCCCCATAAATAGGATAATTATCCCTGATGTTTTTTTATTTATGTTCTATTTTTATTTTGTTTTTTATAGTTTGTGTATTGTATATTTAATTTTTATTTTTATTTTAAAACTAAAACCATATTTCTTTCTTATTGCTTATTGCTTATTGCTTATTGCTTATTCCTTACTTCTTACTTCTTACTTCTTAAATTTTAAATCTTAAA
>LFRS01000121.1:0-8143 GCA_001512435.1 Halothermothrix sp. DTU029 | reverse complement strand
CTTTATATATAATATAATAAATAATTTTATTTGTCAATAAATCCTTTGACGCTCCTGAACCTTATTTTTTCCGCAGTAAAACCTGCTTTTGTCCCTGTAGTGTTATAATATTTTCCTTTTCCAATTCAGACAGCTTCCTGCTAAGGGTTTCCTGGCTCAAACCGATAAGATTGGCCAGTCCCTGCCGGTTTAGGGGTAATTTGACCAAGATACCATCAGCCCTCTTTTCACCACTTTCCTGGGCCAGGTCCAGAAGCAGCCTCATGGTCTTTTCCCGGGCATCCTCCAGGGCCAGTGAGATTAACTTTTGTTCTGTCTCATTGAGGCGGTCAGTAATTGAAGCCAGTAAATTAAAAGAAAGCTCAGTATCTGTCCTGAGCAGGTTTTCCAGTTCCTTTTTCCCGATCATACAGATCTTACAATCTGTCACTGTTTCAGCACTGCTGCCATGTTTTGCTTCCCGGAAGAGGACAAATTCCCCAAAAAAATCTCCACTCTTTAAGAGCCGTAAAATATACTCTCCCCCGTCTTTGCCGATAGTATATAATTTTACCAGTCCGGAATCAATAATATAGATAAACTCATCAGGCTCATCTTCCAGATAAATAATCTCACCACTCCTATACTCTCTCTGCTGAACCAGCCTCTCCAGTTGGCCAACTTTACTTTCATCTAATCCGGCAAAGATAGGGACTTTATAAATACAGGAATCTCCATGACAATGCTTACAGGGAGCCATTTTATCATTCCTTTCTTTTCTGGAATATTCTTTTTATTTTAAGTTCAAACCTTCTTTTATAATAATTCGACAGAAAATAGCTGTAGCCTTTTTTTGATTAAAGTCAGCCTTATTATAAATAATCCTTTTACCCTATAACAAGTAAAAACTCTGCTTTCCGATTTTTCACGATAGTATAAAATACCATACCAAAGATTAAGCAGAAAGCAGAGTTAGATTACCCGAAGATTTTTATCTTTTTTATTTATCTTTTTAAAGAATATATAGTATCCCCATTATCAAGATTAAAGATCCTGATTTCATTATCTTCAATCATGGCCATAGTCGGTACAGATGGCTCCTGTTTTGGTAAAGCAATACTACCAGGATTAAGAAGTATGACGCCATCTTTTTCCTCTAAAAGTGGGAGATGGGTATGACCAAATACCACAAGGTCAGCTCCAAATCTGCGGCCAAAATCAAGCCTTTCCTCCAGGGTTTCATGCTGATGACCATGATAGATTACAATCCGGAAACCCTTATTATCATATATGGCATAACCCGGTAGTGGATAGGGCAATACCCAGTTATCTACCAGTGAATCTACATTTCCCTGTACAGCCAATAAATTATAGCTCTCTTTTGTAGCCTCATTTATTTTCTCTGTTAAAGCAATAGTATTATAGCCAGCTGGTAAGGGATTACGGGAACCATGATATAATATATCTCCTGCATGAAGCACCAGATCTGTATCATTAAAATATTTTTCTGCTTTTTCCCAGGCTTCCAGACTACCATGAGAATCACTGATAACTGCTATTTTCATCACATGACCTCCTTAAAATGAATAAGTCAAACCTGTACTAAGAGATGTAAAGTTATACTCCTCACCAAAGAAAACCTGCCCACTTAAATTAAGATCTATATTGGCAGATAAAGTATTCTGATATACCGGACTTATAAATATTCGGCTACCATCTAAATTTAACATGGACATTAAAGAAATAGAAGAAAAATCGTCCACAGGATAAGTCAGGCTGGCACTTAAAAGATCAAGCCTATCCCCTCTACCATTCATGAAGATAAATGGACCCAATACTGGTGAAAGACTCCTATTACCAAGTCCCAGATACTCCAACTGCAGTGTAATTTTAGTATAATAGTTAAGATTATAGCTATAATCTATTCCCAGCAATAAACTATTACTGCTATCCAGGACATCATCAAAATAATGGCCAAAAGCAGCGTATACTCCCATACCTTTTAAATCACCTTTTAGTGTCAAAGCAAGTCTTTCCCGGGGAAAGAAAGAATTTCTAATAGAAAAAGCTTCCTGAACATAGTTAAGAGTCAAATCAAAAGCTCCAACACCAAACCTACCCCTTACTCCAGTTTTCATTTTATTAAAATCTGTCGAAAACCCTCCAGGATAGGAAGCAAGCAAGCTTAGTCCTGAATTCCACTCTAAGGGCAGATATAGCTCCAGGGCATCAGTATATTTGCCAGAACTCTCTCTATCTGCAACAAGTGAACCAGGAGTATAATCTACCGGGTTAAGCAATGAACCAAAAGCCCAGGAAACAGGCTGCCGTCCAACTGTCAGGCTGAAATCATCGAACTTACGCCGCAGATATAGTTTTCTGGTATAATATGCAGCATCTTTATCCTCCAATAAGTCCAGCAAAGGATCAGTAACTATAAAGGAATATTGAATCTCATTATT
Organism: Halothermothrix sp. DTU029; assembly: GCA_001512435.1. Lineage (GTDB taxonomy): Bacteria > Bacillota > Halanaerobiia > Halanaerobiales > DTU029 > DTU029. Next base: position 5,702 of record LFRS01000121.1, on the reverse strand, counting down.
TCCTACTTGCGGGAGAAACAAATCTATATTTAAAAAATCACTAATCTCTGTTTTATAAGTACCGTCATGCCAGGAAAGATTAGCCAATATAGCATATTCTCCACCGGCTTCAATAGCTGAAACTTGTCCTGCAAATATGAATATGAGTAATAATAACAAATACTTGCGCATTAAATTCACCTCTCCAAAATCACTATCCTGTCCTCATAGAACAGCTATCTTCTTTACTGTCTAATTTTACCGGAGATTCTCCAAAGTAAATGTTCCTTCCGGTATAAGCGGATTAAATTCTATAGCCTTAAGAATCACCTCTGTACTGGTATCCTTCCTTAATTTATCTTCCATTACAGACCGTAATGGATACCAACGTCCCTCAATTTCTTCTACCTGTAAAACATTTAACTCTTTCAATAATCTTCCGCTCCGGGCATATAGTTCTTCCTTAAGACCTACGAATCGCTCTTTATCTATCCATATTTTTCTTTTATAATAAGAAACCTCTTTTCCTTCCCTGGCTAAACCTTCCAGTACATAGCAGGGCCGTCCATCTATTTCCTCTTCACTAATGATTTCAAATTCATATAAATCAATCAGTTTATCAGATTCCATCAAATCCTGATAAGAAAAATCACTACCCATCATCCCCTGATTAAGCATATGGCCAGAGATTTTGACAATATCCTCTGCATCAGGGAAGAACATCCATAACTCGTCTCCCCTTTTCAGAAACTTTGTTCCCCGATCCCGGGGATTAGTAAACTCAGTTAGACTGTTCTGCTTATCTGTCAAAGAAATCATGGTTTTACTCATCTCTCGCCTGCCACTTCTTATAATCATCTCCATTTCTGCCCTGGCAGTCTCAAGATACTCATTATCATCCCTTTTGTTGATAATCTCTTCAGCAGTCAGGGCATGAACAAAAGTGGAAGAAGTAAAAAGTAGAATAAATATAGCTAAAAAGGCTAAAAATCTCTTCATCTAATCAACTCCCAATATTTATTTATTCTAGTAATAGGGGGCTTTTCCTTTATTTATATAATAGATTAATATTCCTTATCTTTAATTATTGATGCAGATCTATGCTTCCCGCATGGCTTCAGTAGGTTCCAGTTTTATGGCTCTCCGGGCCGGGAAAACACAGGCTAATACTACAATGATTGTTCCCAATACAAAGGCAAAAATAGTATTTTCCAGGGAAACAGCAGGATAAATCATGGTATTAAGCAGGATACCTGTATCCATTCCTGACAGGGCCTGGCCATAATCAAATCCTACTCTTCCTAAATAAGCAGTAATTAGATAGCCCCCCAGGGCCCCCAGAAGACTCCCTATCAGACCCATGAAACCACCCTCAATAAGAAAAAGTTGTAAAATCTCTTTCTTTTCCAGTCCCAGAGCAGCCATCATTCCAATCTCCCTGGTCCTTTCTCTTATAATCATAATCATGGTATTAATTACTACTATACAGGATAATAATACCAGGAAGATATAAATGAAATTAAAGATCACTTCCGAAAGATCCATTAAGGGGATTAAATCACTGGTTTCCCGATAACCCAAAGCCAGATAGCGCCCTCCTCCCTCCAACGCCAATAGTTCTTTTACTTCCGGTAAAACCTGTGAAACCATCTTCCTATCAGGGAGTACCAGTAACAATTCTGTTACCTCCTCATCCATTTCCAGAAATCTCTGGGCCTGGTCCAGGGGCAAATAAAAGACCATTTCATTTAGCAACTTTAATCCGGTATCCAGTCTACCCACAACCTCAAAAGTTACCCCTTTTAAAGAGCCATAGGCAGTATTAAAGAGAATAGTTACCTTACCTCCTACCTTGGCATTAATCTTTTCCAGTAAAGCAGTCCCCATAACTACTTCCTGCCGGCCAGGCTGGACCATCCTGCCTTCTAACAGTATATCCCCGATATTTGTAAAAATAAGCTCCTTATCTGGATTTACCCCCCAACCACTCATGGTTACCAGTTCTTCTTCTGTGCTGACCAGGGCAGCAAACTTCAAACGGGGAATCACCAGCTCCACATTATTTACACCCTCTAATGCCTCAATCATCACATCCAAATCCTCACCATTAAAACCATCGACAGGATAATTGAGAGATAATAAACGCTCCTTCAACTGATATTCCTGATCTATAATCTTAATATGGCCAGAATTATACTGGATATGGTCAGCAAAAACAGAATCTACCATACCTACTACTATACCCCTGGCAAAAACAACAATCATCACCCCAAAGGCAATGGCTATAATTGATACAAAAGACCTTAATTTACTGCGAAATAAATTCTTAAAAGCTATTTTAATTATATATCCCACTACTCTCCCCCCCTAGCGATGATAGATAGATTCTACCGGGTCTTTATCTGCAGCCCAATAAGCTGGCAAAATACTGGCCAGTAGTGAAACCAGAACTCCAAAAACAAAAACTTCAATAAAGGCTGCAGGATTCCAGGCAGCATATATTTTACCTAAAATGGGCAAACCAAAGGAGGCCATATCAACTCCATATAAGGCTTCAAAGTCCATACCATATACAGATAAAAACCAGATAGTAATTATACCTAAAACTATACCTATGATTCCACCAATAATGCCGATTCCCGTTGATTCCAGAACAAAGGTATAAACGATTTCCCTGTTCTGTAAACCCATGGCCTTCATCATGCCGATCTCTTCCAGTCTTTCCAGAGCAGCCAATATGACAGTATTGATTATAGCAATGGCAGCAATAACCAGAATTATAGCTAAAATAACCTGCTTTTCCAGCACAGCCGCACCCAGGAAGCTAAAGGCCTCCAGTTCCTCCCAGGAATAAACAGCCAGATTGCTATTTGCCTTTATTAAATTTAAGCCCAGTTCTTCTGCCAGCCTACTGGCCTGATCTTTATTCTCTATTCTAATAAGTATCTTACTGACCTGCTCACCTACACTTAAGGCTTGCTGGGCCAGATCCAGAGGAAGATAGACTATATTCTGATTAACATTGGGATTACTGGTATGCAAGAGGCCAGCTATTTCTACATCAATAGTATTAAAAGTATTGTTATTATCTTTTACCAGAAGAGTAATATAATCACCGACACCCAGGTCCAGCAGCTCTGCCAGTCGTTTCCCCAGTACTGCCTTATAGTCACCAGGCTGAAAGATATCTCCCTCTACAAATTGTTTTTCCAGAGCAAAAACCTTTAAATATTCTTCCGGAATAATTCCTTTACCCATAACAGGTAAATTATCAATTCCATTACTAAGCAGTGCTGAAAAGTTCAATTCTCTTGAACCGGCTAAAATTCCTGTTAGATTTTTTACACCTTCCAGGACCCTTTCATCTATAGTAAATAAATTATCCAGGGCCAGTTCATCCTTTGCCTCCCAATAGTTCTTATCCACTATCTGTAGATGAGCACTTTCATAATCAATAATTGTTTCATAGGATAATTCTGACATGCCTCCAATAAGGGAATCAAAAAAGATATAAATTAAGATAGCCATGGCAATGATTATAGATGTAAAAATACTTCGATTACGATGCCTGACCAGATTCTTTATAGCCAGTTTAGTCAGAAACATTTATCTCTTCCCTCCTTCTATCTTCGGCAATCAGGCCATCCCTTATTTCCAGCATACGCCGGGCATAGTCCATCACCAGGGGATCATGAGTAGAAAAGATAAAGGTAGTACCTAACTCTTTATTCATCTTTACCATTACCTTTAAAACCTCTTCACTGGTCTTCGAATCCAGATTAGCTGTTGGCTCATCAGCCAGTACCAGTTTGGGCTCTTTTACCAGGGCTCTGGCAATAGCCACCCTCTGTTTTTGTCCACCGGAAAGTTCATGGGGCCTCCTGTTCTCCATCCCTTCCAGACCAACTGCTGCCAGTATTTTTAAAACCCTTTCCCTGATCTCCTTATTATCATATTTGTTGATTAACCTGATGGCAAACTCAACATTCTCATAAGCTGTCAAAACAGGAATCAGATTATAGCTTTGAAAAATAAAACCTATATTAAACCTACGTATCATAGCCAGGTCTTTTTTACTGAGTTCATTTAATTCCTTTCCATTAAAAATAATGGTCCCACTGCTGGGCTTATCCAGACAACCAATCATATTTAACATAGTAGTTTTTCCAGAACCAGATGGCCCAAAAACAGTAGTGAATTCACCTTCATCTACCTGCAGGTCAACTCCCCTTAAGGCCGGTACCTCAATCTGGCCCTGCCTATAAATTTTCCTGACTCCCTTTAGTTCCAGTAATGCCATATCCTTATACCTCCCCATTTTCTTAATTAATTCTATTTAATAAATAACTACCTCTTTTTTATGCCATTCTCTACAAAATACAACATCTTATCATAAATCTCCATATCATCCATGTCGATCTTTCCATCCTCCATAACTAAATCTACCAGCGAATAGGTAAGACCACTCAACATCCGGGCCAGAAAATCCAAATCAGCATCAGGATCTATTTCTCCCTTTTCTCTACCAAATTCTAAAAGTTCCTTGAAAAAGTCACTGCTTAGATACCGGTGTTCTCCATAAAGCTCGCTTAAAAGATCTTTATCAGCCACTAACATCTCACCAATGGGCACCAGACGGGGATTCTCTTTCGCAAATCTGATTCCGCTAAGAAAAACCTCCCGTAAAAGCTGGAAAAAGCCATATTTTTCCCTGTTCATTAACATATCCTTATTTATGTATGATAGCTTCTTTTCAGCAATAATTTCCATGAGATATTTATACAGATCTTTTTTATCCTCAAAATACTGATAAAAACTACCCTTGGCAATACCGGCATTATCTGCAATAGCAGTTACCCTGGCCTTATGAAAAGAATAGCGGGAAAATTCATCAATGGCTGCCTCGATAATCCTTTCTCTCTTCTCAACAGGCAGATTAAAAAAAGTATCAGTGGGCATTTTCATCACCTTTCTATCATTATTATCATGTGTGAATATGACTTCATGTTCATATGAATCTCTGGTCATATTATACCACAAATAAAAAAAGATAGTCAAGGAAACTATCATAAACATAAAAAATCCCTGAATTTTTATATTCAGGGATTGCGAAATATTTACATTATACTACTATCAGCAGCAGTATTGACAACCACAGATTTTTCCTTGTTTATTGCATAATCCTTATACCGTTCATAATCACTGGCCCTGCATTCAACGAGTAATGAAGTGCCATTTTCCTCATAAGCAACCTTCAATACACTGGCCTTTTCATGAAAATAAGAAATCAATTCTCCCCGGTCAAAGGGGAAGAGGAATTCACAACAAACATAGTCTTCAAAGATATTTTTCCTAATTAAGCCTACCAATTCATCCAGGCCTATTTTTTCTCTGGCTGAAAGATAGACTACATTATCCTTCACCAGGGGAATCTGCAAATCTATTAAATCAGCCTTATTATAGGCATATATAGTAGGAATATCCTTAACCCCTATCTCTTCCAGTGTTTTATTGGTGACCTCTATAAAGGTTTCATGCCGGGAATCAGAACAATCTACTACATGGATTAAGAGATCTGCCTCTGCAACTTCCTCCAGGGTAGAATGGAAGGCCTTTACCAGATGATGTGGGAGTTTATTGATAAAACCTACTGTATCTGTAAGCAGAAAAGCCTTGTTATCAGGCAGGACTATCTTCCTGACAGAAGTCTCCAGGGTAGCAAA
>LFRS01000071.1 GCA_001512435.1 Halothermothrix sp. DTU029 | reverse complement strand
CTCAGGATAAAGGGTATCAGTATCGGCAAATATTCCCGGACCAATATAGCCATCTGTTATATAGAAGGACTGACCAATAAATATATTGTAGAAGAAATCAAGGAAAGGATTTCCAATATAGATATAGACAATATACAGAGCTCTGGAACCATAGAACAGTTAATAGAGGATAACCATTTTACTCCCTTTCCCCAGCTGCTTAGTACAGAAAGGCCGGACCGGGTGGCGGCCTTTCTGCTGGAGGGCAGGGTGGCTATAATAGTTGATGGTACTCCATTTGCCCTCATTGCACCCATTACCATTTCCATTTTTCTGCAGTCTGCCGAGGATTATTATGACCGTTTCATAATTGGTTCCTTCCTGCGGGTGATCAGGTTACTGGCCATCATAATTGCCATGACTTTACCTGCCCTGTACATATCAGTTATTTCCTTTCATCCGGAGATGATCCCGACACAACTGGCTCTGGCCTTTGCCGGCGGTAGGGCTGTAGTACCCTTCCCTGCCTATACAGAGGCCTTTATCATAACAATTCTGATGGAATTATTGAGGGAGGCCAGTATACGGCTTCCGGATCCGGTAGGTTCTACCATCGGTATAGTTGGTGCTTTAATAGTCGGTGAAGCAGCGGTCAGTGCCAGTATTGTCAGCCCTTTTATGGTTATTGTTGTTGCCACTGATACTATTGCTTCCTTTGCTATTCCCAATTACAGTACGGCTATTGCTTTCCGCCTGGTAAAATATCCCCTGATGATCCTGGCTACAATCTTTGGCCTTTACGGCCTGGTGCTGGGATTGATTATCCTGTCGATACATCTGGCCGGTTTAAAGTCCTTCGGTATCCCTTATCTGACACCAATGGCTCCTTCCCGGCTGGGGGACCTGCAGGATACCGTTCTCAGGCCTCCTATATGGTCACTGAGAAAGAGGCCTGAACATCTAAGGACAAAGAATGAAAAACGTTTCAGCAGTACAGGAGATGATGATGGCTATGAAAGAACACGGTAAATTAACAGAAAGGCAATTTGCAGGGATTATAGCCAATACCCTCCTGGGTGCCGGTACCCTGCTTTTACCCAGGGACATTACCGCCGTTTCCGGTACAGGAGCCTGGCTTTCTGTACTTATTGGCGGTTTTATCTCTATAATTTTACTGCTGCTCCTGATTAATCTGGGATTGCGGTTTCCGGAAGAAACAATAATGGAATATGGGATGCGTCTTACCAATAAATGGATTGGAGGGCTTATCGGTATCGCCTTCTGTACATACTGGTTATTTATAACAGGTATAATAGTCAGGATATTTTCCCTGATGCTGGTTTCTTCAGTTTTGCTCAAGACCCCCTTAGAGGTAATTGTAATAGCCATGTTGTTGACAGTGCTATATTTTAGCAGGTCTGATCTGCAGATTGTGGGCAGGGTTAATGAAATTTATTTTGTTTTCGTTATCCTATTTATTATGTATGCTCTATTTTTAGGTTTGAGAGAGATAAATCTAATCAGGGTTTTGCCCCTGACAGGCGGGAAGGGTATTATGCCTATTTTAAAAGGGGGTTTAAAGAGTTTTTTTTCTTTCCTGGGTTTTGAAATTGTTGCTCTATTCATCCCATCATTGACTACCCAGAAACTGGCCTATAATTATAGTTTAAAAGGGATCGTTACTCCACTAGTAGCCTATATAATTACAATGATAGTATCTGTAGGTGTTTTCGGTGTGGAGGAGCTACAGACCCTGGTCTGGCCTACCCTGGAATTAATCAAGGTTACTCCCTTTCCAGGCTTATTACTGGAAAGGATGGAGGCAGTTTTTATTGCCTTCTGGGTAGTGGCTATCTTTACCACCGCAGCAAATGTTTATTATGCATCAGTAGTGGGTTTTACCCAGATCTTTAAATTAAAAGAACATAAAACCCTTACTCTAACTTTACTGCCATTAGCATATCTATCCGCTATTTTGCCGGATAATCTCCATGATGTTTTTGAATATGTGGATATAGTTACTAAATTTGCTGCCGGCCTTATTATCACCACGATTATTATTTACTTCGCAGCCATATTTATTAAAGGGAGAAAAGGGGATGAACGCAGTTGAGAAGCCGGAAAAGATTCCTTCCGTTTTTGCTGATTCTTTTAGTATCCATAATTTTAACCGGCTGCTGGGACCTGAAGGACATTAACCGGAGGGTAATGGTAGTGGCCCTGGGTTTAGATTTAGCAGAAAGGACAGAAACGGAGAATTATGAATATATATCCATGGTCAAGCTGACAGCCCAGGTAGCTATTCCGGAAAAACTGAGTGGGGGGGCAGGCCAACCCCTTACCACAGGTGCAGAGGCAGTATGGAATGTTTCTGCAATTGGCCGCAATGTAAGTATGTGTTATGTCAATTTACAGCAGAGATTGCAAGATGAATTATTTCTGGGACATACCAGAGTGCTGGTTATCAGTGAAGACCTGGCCCGGGAGGGACTTTCACGATATATGAATTTTTTCCGCAACAATCCAGAGTTCCGGCGTTTAAGTTATCTTTTGATATCAGAAAATAAAGCGGAAGACCTTTTGAATACCTTTCCGAAGACAGCAAATTTACAGGCTATATACTTAATGAATTTGATTGAAGATGAAATCCAGCGACAGACAATGCCGGATCTCCCTTTTATCGAAATTGCCATCAGGGATGTCACCAGTGGGGTTGATCCAATTGCCGTATTAATCAGCAGCGACAAAGAAACCGGAAATATAAAATACAGCGGCCTGGCTGTATTCAGAGGGGATCGAATGGTAGGAAAACTGGATGTGGAGGAAACCTGGAGTTATCTGCAGCTGGCGGAGGGAAAATTGAGCGGACTGCAGGTAGTAAGGGATGTAGAGAGTGAAATAGGGCGCTTATCCATTGTATTTAAAGATTTAAAGAGAAAAATGAGGCTTGTCCTGACAGAGAAGGGAAATTTTAAATTTGAATGCAAATTAAGTTTTGAAGGGATAATCTTTTCCCAGGAGGTACCAGCCGTTTATAATAAAGAAATTTATCTGGACCAGCTGGAGAATAGGGTTTCCACAGAGGTTAAAAGGGAAATAGAGACAGTATTCTATAAAGTGCAGCAGAAATATAATGCTGATATTTTTGGTTTTGGCGAACTGGTTAAGGCCTATATGCCGGAAGAATGGAAAAGGATAGAGGATTGGCATGAAGAGTTTAAAAAGGTAGAACTGGAACTGGATGTAGAGACTATAATCAGAAAATCCGGTATGCATATGTAGAAAAAACGGTATGTATTAAACTGGTATGTAATTTAGGAAGTTCTATATTAAAAAATTAATTAAAGTATGGAATGGGTAAAATGCATAGAAGGGCAGGGAGGTCCAGTTATGAAAAGAATAATAATTTTATTCCTTTTAATATCCCTATTATCTTTAACCTTTATCTTTATACTTAGCCACCAGCTTTCAGCAAACCATCTAAACATAGAGGGATGGGATATCATAGAAAACAAGGGCAAGGTAGTCTTATTACAGAAAAAGAATCAGGATTTTCTTTCAGAAGCCATGTTAAACCTTTCTGTTGCCATAGGGGGGGATATTTTAAAGGGCTATTCCATCAAGAAGGCAGATAATCTGCTGGTAACAGATTATTTTACCAATACCGTTCCCCTGGGCCTCTGGAGGGTCATCTATAATGGTTTTGACAGTTCAGGGAATATCCATTTGAAGATTATTAGAGAGAAGGATGATTTAAATAATGATGAAAAGGCCTGGATTAGAAAGGAAATAGAGAGGGTGGGTACCCTGGAAAAGGGGAAAAATATACTGGAGGAAAGGTTGGCCATGTTTGAAGGTTTTAAAAACTACTTCGATAAGGAAGGAGAGAATATAATCATTGATCCGAAAAAGATTATTGTAATCAGCAATATAAATGATTTTCCACCCATAAAGATTGCTGTCAATGATAAACATTCAGTGATACATGTTACAGTGACAAAACTTGATTAGCCTGTATCTATAAAATATAGGTGGCTATTAGTCTGAATATGACCATGGCTAATGCCAGGAATATATATAGTAATCCGGTAAAAAAGGAGATAAGGTAATCTTTGTATTGGCCAAAAAAGTAGGCATGATCTGTATCAAAAATCAGGGAGATGAATCCACAAAAAAGCAGCAAGAGAACAAAGTAAATAGAGAAAATATCCTCCATATAATTGATCACCCTTTAAGTATTGATATTCTGCCTTTCTTTTAAATCCCCCTATATTTCATAATGGACTCCATA
>LFRS01000058.1 GCA_001512435.1 Halothermothrix sp. DTU029 | reverse complement strand
GCATAGATGGGGATATTAAAGGCCTGACTGAACAGGCGCGGTATTAATATAACTTTCATGGATAGGCCAAACAAAGTGGAAATAAAATAGGGTACCAGGATGATGGAAGTCAGTATCTGGCCGATCGCTATTGAGATCAGGAGATAAATAAAGTCTGTCCTTTTTCTGAAGACATAGTGGAAAAAGAGAGCCGGAATATAGCCTGTCAGAAAAGATGTCAGGGTAAAATGGGGCATATAGGCACCAATGGGATTGATAAAATACCCCAAAAAGTCACTCAGGCCGCCAACAATCCCCCCGGCCAGCGGCCCGAAGAGGATTCCGGCAAAGATAATCGGCAAGGCCCCAAAGCCAATCCTGATCCCCTCTACCCCGCCAATTGGAATCCTGATACTGAGCAGACGGGTCAAAACAATGCTCAGGGCTATCAAAAAAGATAAGATAACCAGCCTGCGGGTAGAAATTTTCAAGCTTAGCACCTCCTTCTCTTTGAAATGTGGCAGTTTTCTGCACACCAAAGAGAAGGTTTCTGTCTATATAACTCTCTGGTGGCAGCGGACGCGGAAGCCATACCGCAGCCTTTTATCGGCATTTCGTCTTAAGGCAACGTCCCATCCTTAAGCACTATAACGCATGGCCCCTACTCAGCCACTTTTTTATTTCTATTTTAGCATAGATCTTTTTAAAAAACAAGAATTAATTATAGGATCCCCCCAGGCTCAGTTTTCTAAAATAATAATATAATCCTGGTAAATTTCTTAAAATAAGCCGGTAATATGCCCCTCTTCATCTATATCAATCATTTCTGCAGCCGGTCTGGCAGGCAAGCCGGGCATGGTCAAAACTGGCCCGGTCAGGGGAACAACAAATCCTGCCCCGGCAGATAAGTTTACCTCTCTTACTGTTACCCGGAATCCCCTTGGCCTGCCTTTTAAGGCCGGATTGTCTGACAGGGAATTCTGGGTTTTGGCCATACAGATAGGCAGGTTACCATAGCCCAATTCCTCCAGACCTGCCAATTGTCTTTCGGCCAGATTACTATAGTCAACACCATCAGCACCATAGATTTCCCGGGCAATTTTCTCAATCTTATCTTTGAGGGGTAGATCAAGTTCATAGAGGAAGCGGAAGTTACTCTTTTCTTCTGCCAGGATCTTCAAGACACCCTCGGCCAGGGCCAGGCCTCCTTCCCCACCCTTTTCCCAGACTTCAGTAAGGGCAACAGGGACACCCAGCTCTTGACACTTCTCTTCCAGCAGATCTAATTCTGCCTCTGTATCAGCAGAGAACCTATTGATGGCTACTATTACAGGAAGGCCGAATTTCCTTATGTTTTTTACATGTTTTTCCAGATTGGCCAGGCCCTTTTCCAGGGCTGGCAGGTTCTCATTTCTTAAATCTTCCAGCTTCATTCCCCCATGCATCTTTAAAGCTCGGATAGTAGCTACCAGTACCACTGCATCCGGGCTAATACCAGCATAACGGCATTTGATGTCAAAAAACTTCTCTGCCCCCAGGTCAGCACCAAAACCAGCTTCAGTCACTACCAGGTCTCCGGTTTTCAGAGCCATTTTGGTAGCAATAATACTATTACAGCCATGGGCTATATTGGCAAAAGGACCCCCATGGACAAAAGCAGGAGTATTCTCCAGGGTCTGGACCAGGTTGGGTTTCAGGGCATCTTTTAATAAGGCAGTCATGGCCCCTGCAACCTTTAAATCCCTGACCTGCACTGGTCTGCCCTCATATGTATAACCAATAACTATATTGCTGATTTTTTCCTTCAGGTCAGTCAGATTATTGGCCAGGCATAATATAGCCATAATCTCTGAAGCAACAGTAATGATAAACCTATCCTGGCGTGGGATGCCATTAACCCTGCCTCCAAGGCCAACAACAATCTCTCTTAAAGCCCGATCATTTATATCCAGAGCCCGGGGCCAGGTGATATTTACCGGATCGATCCCCAGCTTATTCCCCTGTTTAAGGTGATTATCGATTACAGCCGCCAGTAGATTATGGGCTGCACCAATAGCATGTAAATCTCCAGTAAAATGAAGATTAATATCCTCCATGGGTACTACCTGGGAATAACCTCCACCAGCCGCTCCTCCCTTCAGGCCCATCACAGGACCCAGGGAGGGTTCCCGGATAGCTACTATGGCCTTTTTGCCTAATTTATTGAGAGCCTGTCCCAGGCCAACAGTAACGGTAGTCTTGCCTTCACCGGCAGGGGTGGGAGTTATGGCAGTAACCAGGACCAGCTGGCCAGAAGCAGGCCCTTCTTTATCCAGAAGTTTCAGGCTGACTTTTCCTTTATACCTCCCATAAGTCTCCAGGTCATTTTCCTCCAAACCCAGGCCAGCCCCTATCTCCTCTATAGGCTGCAAGCTGGCAGATTGAGCAATCTCGATATCTGTTTTCATCACTACTCCTCCTATAAACAAGTTTCTTTTTATAAGTTTTCTTCCTTAAGACTAGTGAACAAGAGAGGACACAGAAGAAGACTTCTCCAGAATCAGGGGAAGGGTTCTCCTGCCTCCTCCCTCTGTAACCCCCTATCCATATATAAAAAAAGTCAGCCTAAAGCAACACAGGAGAACCGTCCCTCTGTGTTCCCCTGTGTTTTATCTGGACTGACTTTTGTTACGGGACGATTAGATTACTCCTCTTTCACATCTTCCCCGTTTTCTTCGACTTTATTTTCTTCAGTTACTTCCTCTAACCTGTCTTCCTTACTCTTATTTTGCTTTTCTTCCTTTTCTCTGTCCCGGGAATTGAAGTTTAGCTGCAAAACCCTGTCTTTCTTATCTATTGGTTCAAGGGTTTCACCCCGCATCAACTTCTTAATATCTTCAGAATCTAAGGTCTCCCGTTCTATTAAAGCATTAACTATTTTTTCTACAGTAGCGGCATTTTCTTTCAATAAACTTATAGCCTTCTGGTAACATTGATTGATAATTGAGCTTATCTCATGGTCTATAGCAGCAGCAACTTCTTCACTATAGTTTCTCTGTCTGGAGATATCCCTGCCCAAGAAGATCTGTTCATCATGTTTCTGTCCCAGGGTCAAGGGCCCAATTTTCTCACTCATGCCATACTCTGTTACCATAGCCCGCACCAGCCGGGTAGCCCTTTCCATATCATTCTGGGCACCAGTGCTGATATCATCAAGGAAAACATCTTCTGCTGCCCTGCCTCCCAATAAAGAAGTCACCCTATCCAGTAATTCTTTTTTGGTGTGGTAACTCCTCTCTTCCTCTGGCAGAGGTATAGTATAACCACCAGCCCTGCCCCGGGGTATTATAGTAACCTTATGGGTACGATCACCATGTTCCAGGAGTTCACCCAGGATGGCATGACCGGTCTCATGATATGCTACCAGTTTTAACTCTTTTTCTGAAACCATCTTGCTCTTCTTGGCTGGACCGGCAATTACCCGGTCAATGGCATCATCAAATTCTTCCATAGTAATGGCTTTTTTCTTTCTTCTCACAGCCAGTATAGCTGCTTCATTAGCCAGATTCTCCATATCAGCACCAGTAAAGCCAGGTGTTCTTCTGGCCAATACTGATACATCAACATCATCAGCTATTGGTTTATTACGGAGATGAATCTTCAGGATACCTTCCCGGCCTTTTACATCAGGATGATCCACCACTATCTGGCGGTCAAATCTACCGGGACGAAGTAAGGCAGGATCCAGTACATCAGGCCTATTGGTAGCTGCCATAACAATAATACCTTCATTTGTTTCAAAACCATCCATCTCTACCAGGAGTTGGTTTAGGGTCTGCTCTCTCTCATCATGGCCACCACCAAGGCCAGCCCCTCTCTGTCTGCCCACTGCATCAAGTTCATCTATAAAAATTATACAGGGGGAATTCTTTTTGCCCTGCTCAAATAAATCCCTGACCCGGGATGCCCCAACACCCACAAACATCTCCACAAAATCAGAACCACTGATTATAAAAAAGGGCACTCCTGCTTCACCGGCCACGGCTCTAGCCAATAAAGTTTTACCGGTACCAGGAGGTCCTACCAATAAAACACCCTTGGGTATTTTAGCACCCATCCGGGTAAATTTACTGGGATCTTTAAGGAATTCTACCACTTCCACCAATTCTTCTTTTACTTCCTCATAATTAGCCACATCTGCAAAAGTAACTTTTTTATTACTATCACTTAATCTGGCCCGGCTCTTGCCAAAGGATAACATCTGGTTTCCTCCGCCCTGCATTTTTTGCATAATAAAAAGCCAGGCTATTACTAAAATGGCAAAGGGTATAATATAACCTAAGATATTCATCCACCAGGGTGGAGTCGGCTCTGGCATAGTATTTAATTTTACACCATTATCCTGAAGAAAGCCCATTAAATCCGGTATTATCTCCGGTGGTAAGGCTATACTAAATTCAAAATTATTGATACTTCCCTGTATTTGTTTATTACCAATAATGGTAACCTCTTTTATTCTACCCTCTTCAACCCCTGCAAGAAGATCACTATATGAAAAATCCCTCAAAACATTAGGGGTTTGTTGCATAAAAAAATGTGCAATTACAATAGATAGTATTATTAACACTATATATAATCCCAGATTCCTTATAAAACTATTCAATAAATATTGACCTCCCTTCCAATGGAATAAAACACGGAATTATGCTCATACAGTTTATAATTATAACACATGGAGTATTCTTTGGCAATAAGATGAACTAATTAACTTTTTCTTTCTTTACTAAGATAATTTAAGAATATAATTCTTCCTTTAAAACAGCAATAAATGGTAAGTTCCGGTACTTTTCTGCATAATCAAGGCCATAGCCTACCACAAATTTATCGGGAATTTCAAAACCATTAAAATCTACATTCAAATGCTTTATAACTCTCCGCTCCGGTTTATCCAGAAGGGTAACTATCTTGATACTGGCCGGCCTCCTGGTCTCCAGCATGGCAATAACATGTTTTAAGGTTTTTCCTGTATCAAGAATATCCTCTACAATCAGCACATGGCGTCCCTCTATATTTTCTTCCAGGTCTTTGATAATCCTTACTGTGCCGGAACTATAGGTACCCTTCCCATAACTGGATACATCCATAAAATCAAAAATAACCGGCAGGTTAATATGCCTGGCCAGATCAGCCATAAAAAGTACTGCTCCCCGTAAGATCCCCACCATTACCAACTCTTCATCAGGCTTATAACAGGCTGTAATCTCCGCTGCCAGTTCCTTAATCCTTTCTTGAAGCTCCTCTTCAGTAATGATTATTTCTGCCAAATCATTTGCATAAAATTTATCTTCCTTCATTATTTAATCCCCTCCCATATAATCTATTTCTATCCTGAGTATTTCTTCTGTATCCCCTTCTACCTTAAATCTTCCATCAGGCCGATAACCTGCTACCCAGATAATATTCCCTTCCTTATCCAGAACTAAGGGGATCTTATCCCGTTCTGTAACAGGTATTTTTTCATCAATGAAAAAGTCCTTTACCTTCTTGGACCCCTGCAAACCAAAAGGATAAAAAGAATCTCCTGCTCTCCTTTTTCTAATGGTCAAGGGACCCTTTACCTTTTTCAAATCACAGAAACAAAGCTTTTTATTTCCCCTCTCTTCTCTCCACTTCCCGCTTTGCTGCAAAATTTCTGCCTTGAGGAGAAAATCCCCCCATACTACCTCTCCTGGTATCTCCAATAGCTCTATTATATCTTCTTCCGCCAGGTCTGGACTGTTACGGGTAAATATTAATTCACCATAAGACCGCCTTAGCTCTATCCCCTCCGGTAAAGTTATATACTTCCCGGTCTGGCTGGAAAGAATTAAATCTTCTATAGCTTCATAATGTACGGCATAGAGATCCAGGTCATTCCCTTTCAGTTCCCTGATAGCATTCTGTACTATTCTTCTCCTGATAACCCTCTCTTCCCTGGCCAGGAATTCCAGGGAAAGGATCAGCTTCTCCTTATCCCTTTTTAATAAAGCCTCTTTATATTTTTCAGAAGCCAGTTTATTCAGATAAGCTTCTTCTTCCCTTATATTCAGGGCCATCCTATAGACTACCCCTTTCAGGCCAGGATTAATCTCTTTTTCCAGCTCCGGGATTATTTTATTTCTTAACTTATTTCTGGTATAAATCAGTTCCTCATTGGTCCTGTCAAAACGGGGATTAAGATTCCTTTTCCGGCAATAATCTTCAATCTCCAGCCGGAGAATATCCAGCAGGGGATGAATAATAAGGAGGCCATCCCTTTCTGTCAAGGGAAGAATCCCGGCTAAACCCTTCAGCCCGGTTCCCCGTAAAATATTTAAAAAGACGGTCTCTACCAGGTCATCTTTATTATGAGCCAGGCCTATTTTTCTTATCTTATATTGGCTGGCCCATTTTTGCAAAAAATAAAATCTGGCTTTCCTGGCCCCTTCTTCCGGTGAATAGCCATGGCTGGCAATATATTCTGGTACATTGAATTCTTCCAGGATAACTTGCAGGCCATAATTTTCAGCTACATCTTTGACAAAGAGAGCTTCTGCAAAAGCCTCCTGGCGGAACATGTGGTTTAAATGAAAGACCAGCAAGTTCAGATTATATTCATCCTTTATTCTGCAAAAAAGATCCAGCATGGCCAGAGAGTCCGGCCCACCGGAAACAGCCAGCAAAATGGAGTCACCCTTTTCTATTAGGTTTTCCTTAATAAGGTATTCTTTGAAACGCTCCAGTAAAGCCAAATTCTACTCTCCTTTAAGCAAAATTATATATCTAATTTTATTCTCGGCAAGGCATTAAATTTCCTTCTTTTTTTCTCAATTTCTTCAACTTTTATGACAACTATCGTCAGATCATCAGAAATCTCCCCATTGAAATCCAGAACCTCTCCCCGCAAATATTCCAGCAGATCCTCTGCCTTATCAAAGGAAGAGTTCTGTAAAATCTGCCGCAACCATTCCCTCTTATCCTCTATATCATCCCTGATATCCAGCATCCCATCTGTAAACATAATGATAAAATCATTGGCTGCTAATTCGATCTCCTCCTGTGAAACCTCAATATTGGCCAAGATTCCTGCCGGTAAGGAGGCAGATTCGATCCTTTTTAGCTCCCAACCCCTTTTTAAATAACTATCTACTGCACCAATCTTACTGAATACAGCCTTCCCGCTAAAAGTATCAAAAATACAGATATCCAGTGTTGTAAAAGACTCTTCCTGGTTGCGGAGGTAAAGGGCTGAATTAACTGTTTTAATGGCCAGGTTCTGGTCAAAGCCGGCATCAATAATAGTCTCCAGTAAATTAATAGCTGCTTTACTCTCTGCAGCGGCCTTTTCCCCTACCCCCATTCCATCAGAAAGGACCACCAGTTCTTTGCCATCCTTCAGGCCTTTGTACAAAAAACTGTCTCCTGACAGGTCTCCAGAAGAGGCCTGCATATAATAGGCTATAGAGAATTTATAAGGTCCCAGGGGACCATAGACTACTTTACAGGGTATATCCTTTAAGATATTACCACAGCTTTTCTCGATTATCCGATAATTATAGTCATAAACTGAATTCAGAAGGACCAGAAACTGTTGCTGGCAGGGACAATTACCACTACACTGTTCAAATCTAACAGTATAATAATTTTTATTAGTATTAATATTAGCATGAATATCTATACCTAAGATATCCAGATTATTTTCCTGGGCCTTTTTTCTGATTTCCTCTATCCTGGCATCTCCTGTAATACCTAGAAAGGATTCTGCTGAAAATTGTTCCAGGATTTCCCCAATACCCAGGAGTTGTTCTGAAACAATCTTCTGCTTATCTATTAACCTATTGCGCCAGAAACGGTTAATCTGGTATATCTCATAACTATCCTTGACAGTCCGGACCATTTTTTTAATATAGGGACATTTGCGGGCAAAAATTCTCTCTATTAATCCTTCTTCCAGAAAACCTTCCTTCTCTCCCTCCCGAAAAAGCAAAAAGAGCCGCTTATAGGTATCATCCTTATCCTTTTGCCAGCAAATAGATTTTTCCCTACACTTGCCACAGACTTTATTATTAAAGATAAAGGAAAAATCTCCAAACTCCCGGCTTAAATCTTCCAGAGGTACTGTTTCCTGAAAGGTAAGACTCAACTCATTAAAAACTCTGGAGAGTTCAGTCAAGTGCTGTTTAAAACACTTGTCCAGGTCTGGACAATAGTCTTCCTCTTGCTCCTGGTTTTGCTGGATAAAACTATCATAGAATAAAAACCAGTACTTAATTGGCAGGAGCAGGTAAAAGCCGCTGGCAATTAATAATTCAATTCCTGTTAGCCAGAGATGGTCAAAAGAAGGGGCGATACCTGAATATAAAAGAAAGGCCAGAAGAATTCCAAGAATAGTTCCTCTTTTCTTCTTTTTCCTGAAAAGGGAAGAGGAGAAAGAAAGGCTAATAAAACTAAAGATCTTGATAGGGGGAATTATTCCAGTTATTATCAAGACAAGACTATAAAAAAGGACCGCCACTATGGCATAATTAAAACCCAGGATACTGGACATACTGATAATTAATAAATAAAAAATAACATTTACTATTTCTACAGGGAAAAGGGTTAGATTAGCCAGGCCTATTAAAAAACCACTACTGATTAAGAAAAGAGCCATTAAGGCCGGGTAGCCCAGGCTGCTTTTTCGGTCAAATAATTGCTTCATCCCCTGTAAGCCTGGATTAGCCAGTATATAGATCAAAATTGCCTCTACAGCAGAAAAGAAATAATATATAGGGATAGAAGCAAAGTAATAATTTCTAGCCAGGGCCAGGCAAAAATATAAGAGGGCATTGTAGAGGGCTATATCCTGTTCCAGGCATTTTCCTTTATATCTCCTATAGATGATATAACCGACCAGACCAGGAATAAGATAGATAATATTCAATAAATCCCTTTCCCAGATTAGACCAGCAGTAACCATAAGTAAGGAAATTAAAAAAAGCCCTGGTTTAAGAAAGACAAGCATGGTAGGGTAAACCAAAGCCAGGGGAAAGTAACCGGCAATCTCAGCCTGTCCCATAAAAAAACCAGGAATTATGATGAGTATTTTTCCCCAAAGGGAAAGCTTTTTTTCTTCTTTTCCTTCTTCTTTGCTAAGGTATTCCTGTTTCATTACCGGGTAAAGATCCAGTAACATATTATTCTCCCTCCCACTATCAGGTGATTCCATAACTTGACATAAAATCATTATAGCTTAAAACTACTATTATATCTGTCGATTAATAGTGGGAAGGCTTCCAAAATTTATGCTAAAAGCAGTCGGAATATCTAAAAAAGCCCAAATTTCTTCGCCAATTCTTTAATAGCCCCATATAAAAGATCCTTTTCACTGGCCCTGATCTCTTTGATAGCCATTATATCCATCACTGTTGTCAGGATTTTAATACCTGCCACAATTATATCTGCTCTGCCTGGCTCCAGGCCCTTTACCTGCCTTCTTTCTGCCAGGCTGAGCCTTGATAACTTTTTCAGGATCTCCTCAACCTGTCCTTTCTCCAACAGATAATCCTGGATCCTGGCAGAATCATATTTCTCCAGCTGCTGTTCAATGGCAGCAAGAGTAGTAATTGTACCTCCAAGGCCAATTACCCTGCCTATATTTGCTGGCAAACTTTCAAGTTCCTCCCTGATAATAGCCCTTACTGCCTCCTCCAGCTCTAGTAGATCCTCTTCCCTGATCTCCTTTTCCGGATCCCTTATGTACCGCTCTGTCATTCTTACAGCACCAATATCTAAACTCCTGTAATTTATTATTCCACCCTCAGCCTGCCAGATTAATTCAGTACTTCCTCCCCCGATATCCAGGATAAGACTATCTTCACCCTCTTCTCCTGCTCCCAGGTAATTTAATCTGGCCTCTTCGGCACCGGAAACTACTCTTAACTGTAAACCGGTTTTCTCTTTAATTCTTTCTGCCAACAGAAAAGCATTGCTGACCTCCCGGAGGGCACTGGTACCCAGGAGGGTAACCTGGTCCACCTGGAGGGATTTCATCACTCCTACAAAATCCAGGACCGCTGCCAGGGCTCTCTCTATAGCCTGGTTTGACAAAAGTTTATTCCGGTCAACCCCTGCTCCCAGCCGGGTTATTCTTAATCCCTTTTTAAGCTCTTGCAAAGTCCCCCCTGCATATTCCACCAGCAGGAAGCGGCAGGAATTGGTCCCCAGATCTATTGCTCCGATTCGCACTTCTGCCCCTCCTTTACCTTATCCCAATCACAAATGTGACAATCAGGAGGCCAGTCCAGCAGGTCCCAGACCTTTTCTCCAATGGGATTTTTCTTATTTACCAGATAATCAGCCAGGTGGACATGGAGGCATTTAATCCCTTCCAGGTTTTGTATCCCCCCTACCCCGCTATCCCTCAAGACCTGATAAATTGCCGGGGAAGTGGCTTTGAGTTTTTCTTTTACTTCTGCTGCCAGTAAATCCATCCTCTGCCTGGCATATTCCTGGTGGGACCTGACTAAAGCCTCCCGGAAGGCCCTGTCCTCTTTGACCAGCAGGGAATATTTCTTCACAAAACCCTGGTCTTCTAACCTGGCTACTTCCTTAACCAGATAGGGACAGCTTAACCAATATAAAGTAGGAAAAACCCCCTTTTCCTCACTATAGGGTTCAGTCAGGAGGACAGCTGGCTTGTTAAAGGGACAGGAGACTGCTATCCCCAGCAAATTATCGGCTTTCCGGCCCAGTTGATATTCTATTGTCATGACTGCCTGTACTGATAGACTGATTGTTCTTCACTCCCTTACTGGAATTATCCCTGTTTCTCCAGCTTTTATTAGTTTTCCAGCATTATTTTACCACATCTCCATTCTATCATTATTGGAGAAAATAAAAAACATCTTCTTACTTTATAAGAAGATGTTGCTTTAGCCATTTATTTATCTATCTATTTATAAGAACCACCACCGCGTTTGGCTTCGCGATTCTTCAGGTCCTGTAATCGCTCATTGCTTTCCCGTAAAAACTTATTCATTTGATCTTCAAAAGACATTCTGGAGACCTGTTCAATTCTTTCAGTAGTTTCCTCTAATTGTTTAATGGATAGACCTATTTTTCCGTCATCCCCTACCTTAATGACCTTTACTTTTACTGTATCATCTGGTTTCAGGAAACTGCTGATATCCTTCACGTAGGTATTGGCTACTTCTGAGATATGAACTAAACCTGTATCTCCTGAAGGTAATTCAACGAAAGCCCCAAATTTTGTAATACCTGTTACCTTTCCTTCAATAGTGCTCCCAACCTCAATTGACATGCAAAGAAATCCTCCTCAATAAAGATATTACTGATATTATAACCTACCCTTTTTCTTTTGTCAATCATTTATTATATTCTCATACTTAAGGCAATCCGCCTTCTCCGCTCATCGATTGATAATATTTTAACTGTTACTATATTGCCCACCTGAACATAATCCAGAGGATTCTCTACGTACTGGTCACTGAGTTCGGAGATATGGACCAGGCCATCTTCTTCTACTCCTATATCAACAAAAGCACCAAAATCAACCACATTACGGACAGTACCCTGGAGAACCATCTCTGCTTTCAGGTCTTCCAGTTTCAGGACATCAGTCCGGAAAATTGGTGCTGGCAGCTCATCCCTGGGATCCCTGCCCGGTTGTTTAAGGGCAGAAACAATATCCTGTAAAGTAAGGAGGCCAATTTCCAGTTCACTGGCCTTGGCAGCCAGATCCAGACCGGCCAGGCTGGATCTCAAATTAGCCAGTTTTTCCCTGTCCAGTAGAGAAGCTGCCCCATGTCCCAAATCAGCCAGGAGTTTTTCAGTCTGGCCATAGGATTCAGGATGGATGGGGGTGTTATCAAGGGGATTATCCCCCTCTGGAATCCGTAAAAAGCCTGCAGCCTGGATAAAGGTTTTCTCCCCTAGTCTGGGAACCTTTTTCAAGTCCTCTCTACTGCGAAAAACCCCATTTTCCTCCCGGTATTTAACAATATTTTTGGCCACTCCAGTATTAATCCCGGCAACATACTGGAGTAAAGCTACTGAGGCAGTATTTAAGTCAACCCCGACATAGTTTACTGTTGACTCCACTACCTTTCCTAAGGATTCTGCCAACCTATTGGGATCAACATCATGCTGGTATAAGCCAACACCAATAGACCGGGGCTCAATCTTCACCAATTCCGCCAGGGGGTCCTGTAACCTCCTGGCTATGGATACTGCTCCCCTCATGGCCACATCCAGTTCTGGCAGCTCTTCCCGGGCCAGGGTAGAAGCCGAATAGACCGAAGCCCCTGCTTCATTGACTATAATATAATTTAATTTCTTATCCCGGTCCTTAGTATATTCCTTAATAATTTCAGCAATAAAGAGTTCTGTTTCCCGGGAGGCTGTTCCATTACCAATAGCAATTGCCTCTACCTGGTATTTCTCTATTAAATCCAGGACAAGCCTGGCAGCTTTCTCTTTTTCATTTTGTGGTGGATGGGGAAAGATACTGGCAGTAGCCAGCAATTTGCCTGTTTCATCCACAACAGCTACCTTGGAACCTGTCCTGAAACCAGGGTCAATGCCCATAACGACATGGTCCCGGAAGGGTGCCTGTAGTAAGAGGGATTTCAGGTTCCTGGAAAATACCTCAATGGCATGTTCTTCTGCCTTTTCCGTGAGGCTATTCCTGATTTCCCTCTCGATAGAAGGGGCAATCAGCCTCTTATAGGCATCTTCCAGGGCCAGTATAAGCTGGTCAGTAAAGATATTGTCAGTATTTTTCTGGACCCTCTTTTTTATAATTCCATAAACCTTCTCTTCTTCCAGGACTAACTTGACAGATAGGATTTCTTCTTTTTCACCACGATTGATGGCCAGAACCCTGTGGGGGGGTAATTTTCTGGCCGCCTCTTTATATTCATAATAGAGCTCATATTTGCCTTCTTCATCCAGTTCCTGTTTTTTGACAGTGCTCTCCAGAACACCCTTCTCATAACTATATTCCCTGATAGCCTTCCTGATCTCTGCGTCATCAGAGATCCATTCAGCAATAATATCCCTGGCCCCCTGATAAACCTCATCCAGATTATTTAATTCCTTTTCTGGATCCAGGTAAGATTTTCCGTATTCTTCTAAAGAACCGCTAAAGGTATCCTGTTCCCAGATTAACTGAGCCAGAGGTTCCAGGCCCTTCTCTTTAGCCTTTGTCGCCCTGGTCCGGCGTTTCTGCCTATAGGGGCGGTATAAATCCTCCACCTCCTGCAGGATAGTGGCCTCCCTGATCTGCTCTTCCAGTTCCTCTGTCAGCTTGTCCTGTTCAGCAATCAGGCGGATAACCTCTTCCTTTCTTTTCTCCAGATTCCGCAAATAGTTTAATCTTTCTTCCAACTGCCTGATCTGGAGCTCATCAAGATTACCTGTTACTTCTTTTCTATAACGGGCAATAAAAGGAACAGTATTGCCTTCATCCAGAAGCTTTACTGTTCCCTCCACCTGTATAGGCTTAATCTTTAATTCCTCAGCAATAATTAATATAAGCTTTTCCATCTTTATCACCACAACTTTCCTGACTCAATTTAAAAGCCAATACTCCTATTCTTCCACAGGTATAAGTAACAATTCCCCAGGTTTAACCAGACCCAGTTCTTCCCGGGCAATCCTTTCAATGTATTCCGGATTGTTAATATTATTAAGTTCTTCTTCTAAACGGGTTTTTTCCCCCCTGGCCATAATAAGGCTATTCTCCAGTTCTGTAATGGTAGCTTCCAGTTTCCTGATCATGGCATAATTTTGATAATATCTGTAAGCAAGGAGCCCAACTATAATAATTAATAGGATTTTAAAGAATCTGGACCGGATTAAGGTGAGCAAAATGGACACCTCCTTATGGATTAGCCCCTGTAGAAAGAAGCCTAGCCTGGCCAGGTCTTCTTGCCGGAGCTGAAAAGCAAAATACTTATACTAAAACCAATAATAATGGCCAGGATAATATAAAACCTGAGATCTCCATAATTAATAAATATTAATAAAACAAATCCTGCAAGACCTATCAGGATACTGAATAAGATGTCCAGGATATGTATGACCTTCCTTTTTATCTTCCACTTATGTAAGATACTCTGGTAAATCCTGAAAAAGAGGCCAGCAAAAAAACCAAATAATAACATTAAAAAAAAGCTTCTGATTTGATCCATTAAAAATATCAAGGTTAACACCCCTTTTTAGAGTTCATCTATATTATATGCAATAATACAGGGTGTCTTGCCTATTATTATATTTCTGCATTAATTTAGGATTTCCTGCAATCATAATTTCAGCATTTTTTTAATAACTATTAATAGAGACAGCCTCTCTAAAGAAGAGGATAATTTCCTGTAATCCAGATAGGCCAACTTGAGCCTGGCCTTTGCCAAAACTTACTTTATATAATAATACAACCCTATATAGATCAATATTTTTGAATCAGGTTAAGGATTAGCCGGTGAGG
This sequence comes from Halothermothrix sp. DTU029, assembly GCA_001512435.1. Classification (GTDB taxonomy): domain Bacteria; phylum Bacillota; class Halanaerobiia; order Halanaerobiales; family DTU029; genus DTU029. The sequence goes on along the minus strand of LFRS01000058.1, from coordinate 18,862 downwards.
AAGCTATTTAAGTATAGAAATAAAAAGGAAAGGAGGAAAAAAATGAATAAAGAGACGGAGAAAAAAATATCCCTGAATGGCAGCCAAAGCCTTCAGCTTAAAGACCGTAAGTACCTGGAACTTAGTGGAGCCAAGAAGGTGATCTCCTTTAATGAAGAAAAGGTCCTCTTACAGACCACCCAGGGACTCCTGGACATTAAAGGGCAAGGCCTAAATATTCATAATCTAAATCTGGATAATGAAACCATCAAAATAGAAGGCCTGATAAATTCCTTAAGCTATACAGATAAAAGCCTGGAAAAAGGGATCCTGAAAAAAATATTTAAATAAACAAAAAAAGATCGGGAAATTACTTGTATTTCCCGATCTATTTTTTTCACTGGTTTTTCTGAATTAGATAATAGCTAATTCAGTTTCAGCATCAAATACATGGAGATTATTTGTATTTACATAAAGTTTAACATTATCTCCAACTTTGGCTGTACTATGAGCATCTACACGGGCAATCATGGAATGCTCATTTACTGTCAGGTATAGATAAATTTCGGAACCCATAGGCTCAACAACCTCTACACTAGCCATGTAAGAGTTATCTGCTGTAACTGGTTTTTCTACTACAGAGGCATCTTCCAGGTCTTCTGGACGAATACCGAAGACAACTTCTTTACCTACATATTCTTTAATTGCAGGATTTTCTTCTACTTTATTGGCTGGAATGGCGATCTTGAAGTCACCGTTTCCTTCCAGATAGTAGGTCTCGCCTTCTTTTACTAATTTGGCATCAAGGAAGTTCATGGCCGGGCTGCCGATAAAGCCGGCAACGAACATATTTGCTGGATTATTATAGAGATTTAATGGGGTATCTACCTGCTGGATTAAGCCGTCACGCATTACAACGATCCTGTCACCCATGGTCATGGCCTCTACCTGGTCGTGGGTAACGTAGATCATTGTTGTCTGCAGCCTGTCATGCAGCTTACTTAATTCAGTACGCATCTGAACACGTAATTTGGCGTCAAGGTTAGAGAGAGGCTCATCCATGAGGAAAACCTTAGGTTCACGAACAATAGCCCTTCCCAGAGCAACACGCTGTCTCTGACCACCGGAGAGCTGTTTAGGTTTACGGTCCAATAAGTTCTTGATACCCAGGATTTCAGCAGCTTCATTTACCCTCCGGTCAATCTCTTCTTTGGGGAACTTACGTAATTTCAAACCAAAAGCCATGTTGTTGTAAACATCCATATGTGGATAGAGAGCATAGTTCTGGAAAACCATAGCAATGTCTCTGTCTTTTGGTGGGATATCGTTAACTACAGTATCTCCGATTTCAATGGTTCCCTCTGTAATTTCTTCCAGACCGGCAACCATTCTTAAGGTAGTTGTTTTTCCACAACCAGATGGTCCAACCAGGATCAGGAATTCCTTATCCTTAATTTCCAGACTGGCGTTGTTAACAGCAACAACATCGCCGAATCTTTTGGTTACATTAGTTAAAGTAACTTTTGCCATCAAAAATCCTCCTTAATATGTTATTTTTTTATTTATTTCTCAAAGCTTCAGGACAACTGAAGCCAGGAGTCCTATCCTATCCTATCCTATCTTATCTTAAATCTTGAACTTTCTCCTATTTTTAAATCCGGTTCCAGAACCTTAATTATCTCTTCTGGATTTTTGCCCTGGATTAAATTGATGATATATTCGGCAGCATACCTGCCCAGCTCTTCCAGGGGTTCAGCTACTACAGTTAGTCCTGGATCTATAATGGAACTAATTATGCTTTCTCCATATCCCACTATAGAAAAGTCCTCCGGGATTAAATAGCCACCCATTTTGATGGCATCAAACAGGCCAACAGCAAGGATGTCTTTGGTTACAAAGAAAGCTTCTGGTAAATCCCCCTCTTCCAGGGCCTGGAAAAAGGCCTGATAACCACCCTCCCTACTACCATCAGTTTCAATAATATGTTTTTCTTCCACCTCTAGATGATAGTCCTTCAGGGCCTGGAGATAACCGGCTAACTTTTCTGATTCCAGATAATCCTTGCGGGAACCCATGACTATTGCAACTTTCCTGGAGCCCTGTTCCAGCAAATGGGAGGTCGCTAAATATCCTCCCCGGCCACTATCAACAAGTATTGTCGGGATTAAAAGCTCCTCGGAGAGACAATTTACCAGGACCAGTAAGCCGTTTTTATTGAGAGCTGTATTGATGATATTTTTATTGGCCAGTTCTCCGCCAATAATAATTGCCCCATCTACCTGTTGATTTGATAATAAGGCTAAATAGGCCTCTTCCTTTTGCTGATTATTATCAGTATTGCAGATAATACAATTATAACCCTGCTCATTAGCATAAGCTTCAATACTTTTTATGATTTTATAATCTGCCCCAGAGAGTTCTGCTACAATTATAGCCAACATCTGGGTCTCTTTCTTGGCCAGGCCCCGGGCCAACTGGTTGGGCCGGTAATTATATTTCCTGACCAGGTCCATAATCTTTTCCCTGGTTTCTTTACCAACACCTGGCTTATTATTTATTGCCCTTGAAACAGTAGATTCTGCTACACCAGCCATACGGGCTATATCCTTTAAGGTCAAGGGCATCTAAATAACACTCCTTTGGAAAATATCATCTAAATACAAAACTATTATACAACAGTATTTTCTTATTTGCAAGCGCTTGCGTAATATTTTTTCTGTATCTTTTATTTTACCTGAATTATAAACCTAATATAGTATTAGCTTTTCTGACCCCATCCAGGGCATCCCTGGCATAAAGATCAGCTCCAATTTCATCAGCATACTCCTGGCTGGTTACAGCCCCTCCAATAATAGTTTTTCCCTGGAAACCCTTTTCCTGCAAAAGCCTGATGGTCTCCTCCATGGCTCCCAGAGTAGTTGTCATCAGTGAACTCAGGCCGACAAAGTCAACCTTCTTCTCCAGGGCTGTCTCTGCTATAAGCTCTGGATCAACATTAGTTCCCAGGTCTATAACCTCATAACCATGGTTCAGGAAAACAACCTTGACAATATTCTTACCGATATCATGGATATCCCCTTTCACTGAGGCCAGCAAAATAGTGCCTGTCTGCCTCTCCTTTCCCTCTGTACTTAAATATTTTTTCAGGTGATCAAAGGCCAGTTGCACGGTCTCTGCACTCTTTAAAAGTTGGGGCAGGTAGTAGATCCCCTTTTCATAGAGGTCCCCTACTTCCCTGATGGTAGGGATTAAAATATTATCTACTATATCTTCTGCTTTCTGGCCTGCTAGAGAGGCTTTCAGTAAAGCTATTATCCCCTCACTGTTTCCAGCCAAAATCGCTTCCTTTATCCTCCCGTCAGGCCTCTCTTCTCCTTCGACCCCTTCTCTTCTTTCTTCTCCTGGACTTTCTTTTCTCCCATAATATCCTACATAGTCCCTGCCATCCTGGTCCCTGCCAGTAATCAGATTTGCAGCCCTGACCAGGTCCTGGAGGTCCAGGTCAAAGGGATCTGCTATAGGCAGGTCCAGGCCAGCTCCTAAAGCCATTGTCAGGAAGGTCCTGTTTAAAAGCCCCCTCTCCGGCAGGCCATGGGAAACATTGCTGATACCCAGGGCTGTTTTTACACCCAGTTCTTCCTTGATCCTCTTTAGGGTCTCCAGGGTAACCATGACCCCTTCCTGGTTAGAACCAGCTGTCATGGCCAGTGTATCTATGATAATATCTTCTTTTCCTATCCCGTACCTGGCTGCCTCATCTATTATCCTCCTGGCTATCTGGATCCTCCCTTCAACAGTGGCAGGAATCCCTTGTTCATCCAGGGTAAGGCCAATAACCGCTGCCCCGTATTTCCTGGCCAGGGGAAAGACCTGATCCATACTCCCCTGTTCACCATTGACAGAATTAATAACCGGTTTACCTACATATACCTCCAGGCCTGCCTCCAGGACAGCCGGATCATCAGAATCTATCACCAGGGGTACCCCTATATCCAGCTGGAGTTCCTGGATCAGCCTTTTCATGACCCTGATTTTATCAATTCCCGGCAGGCCGATATTCACATCAATCAGGCCAGCCCCTGCCTCCACCTGGTCCCGGGCCAGTTTCCGCAGATAGGCCCAATTTTCCTCCCTTAAGGCCTTCTTTATATCTTCCCTGCCAGTAGGATTGATCTTTTCACCTATGATACAGGCCGGGGCTTTCTCCTCCAGAAAGAGAAATTCCCTGTTCCCGGCCAGGGATAGTGCCTCTGGCCTTTCCTTGGCTTCTACCTGGCCTCCTTTATCCTCCAACTGGCCCCTTTCTGGTCCCTTTCTGGCAAAAAGCCCTTCCTTGACCTTCTTTTTTATCTCCCTGATATATTCCGGAGTAGTACCACAACAGCCGCCAATAACCCCTATATTCAGCCTGGATATGTCAGCAAGGGGTTTGACATAATCCTCTGCTGCTTTGGGATAATGGGTTTTTCCTCCTACAGTGACAGGTATCCCGGCATTGGCATAAACCGATAGGGGCAGGCTGGTAACCCTGCTTATCCTCTCCAACAGGGGTAAGGCCTCCTCTAAACCGGCAACACAATTAACCCCGACCAGGTCTGCCCCCAGGGCCTCCATCACTATAGCCGCCACCTCCGGTGGTGTACCGGTCAGGGTCCTGGCCTTCTCTGTATAGGTCATCTGGGCAATCACCGGTAGGTCGAATTCCCTGGCGGCTATTAGGGCTGCCTTCAGCTCCGCCAGGTCGCTCATGGTCTCGATAATAATCACCTCTATCCCGGCATTGACCAGGTAGGAGAGCTGGCGGTGGTAATTTTCCCTGGCTTCTTCCATAGACAAATCTCCATAAGGCTCCATCAATTTACCACTGGGCCCGATGGAACCGGCTATAAAGGCCTGGCCTCCTGCAGCTTTTCTGGCCAGGTCAACGGCCAGTTCATTAATCTCTTTTTCCTTATCAGCCATACCTATACTGGCCAATTTAATCCCATTGGCTCCAAAGGTATTTGTTTCAACCATTTCTGCCCCGGCAGCCAGGTACTCCTTATGTATCTGCAAAAGCAATTCAGGTCTTTCCAGCATCAGCAGTTCCGGGGGAAGATCTGAATTATTACTTAAAGACTGAATCATGGTACCCAGAGCACCTGTTCCAATTATAACCCCTTCTTTCAACCTATCCAGAAAATTTCTCTTTACCATCCTTTCACTCCCTTTACGGAATCCTTTTGCCCGGCTTCCTTCCCTGGCCAGAAGAGACCCGGACACCCCTGGAAAATAGCTATCTCAGGAAAAGCAGCCAGCCCTGGATAAAAAGAAATACCTCCTGCCAGTAAGAGGTATTTCCCTTTTTCATGGTACTCATCTCTCAGAACCAAAGTCCTGCAGGAATTAGCACCGTGCCAATGCCGGTTGCCGGGCTTCATCGGGCCAGTCCCTCAGCCTACTCTTGATAAGCAGTTATTTTATTTTTTCTTCAGGATTAAATTAGCTTTTTTAAAATATCCACCAGGGCATCGCCAGCCTCGGCTGTGCTCAATTCTCCTCCCATATCTCTGGTCAGGAGATTCTCATTAATAGCCTGCTCAACGGCCTGGTCAACCTTGTTACTGAATTCACTATATCCCAGATATTCCAGGATCATGCCGGCAGACATGATAGCTGCCATGGGGTTGGCAATATTCTGCCCTGCTATATCAGGAGCAGAACCATGAACAGGTTCAAACATGGAAACCGTCTCCGGATTTATATTTCCAGATGCCGCCAGTCCCATACCTCCCTGGATCTCTGCCCCCAGGTCAGTGATAATATCGCCAAACATATTACAGGTAACAATCACATCAAAAATCTCCGGCTCCCTGACCATTTTCATGGTAATGGCATCAATATAATAATGGTTGGTCTCAACATCAGGGTAATCCTTTTTCATTTCCTGGAAGGCCCGTTGCCAGAGGTCATGGCCATAAGTAAGGACATTACTCTTATCACAGAGGCTCAATTTACCACCTGTTTTCCGGGCATATTCAAAGGCATATTTCAGGATCCGGTCTACACCTTTGCGGGTATAAACCATTTCCTGGATGGCTACCTCATCAGGGGTATCCTTTTTGAGGATACCACCAATACCGGCATAGGCACCCTCTGTATTTTCCCTGACTACAACAAAATTAATATCCTCAACCCCCTTATTCTTTAAGGGAGTAAACCTTTCATTATATAATTTCACTGGCCGGAGATTAATATACTGGTCAAAGTAGAAGCGTAGTTTCAATAAGATTCCTCTTTCCAGTATACCTGCCTTTACAGCAGGATCCCCTACTGCTCCCAGGTATATTGCATCAAAGGTTTCCAGCTTACTTAAATCTTCATCTGGAATCAAGTCCCCTGTCCGGAGATACCGCTCAGCACTATAATCAAATTCTTCAAAGGAAAGATTTAAACCATCTCTACCATTAAAATATTCCAGTACCTTGAGGCCCTCCCGGACAACCTCTTTACCAATCCCATCACCGGGAATTACTGCTATTCTTGCCATTGGCCTACCTCCCTTTTTACCTTTTCAATCAAGCCTCCAGCCTGAATTAATTCCTGCATATACTGGGGAAAGGGATCTGCCTGATAAGTCCGGCCACTTTCCAATTCAGTAATCAGGCCTGTATCCAGATCTACCTCTATCCTGGTACCTGCCTCTATATTCTCTACTGCCTCAGGGGAGATCAGTATCGGTAAGCCTATATTAATAGAATTACGATAAAAGATCCGGGCAAAGCTTGCTGCTATAACACAGGAAACACCAGAGGCTTTAATGGCCAGGGGGGCATGTTCCCGGGAACTGCCGGAACCAAAATTCCTCCCACCAATAATTATGTCACCAGGCTCTACTTCCTGTGCAAAGTTTTTATCTATATCTTCCATACAGTGTTTGGCCAATTCCTGTGGATCAGAGGTGTTAAGATAACGGGCAGGAATTATAACATCTGTATCAACATTATCACCATATTTAAATACTTTACCCCTAAGCTTCATTAGACAACCTCCTCTGGATGAGTGATATAGCCTTTCACTGCAGAAGCTGCAGCTATTGCCGGACTGGCCAGATAGACTTCACTTTCCGGATGGCCCATCCTACCAACAAAGTTCCGGTTAGTGGTAGAAATAGCCTTTTCACCACTGGCCAGGATACCCATATGGCCGCCCAGGCAGGGTCCACAGGTCGGTGTGCTGACCGCTGCACCGGCATCAATAAAGATCTCTATCAGGCCTTCCTTCATGGCCTGTTTATAGATCTCCTGGGTCCCGGGGAAGATAATACATCTAACATCTGGATGAACCTTCTTGCCATCCAGGATCTCTGCTGTGATGCGGAGATCCTCCATCCTGCCATTGGTACAGGAACCAATCACTGCCTGGTCAATCTTGATGCCATTGGCCTCACTTACAGGCCGGGTATTCTCCGGTAGATGGGGGAAGGCCACCTGGGGTTCTATTTTACTGACATCATATTCAATCACCTGGGCATATTCTGCATCCGGGTCACTGTCATAGGGTGTATATTCCCGGACTGCCCTATTTTTTAGGTATTCCTCTGTAATTTTATCATAGGCAATAAGGCCACACTTGCCACCTGCTTCAATGGCCATATTGGACATAGTCATTCTGCCATCCATGGAAAGACTCGCAATGGCTTCACCGGTAAACTCCATGGCTTTGTACAGGGCTCCATCTACCCCGATATTACCGATTGTATATAAAATCAAGTCTTTCCCACTCACCCATTTGTTCAGCTGGCCATTGTAGACAAACTTAATGGTTTCCGGCACCCGGAACCAGAGATATCCTGTAGCCATGGCAGCAGCCAGGTCAGTACTACCAACACCTGTGCCCAGGGCATTCAGGGCACCATAGGTACAGGTATGGGAATCAGCACCGATAATTATCTCTCCCGGCAGGGTCAAACCCTGTTCCGGTAAGAGACAATGCTCTATCCCCATTCGTCCTACTTCAAAGTAATAGGTAATTCCCTGTTCACGGGCAAATTCCCTGATCATTTTTACCTGTTCGGCTGATTTGATATCTTTATTGGGGGTAAAATGATCTGGAACAATAGCTATCCTATCTTTATCAAAAACCTTCCCTACCCCTATTTTGTTAAATTCCCTTATGGCCACAGGGGTAGTAACATCATTACCCAGGATCATATCAACCCTGGCATTAACTATCTGGCCAGGCTTTACTGACTCATACTCGGTATGAGCAGCAATAATCTTTTCTACCATGGTCATACCCATCTCTATCCCTCATTTCCTTCTGATATTCTTATAATATTTAACGGTAAACTTCCAGACCCTTCAGGATAAAAATCCCTCCAGGACTTAAACTTACTGCTGGCTTACAGATATATACCTATTAATGGCTTCCAGATAAGCCAGGGCACTGGCATAGGTTATATCTGGCTGGGCAGAATGACCAATAAAGGTTTTCCCATCTATATCCAGCTTAATCACCACATCACCCAGGGCATCTGTTCCACCGGTGATAGCATCAATCTTAAAGGAAAGTAACTTGATATTGTCAATACCGATTACACTATTAATGGCCTTGAAAGTAGCATCAATAGGTCCATCTCCACTACAGGCAGCTACCTGCATGATCTGGTCCTCTTTCTTTAATTTAATGGTAGCAGTAGGCAACACTGTATTACCGGTACTAACACAAACATATTCCAGCTCATAATAGGCTTCCACAGAGTAAATCTCATTATTTATCAAGGCCTCTATATCCACCGAGCTAAGCTTTTTCTTTTTATCTGCCAGTTCCTTAAACCTATTGAAAACCTCTTCAAAGGTATCCTCTTCCAGTTCATAACCCAGTTCTTTCACATACTCCCGGAAGGCATGACGGCCAGAATGTTTGCCCAGAACCAGGGTGTTCTCCTCTAACCCGATACTTTTAGCATCCATAATTTCATAGGTGCTTCTTTCTTTTATGACCCCATCCTGATGGATACCTGATTCGTGGAGAAAGGCATTTTTACCCACAATAGCTTTATTATGTTGTACAGGCATACCGGTTAATTTAGAAACCATTTTGCTTAGACGCATAATCTGGGTAGTATCCTGGCTGATATTTAAATTATAATAATCTTTCCTGGTCCTTAAAGCCATAACTACCTCTTCCAGGGCAGTATTTCCGGCCCTTTCCCCTATACCATTTACGGCTACTTCAACCTGTCTGGCTCCATTTTCTATGGCTGCCAGACTATTAGCCACAGCCAGACCCAGATCATTGTGGCAATGGACACTTAAGGTAACCTGGTCAATATTGGGGACATTCTCCCGGATATCTTTTATTAAAAGGCCAAATTCCAGGGGAACAGCATAACCGACAGTATCAGGGATATTGATTACCCTGGCCCCTGCTTTAATTACTGCCTCAAAAAGACGGTAAAGGAACTCCCTTTCACTACGGGAAGCATCTTCAGCGGAAAACTCAATATTGGAAGTATATCTGGAGCAGTACTTGACAGACTCAACAGCCCTCTCCAGGACCTCTTCCTCAGTCATTTTCAGCTTATATTTCATGTGAATTGGCGATGTAGCCAGAAAAATATGGAGACGGGGATTCTCCCCACCTTTTAAGGCTTCCCAGGCCCGGTCAATATCTTTAACATTACAACGGGCCAGGCCAGCTATCTCCACTGTTCTGACATTATCAGCAATAAGTTTTACTGATTGAAAATCCCCATTGGAAGCTATAGGGAAACCGGCCTCAATTACATCTACCTTCATCCGGGCCAATTGTTGGGCAATAGCCAGTTTCTCTTCCGGGATCAGACTCACCCCTGGAGATTGTTCACCATCCCGCAGGGTAGTATCAAAGATCTTAATTATGTCCATTTAACAATCTTCCCTCCTCAGGATTTAATCCAGGGCATCATACTTCTCAATTTGCTTCCTACCTTTTCCAGCAGGGAATCTTCATCTTTTCTTGTTAAGGCATTAAAGTTTGGTCTATTGGCAGCATTCTCCAGGATCCAATCCCGGGCAAATCTACCGGACTGAATATCCTCTAGAACTGCCTGCATCTCTTTTTTAACCTCTTCATTAATAATCCTTGGACCAACAGTCAGGTCACCATATTGGGCTGTATCACTGATGGAATAACGCATATTGCTTAAGCCACCTTCATATAAGAGGTCAACAATGAGTTTCATCTCATGGAAACACTCAAAATAGGCTATTTCCGGTTGATAGCCGGCAGCCACCAGGGTTTCAAAACCAGCCTTAATCAAGGCAGTCAAACCTCCACAGAGTACAGCCTGCTCACCAAAGAGGTCAGTCTCTGTCTCTTCCTTAAAGGTTGTCTGGATGACACCAGCCCTGGTAGCCCCGATACCCTTGGCATAGGCCAGACCCAGGTCAAAAGCCCGGCCGCTATAGTCCTGTTCGACAGCTAATAAGCCAGGAACACCTTTTCCTTCTTTATAAGTACGTCTTACCAGATGGCCAGGGCCCTTGGGGGCAACCATAAAGACATCCACATTCTCTGGAGGTACAATCTGGCCAAAATGAATATTAAAACCATGGGAAAAGACCAGGGCATTACCTTCCACCAGATTAGGCTCTATCTCATTTTTATAAACCCTGGCCTGAACCTCATCAGGGATCAAAATCTGAATAATATCAGCTCTTTTTACTGCTTCTGCTGTAGAATAAACCTCAAAACCATCTGCTTTAGCTGTCTCGGCACTTTTACTGCCTTCCCTTAAACCGATAATTACATTTAAGCCACTATCCTTCAGGTTCTGAGCCTGGGCATGACCCTGGCTCCCATAACCCAGTACAGCAATAACCTTGTTTGCCAATAAGTCCAGATTAGCATCCTGATCATAGTATATTTTTATCACTTTAAACCACTCCTTAATTTAATATTTTACTCTACTACTCCTCTATTTAAAGCAATAATGCCCGTTCTAACAATATCGATAATACCAAAATCCTTTAAAATTTCTATTAAGGCCTCAATTTTGCTGGAAGTACCTGTGGCCTCAATCATAATTGTATCTGTTGACAGGTCAACAATCTTGGCCCTAAAGGTATCCACAATCTGGATTATCTCCGACCGCTGATTCCTGGAAGAGCTTACTCTGATTAAAGCCAGATCCCTATCTACTATATCACTCCTATCCAGTTCTGTAATTTTAATAACCTCAATTAATTTATCTAATTGACTTTTAATCTGATCCAGGGTCCGGTCATTAGCATCTACTACGATGGTCATTCTGGAATATTCAGGATTATCTGTCTCCCCTACATTTAAACTATTGATATTAAAATTCCTCCTACTGAATAAGCCAGTTATCCGACTGAGGACACCAGGTTTATTAGCAACAGTAACGGAGAGTATACGCTTACTGGACATCCTACTCGCCTCCTATCATTTCATGATTGCCAGCTCCCGGTGGTACCATTGGCCAGACATTCTCTTCCCAGGCAACCCGGACATCTATCAGGACAGGCCCATCATAATCTATAGCTTCCTTAAGTTTTGCCCTGAGTTCATCTTTTTCTTCAATGCGAATGGCCTTGATATCAAAGGCAGCTGCCAGTTTTACAAAATCCGGATTCTTCAGGATTGTAGAAGAATACCTCTTCTCATGCAACAATTCCTGCCACTGCCTGACCATCCCTAAAGTTCCATTATTAATTATTACTATTTTTACAGGCAAATTATATTCACTGATGGTAGCCAGTTCCTGTAGATTCATCTGGAAACTGCCATCACCGGAGATATCAACTACCAATTCTCCTGGCCTGCCTACCTGGGCACCAACAGCTGCCGGTAAGCCAAAACCCATTGTTCCCAGGCCGCCGGATGTAATAAAATTACGGGGATAGGAGTAATTATAATACTGGGCAGCCCACATCTGATGCTGGCCAACCTCTGTTACAATAATTGCTTTCCCCTCACTTAAGTTATTAAGTTCCTCAACAACAGCCTGTGGTTTGATGGCAGGATCATCATCTTTATAAGTCAAGGGATACTCCCTTTTCCACTCCGCAATCTGGGCCAGCCATTCCTTTCTCTCTATCTCCTCAACCAGGGGCAATAACTGGCTCAAAACATCCCTGGCATCACCAGTCAGTGAGATAAAGGTATCAACATTTTTATTAATCTCGGCCTTGTCAATATCAACATGAATTATCTTTGCTTTAGGGGCAAAGGCATCCAGTCTGCCGGTAACCCGGTCATCAAAACGGACCCCAACACCAATCAGCAGATCAGCTTCACACAAGGCATAGTTGGCATACTTGCTCCCATGCATACCGGGCATACCCAGGGATAGTTCATCATCAATAGGATAAGCACCAAGACCCATGAGGGAGGTTGTCACAGGGATTTTGGCCTTTCTGGCCAGGTCTCGCAGTACCTCTGCTGCCCCAGAAGAAATAACCCCTCCACCGGCAAAAATTACCGGTCTTTCTGCTTTATTTATCTCTGCAGCTGCCTTATCCAGCCCCTGGCCATTAAAAGGCAAATTAGGCCTATAGCCAGGCAAATCAACCTCTTCTGGATACTCAAATTCCAGCCGGTCAGCCAGGACATCAACAGGCATATCAATAAGAACCGGGCCTGGCCGTCCGGTCCGGGCAATATAAAAGGCTTCTTTTATGGTCCGGGCCAGATCCTTAATATCAGTAACCAGATAATTATGTTTGGTAATAGGCATGGTAATACCCCGAATATCTGCTTCCTGAAAGGCATCTTTACCAATAGATTTAGTATCTACCTGGCCGGTAAAAGCCACCACAGGGACAGAATCCATATAGGCAGTAGCCAGGCCTGTAACCAGGTTGGTAGCTCCTGGTCCAGAAGTAGCCAGACAGACTCCCACCTTACCGGTACTTCTGGCATAGCCATCAGCTGCATGGGCTGCAGCCTGTTCATGTCTTACCAGAATATGTTTGATAGGTTCATCATATAGGAGATTATAGATGGGGATATTCTTCCCTCCCGGATAACCAAAAATCACTTCTACCTGCTCTCTTTTTAAAGATTCAATAAAAATCTCCGCTCCAGATAATTTACTCACCTAATCACCTCTGTTTTCATTTCTTATACAATTATCTGAGATAAATAAAAAACCCTGGGGTCCAGTAAGCCCAGGGTATCTTGACCTAATGGAGTTAGACTCCATTAGTCCTATTCCAAAAGTAAACCCTTCTCACTACTCCCTACTAAAGTTACTTTTAATTTTCTATTTTTACTTAACAACAGCACCCTTATCAGCTGAGAGAACATTTCTGGCATATCTATTCAGATAGCCTGTCTTCTCAACTGGTTCTGGTTTATAGTTTTGCAACCTTTCTGCCAGCTCCTCGTCACTGATTTTCAGTTCCAGTTTCCTTTCCGGTATATTTATATATATTATGTCTCCTTCTTTTATTATGCCAATAGGACCTCCTGACACTGCCTCAGGAGAAACATGCCCAATGGCTGCTCCTCTGGTAGCACCGGAAAAACGTCCATCAGTGATTAAAGCTACACTATCATCCAGACCCATACCTACCAGGGTAGCGGTAGGTGCCAGCATTTCCCTCATCCCGGGCCCTCCCCGGGGTCCTTCATGGGTAATAACTACTACATCTCCTGGCTTAATCTTACCACTGGATATAGCCTCACTGGCAGCTTCTTCACCCTTAAAGACCCGGGCCGGGCCCTCATGGATGAGCATCTCCTCTGCTACTGCTGCCTGTTTTACCACTGCCCCATCAGGGGCTATATTCCCGCTAAGGACAGCTAAACCGCCTTCCTTATGATAGGGATTATCCAGTGGTCTGATAACATTATAATCAATATCTTTGACTTCCTGCAAGTTTTCCCTGATTGTTTTACCTGTTACTGTTATCTCATCCAAATGAAGGAGGCCCCCATCTCCCAATACCTTCATGACTCCTTCTATACCACCAGCATAATAGAGGTCCTCAATATGATGAGCCCCTGCTGGAGCTAAACTACAGATATGGGGAACCTTTTTGCTCAATTTATTGATAAGTTGTAAATCCAGGTCCAGGCCTGCCTCATGAGCAATGGCCGGCAAATGTAAAACGGTATTGGTAGAACAACCAAGGGCCATATCAACAGTCAAAGCATTTTCAATGGATTTCTCAGTAAAGATATCCAGGGGCCTGATATCCTTGCTGACCAATTCCATAATTTTGCGTCCACTCTGTTTGGCCAGCCGCTTCCTGGCAGCAAAGACCGCCGGTACTGTTCCATTACCCGGCAAGGCCAGCCCCATTACTTCTGTCAGACAGTTCATAGAGTTGGCAGTAAACATCCCGGAACAGGAACCAACCCCTGGACAGGCCAGCTGCTCTAACTCCTTTAGCTCTTCCTCTGTCATCTTGCCTGCATTTACTGCTCCAACTGCTTCAAAGATATTCTGCAGGTTCAGGGCCTGCCCCTCATGCCTGCCGGCTAACATAGGCCCACCACTGACAATGATAGTGGGGATATTTAGCCTTAAGGCAGCCATTAACATCCCCGGTACAATTTTATCACAATTAGGGATTAAAACCAGGCCATCAAACTGGTGGGCTCTGGCCATGATTTCAATGGAATCAGCAATTATTTCACGACTGGCCAGGGAATACCTCATCCCTTCATGGCCCATAGCTATTCCATCACAGACCCCAATAGTAGAAAAAGCCACCGGTGTACCTCCGGCACTATAGATACCATTCTTCACCTCTTCACAAATCAGGTCCAGATGTTTATGACCAGGTATAATATCATTAGCAGCATTGGCTATACCAATAATCGGCTTCTTGATATCTTCTTCATCCAGCCCCAGGGCATATAATAAGGAACGATGAGGGGCCCTACTTACTCCCTTTTTAATCCGATCACTATTCATATTTACCTCCCTACTCCTACTTCTACTCTTCTCCTTTATTTAATAAACTATTATAATATTAGCCCAGTACTTTGTCAATACTATCAAGGAAGATTTTATTTTCTTCCATAGTACCAATGGTCAGCCGGATATGTTCTGGATAGCCAAGGGGATCTCCAGGCCTGATAATTACTCCTAATCTTAACAGCTTATTGAAGAGATCCATGGCATCCATCCGGACATTCACCAGGATAAAGTTGGCCTCTGTAGGCACATAATCAAAACCGCGCTTGCCCATCTCCCTGTAAAGGAACTCCTTACCTTCTTCATTAAGCTCTATGGTCTTTTGCAAAAACTCTTCATCTTCCAGAGCAGCCAGGGCTGCTGCCTGGGCTATTCTATTTACATTAAAAGGGTCAAGGGCCTTGGCCAATAAAGCTACAATCTCCGGATCAGCAAATAAATATCCCAGCCGGATCCCGGCCAGGCCATAAGCCTTGGAGAAGGTTCTTAAACCAATTACAGGGTAACCTTCCTTGATAAATTCTATAATATCCGGATAGTCTTCATCCTGGACATATTCATAATAGGCTTCATCTACAACTACTAAGATGTTCTCCGGTACCTGGTCCAGGAAATCCCTTAATTCCCCTTTTTTTATAATGGTTCCGGCAGGATTATGAGGACTGGTAAGGAAAATCATCTTAGTTTTATCTGTTATTGCTCCAATTATCCCTGCCAGATCCTGTTGATAGGATTTCATTTCTATTCTCTTTAACTCTGCCCCCATTAAATTAGCTACAAAGATATACTCAACAAAGGTAGGGTCAGAGACAATTACTTCATCACCCTTATTCAGGAAAGTCTCCCCAATTATCTTCAAAAGGCCATCGGAGCCATTACCGAATAATAACATCTCTTCACTAAGACCCAGTTTTCCTGCTAAAGCCTTTTTCAATAAACGGGAATCACTATCAGGATAACGGTTAATTTCCCTTAATTCATTTTCGATAGCCTTCCTCACCTTTTCTGAAAGAGGCAGAGGGTTCTCATTTGAAGCCAGCTTCACTACTCTTTCCAGGCCATACTCTTCCTGAACCTCCTCAATGGGTTTCCCTGGTATATAGGGTTTTAGGATCCCAATCTCTTCTCTCATCAGGTTTACATACCTACTTGTCATTACCACAAATACTCCCTTCTACAGCTTATATTTTTATTATATCATATATCTTCTATTTAAATTATAAATTTCCTCTCTCATAACTTCCCAGAATCTTAAAAAAGGCACACTTTTGTTTTACTCCCTCCAAAGCAATCCGCACATGACGGTTTTTCTGGTGGCCCTCCAGATCTATATAAAATATATATTCTCCTAACTGTCTCTTGGTTGGCCTTGACTCAATTCTGGTAAGATTAATACCTTCTCGCTTAAATTCTCCCAATATATTGTAGAGTACTCCAGCCTTATTAACCTGGGGTGCACAGATGATAGAGGTTTTATACTCCTTATCCAATTCCGGAAAGCCCTGTTCCGCATCCAGTTGATTGACAATAACAAAAAAACGGGTATGGTTATTGGAACCATCCTGAACCTCTTCTGCCAGTATTTCCAGGTCATAAAGTTCAGCAATTCTTCTGGAACCAATTAAAGCCCTGCCTCCACTTTCCTTGATTAACTCTGCTGCCTGGGCACTACTGGCTGTATAATATATTTCTGCCTCAGGCAAGTATTCACTAATAAAGGTATTGGATTGGGCAATAACCTGGGAAATAGAATATAATTCTTTGATATCCTTTATTTCTACACCCCGGGGAGCCATTAAATACTGTTTGACCGGTAATACTATTTCTGCCACTACTTCAACAAAGGAACTGGTATATAAGAGATCCATACAGAGGTTAACAGAGCCTTCCAGAGAATTCTCCACCGGTATTATTCCCCGGCTTATTTCTCCTGTTTTGAGACTATTAAAGATTTCGTTAAAAGATGCTAAAGGCAATAATTTCTCCTCATCTCCACAATAAAGCATTGCTGCCTCTTCACTGAAAGTCCCTTTGGGCCCCAGAAAACCATATTTTTCTTTTGTCATAAAAATCTCCTCCCTACTAAATACTTATTTTTTATTTATACTTAAACAAATAAAATAAACCCTCAAAAACTTACTGGATAGTATTTCATATATAATTGCCTGGTAATAAAAAAACCTGTTCCATAAAGGAACAGGTTATACCTGCTATACCATCCTTTAAGCTACATAATAACTAATCCCCTCTTATAAAATAAAAAAGAGATCTTATTATATAACCTGTCAGCTTTAACGGTTGACCTCCGGTAGAACCTACTTTCATTTCAGCTCTACAACTCCCAGGGGAACTTCACCTAAACTTTTCTGCTGATCTTCCACCATCATCAGCTCGCTATAAGAAAGGCATTCAGATTACTTTCCCTGCTCATCGTTTTTCTCTACCTATATTATAATACCCAGCTTATATTACCTGTATTATATTATTATAGTTTGTATAATAATATAAAATTATTAAATTTCCTTTAATGCTATATTGCCTATAATATTATATTACTCACAATAAAATTTGTATCTCATTATACAGAAGAGAAAAATATTTGTCAATACTTTTTTGAATCATTTTCCAAACTGTCCTCTTTATAATATCCTTGCCCTTCCTTTTCACAAGCCCTCATTCCTTAAAAAACCTGATAAATAAAAAAACACCCGAAGGTGTTCCTATAAAAAAATGGAGCGGGAAACGAGACTCGAACTCGCGACCCTCACGTTGGCAACGTGATGCTCTACCAGCTGAGCTATTCCCGCATATTGGTGGAGGGAGAAGGATTCGAACCTTCGTAGGCGTCCGCCGGCAGATTTACAGTCTGCTCCCTTTAGCCTCTCGGGCATCCCTCCATATATTGGTGTCAGATGCAGGATGTCAGAAGTAGGATTGTAATGGAGCTTCTGACTTCTAACCTCTGACCTCTTATTTTTAATGGTGGAGATAAGGGGACTTGAACCCCTGGCCTCTTGACTGCCAGTCAAGCGCTCTCCCAACTGAGCTATATCCCCATGAAAAATGGAGCCAATGATCGGACTTGAACCGATGACCCCTTCCTTACCATGGAAGTGCTCTACCTACTGAGCTACATTGGCAAAATGGCGAAGGCGATGGGATTTGAACCCACGATCTCCAGCGTGACAGGCTGGCGCGTTAAACCACTACGCTACGCCTCCCCAAAATGGTGGGCGAAACAGGGCTCGAACCTGTGACCCCCTGCTTGTAAGGCAGGTGCTCTCCCAGCTGAGCTATTCGCCCAAATTGGCACCCTCAAGGGGATTTGAACCCCTGCCGCCAGGATGAAAACCTGGTGTCCTAGACCCCTAGACGATGAGGGCGCGTGGCGGAGAGGGAGGGATTCGAACCCTCGCTAGGGTGGACCCCTACTACAGGTTTAGCAAACCCGCCCCTTCAGCCTCTTGGGTACCTCTCCTAGAAAATGGTGGGTCTAAGTGGACTCGAACCACTGACACTGCGGGTATGAACCGCATGCTCTAGCCAACTGAGCTATAGACCCATATTGTTTTTTTGGAGCGGGAAACGAGATTCGAACTCGCGACCCTCAGCTTGGAAGGCTGATGCTCTAGCCAACTGAGCTACTCCCGCTTAGAGTAAAATTGGTTGCGGGGAGTGGATTTGAACCACTGACCTTCAGGTTATGAGCCTGACGAGCTACCAGACTGCTCCACCCCGCGTTAAATGGTGAGCCATGGAGGAATCGAACCTCCGACACCTTGATTAAAAGTCAAGTGCTCTACCGACTGAGCTAATGGCCCCTAATGGCTAGGGCGGAAGGATTCGAACCTTCGATCATGGGACCAAAACCCATTGCCTTACCGCTTGGCTACGCCCTAGCATTTAAAATAAGTTTCGGCAGCGACCTACTCTCCCACGGGGTCGCCCCCGCAGTACCATGGGCGC
>LFRS01000040.1:13385-34882 GCA_001512435.1 Halothermothrix sp. DTU029 | reverse complement strand
CTAATGATAGGCTAGAACCAATCTCTACTGCATAAGCAGAGATAATAGTATATAACATACTGGAACTTAATGATGTTATTAGACCTACAAAAAGCAATGTTATATAGTATTTATTCCACAAACTTTCCTGTGCCCTGCTTCCTTCCATTACTTCACCCCATAAGCAATTAATATCTTAAAACTAATAAAGGCAACTCTCACGAAAAACATATCTGGTATCTATAATCTTCCGTACTGGTTTTGTTCCAGGCCTGTTCAAGGCCTTATCCATAAGCAAGATACATTCCCTGGATATTTCTCCTGTCGGATAAGAGATACTGGTAATCGGTGGGTTATTAATCTCTAACATATCATTAACCCCGTAAACAATAATCTCCATGTCTTCTGGAATATTGATTCCCTGTTCAGAGAAAACTGAGATTGCTCCTATAGCCAATAAATCATTTTGGATAAACAGAGCTGTAGGGATATCATTATCTTTTATCATTTTTTCTGCCAGAATTTTTCCTTCCTCCACCTTATTATGAACCGGTCCAGGCAGGTTACCTCTGATTTCTTCAGCCTCCATTTTAAAGGCCTGACAAGTATTTAAAAAACTGCTTCTTCTTTGTTCCACAGATAAAGCAGGCTTTTTCTCCTCTGACTGCATGATGCCGACCCTATGATGACCATGCCGGTGGAAGATTTCGGCAACTTCCTTTCCAACTTTACGATTATCAACAGAAACCAGATTATATTGATCTATATCACCAAATAAAGCAACTACAGGTACTTGGATATTAGTTTTTTTTAAAAAATCAATATCCTCTTGAAAAACCGGTGGAACAACAATCCCATTAAAATAGTTTGTAATTAAAATAGATTCCAGTTTTTCCAGTTCCCCATTTTTATAGGGTAAGATAATAAATCTCATTTCTCTAACCTCACCACTGGAAATCATATCCTGCAAGACATTAATAAAGGTGTTCAAAAACAGACTATGTTGAGTAGGTGACCAGCATAAGGCAATCTCCGGTATATGTCTGGCTTTGCTTGTTCTCAATTTACGGGCAGACATATTGGGAATATAACCCATACGATTAGCAGTTTCCAGGATCAGCCTTTCTGTTTCCCTGGAAATACGCATTTTTTCTCCCCTTCCACTCAGGACTAGAGAAACTGTACTGGCAGAAAGGCCAACTTCTTTTGCTATATCATAAATACTTACCATAAAATCACCCCGGCAGCTGCCTCCCTTTTCTCAGGATTCAATAATTAGGAATATAGCCCCCCAAAAAACACCTTATCTCAGGAGCTATATTAGAATAAATCCGATGCAAACAAGGCTATTTCACGCCTGATATCGTCCCTGTAATCATAATGAATACCATGGCCTGCATCATGATAAATTATGCATTTTGAATTTTTAATAACTTTAATGGGCCATAAACTATCTGTTACCGGTACCACATCATCCTGATAACCATTAATCATTAAGACAGGAATTTGTATTTTGGCCAATTCCTGATAGACTTCTTCATCAGTCTTTAAATAGGAAAGTGGTTTTCTGGGATTTATGCGAATTTCTTCTTCAGTCCGGTTGAGTTCTTCTAAATAGGCTTTTTCCGCCTTTCCTTCAAATTCTCTTTTTAGTTCAGGATTATCAGCAAACTTATTCGCAAAATAGAGGAAATTACTCCTGGCCTGTTCTGCCCGCTTTTGCCTGGCCACTGGATCCCCTGCTGATTTGATTGTTTCAAGCCTGCCCGGGGAAGTCTCACCACCTTTCCTGGAATGGGGGCCTCCTACCAGGGCTACAAAACCTACCAGGACTTCCGGATGCCTTAAGGCCAGATGCCAGCCAATTCCTGCTCCATGAGATTGTCCGGTATAAAGAAATTTTTCAATTCCTTTCCTTCTGGCAAATTCATAGACATCATCAGCCCAGATATTATACCAATCTGGGCCTAAATCTTCTAATACATGGCTAGATTTGCCATAACCTCTAATTTGTATTGTATAAACATGGTAACCCTCTTCAGCCAGATCCATAGGCCAGCCTTTTTCATCCAGATCAAAACCCATTTGAGCAGAAAGAATATATTTCTCACCAGAACCATATTCCCTGTAATAAAGTTTTGCACCATTGACTTCCTGATACAATATAATCACTCCCCTTTGTGGATATTTGATTAATGTACTAAAAGTATGCTTAATCGTTTTAGCAATAGACATAGATATTAAGTACAAAAATTTATAAAATTGATATAGGTTTTGTTAAATCGATTTAGCAAAAACCATACATTTTTATAATTTATAAAGTTAATATGTGTTGACTAGTTTTCTTCCTTTATTTTTGTCGCTGGACCTGTAAATTTAATATAAATTCAATATCTTTTTTGGCCACATTATCTGGCAAAAAAGCAAGATTTTTTCTGGCCCTTTCTACAAACCTTTCTGCATATCCTCTACTTAAATCAAGTACTCCACTTTCCCTGATCATCTCCTGTATCAAAGCTATATCCTCTATAGTAAGATCTTTTTTCTCCAATACTTCTCTGGTCTTTTGACCATACTTTTCATTTCTTAGCAATAAAATCAGAGGCAGGGTGTAAATACCGGCAGTCAGGTCCTGGTTATTTTCTTTTCCAGTCCTGTCCTCTTTACCAATAAAGTCCAGGAGATCATCCTGTATCTGAAAAGCCATACCCATCTCCAGGGAAAATTTATAGAGATGATATAAGTTTTTTCCCCGGACACCTGCTTCATAGGCTCCAATATAACTGCTGATAGCAAATAAGAGGGCTGTCTTCCGCCTTATTCTTTTGAAATAATCAAGGAGACTCAGATCCAGATTGTATTTTTCTTCATATTGCCTGATCTCACCTATACAAACCATTTTTACCACTTTGTTCAGCTTAAGCAGGCTGTGTTGAGAGAGGTTGTCAATAAATAAGCTATAGGATCTTGTTAATAAATAATCACCTACAAAAACAGCAACATCATTGCCAAACTTCTCCTGGGCAGTAATCCTGCCCCTCCTTAGCCTGGCTTCATCAATGATATCATCATGGACCAGGGTTGCCATATGCAAGAGTTCTATACCAGTGGCCATAGAGAGGAGTTTTTCTTCATTATACTCCCCAAACCTGCCTGCTAAGATTAAGACCAAAGGCCTTAATCTCTTACCTCCACCTTCAATCAAATCCTGCACTGCTGTATCCAGAATTAAACTGGTAGATTTACAGTGAGCTGACATTAGACTATTTATTTTTTCGATTGTTCCTGTAAACCTGTCCATCTAATCACTTCCCAGAAAGTAAAAAACTTTATTTAATAAGGTTATTTTCCCCTTTAAACCTTCTGTAACTATTACCCCCAACTCATCAGTAATGATCATAGCTTCATATCCTTCCAGCTGATTAATTAATTCCAACCCCTTTTCTACCCCCAGGATAAAAACACTGGTAGAAAGAGCATCAGCATCAAGTGAACTATCACCGACAATACTGACGCTTATTATATCACTTCTGGCTGGATAACCTGTCTCTGGATCCAGGATATGGTGATAGATAATCCCATCTTCCTCAAAGTAACGCTCATAATTTCCTGAAGTTACAATGGTCTTATCTTGCAATTCAATACTGGCCATGACATTACCCCGGTTAAAACGGGGATCCTGTATCCCTATTTTCCAGGGAGTCCCATCAGGCTTACTCCCAATAAGCAAGACATTGCCGCCCAGATTAACAAAAGCACTTTCAATGCCCTCTTCTTTCATAATTTTGCCTACCTCATCTGCAGCAAAACCCTTGGCTATTGCCCCTAAATCCAGTTTCATCCCTTCACCCAGGAGTTTAACACTTCTGTTCTCTGGCTTTAGTAATATTTGCCTGTAATCAACTGAAGATAGGGCTCTTT
Organism: Halothermothrix sp. DTU029; assembly: GCA_001512435.1. GTDB lineage: Bacteria > Bacillota > Halanaerobiia > Halanaerobiales > DTU029 > DTU029. Next base: position 30,982 of record LFRS01000040.1, on the reverse strand, counting down.
CTATTTCTTCTGCTGACGGTACCCGGGCAGCTGCTGTTCCTATACCCCATAATTCTACCAGTAAACCAATACTGGGGTCAAACTTCCCTCCTGACAGATCAGCAAAATATAAGGCCCTCTCTAAAACCTTATATGTATCAGGATTAACAGTTATATACTCCTGGGATGGATAATTTTCATTTAGTAGATATATATCACTACCAGTAAGGGTTCTGCTCATCATTTCTTCTATATTACGGATACGATCAAAGGACCTGTCAATAATCCTGTCCCCTTCTTCCCCATATAGTTTGATCTGAACCACTGTATTCATTAAAAAATTTGTTCTGGTCTTCTCCGGTGCTGTCTTTTGAGCAGTCTTTGGAAAACCAGAACGGTAAAAAGCAATGGAAATTATAACAAGTAGGGATATCATAATTAATAGATAATTTATCTTTCTTTTTTTCATAGTAAAACACCTGGCCTATTTAGTATTTTAACCAACTTAAGTATAAAAGATAATAAATATAATGTCAATTAAACAAAGCCCCGGTAAGGGGCTTTTTAATGACCATCTATCTAATTTAAGATCCAAAACGGCTTTGAGAATTATAAACCAGCCTGCACTAAAGCATGCTTTAAGGCAGCATTGAAACTATGGGAACTGGAAGTTGCTCCAGCTACCACGTCAACTTCATTTTTACCTGCTTCAATTGCGGCTATGGCTTTATCTTTAAAGGTACTAAACAATTCTCTGGCAGGGGCAAAGGGGTAGCTGTCATCTTTAGGTCCCATTAAAGAAACCCTGTTGCTACCAGTGTCATTGGTAATGAAGCGTACATCAGTAACTTTTTTACCTTCAACAGTAATCTCTACCAGCACATGGCCATGGGCAAAATCTTTGGCCAGACCATAATATTTATTGCCCTTGTATTGTCCACTGGCTATATCCAGGGCCATCTGGACTGCTTTATTATAATCTACATAACTGCTGGTAGCTCCTGCTACAATATCAATATTTGCATTCTGTTGGGCCAGGACTTTACCCGGGTATTGAATAAAAGCATCAACACCAGGCTCAAAGCTATATGTAGCCGCAACTTTTATTGGTGTTACAATATTTACCTCTACAATATTACCATTAAAGATACCCACTTCCACCACTGTGTCCTCACGAGAACCTGGCACATATCCAATAAAATAGCCGTTTTTATAGTCTGCAGCAAAAACAAATAAACTTGATACTAAAAAGATACTTAATGCTAATAAAATAATTTTCTTCACATTAAACGCCTCCTCTTAATTAAATTAGTGAAAACTCTTACTTGTCTTGTTAATTTTTATTTGAGTTTCATTTAGCATTTGTTTTTTTATTATACAATATTTTTTTACATTCGTCAATTTATAATGAAATTTTATTGCTTTTTGTCAATATTCTGTTTATAATAAAATTGTGCAATATATAACAAAATCTTTAAAAAAGCTTTGTGAAGGAAATAATAAACCTTGAGGAGGTTATAAAATGAGTAGAAACATCATTATCCTGGGGGCAGGATATGGCGGTATAGCAGCAACACAGCAACTCAATAAATTACTGAAAAATAATGATGATTTTACAATCACCCTTATAAACAATAGTCCTTATCATGTCCTCTTAAGTGGTATACATGAAGTAGCAGGAAATAGAATAGATAGTGAGGGTGTTCAAATAAGCCTTGATGAACTCTTTTCTTCTACAAAAGTAAATATAATCGAAGATCATATTACTGATATAGATTTCACTGCAAAAACCCTGCAATCAGACAGATATGTATATAAGTATGATTATTTAGTCCTGGCAACAGGTAGTAAAGCAAATGATAGACAAGTTAAAGGTATTAATGAATATGCTTTTACCTTATGGTCTCTGGAAGATGCAGAAAAAATCAAAAAACATATTCACAGTTGTTTTCATGAGGCCAGACTTGCCACAGACACAAAAAACCGGAAAGAATTATTAAGTTTTGCTATCATTGGCGGGGGATTTACTGGCGTTGAAATGACAGGTGAATTGCTGGAATGGACATCCTCCCTCTGTAGGCAGTATGATATACCAGAAGAAGAAGTAAGGCTCTTTCTGGTAGAGGGCCTGGACCGAATCCTGCCTAATTTTAAAGAAAGATTGGCTGATAAAGCAAGTAGCTATCTGAAAAAAAGAGGGGTTCAATTAAAACTAGGTTCTTTTGTTAAAGAAGTAAAGGAAAATGGTTTAATCCTGGACAGTGGTGAAGAGATTGCCAGCAGAACTGTTATCTGGAATTGCGGAGTCACTGCATCAGATATAGCAGGTAAGTTGAATTTACAAAGTGAAAAAGATGGCCGTATTAAAGTAAATGAGTACTTGCAGACCCTGGATTATCCAGAGGTTTATGCCATTGGTGATAATGCAGCAACACCCTGGAATGACAAAAGAATACTTCCAGCCCTGGTAGAGGCAGCCTTACAAACTGGTAAAACAGCTGCCATTAATATAGCTGCAGACATTAATGGACAGACAAAAGAAAAAATTAAAGCAAAATTACATGGTATTATGGTTTCCATAGGTGGTAGATACGGTATAGCTGATCTAATGGGTATCTCCTTAAGAGGATGGCCAGCCAATTTCATGAAACATATGGTAAATATCCACTACCTCCTGACTATCGGGGGCCTTAAAAATGGAGCAAAATACACCCTTGATTACCTGGAAACACAGGGTCAGGGAAATGGCCTTGCCTCCAGAATACTGGGCCATATCAGTCAAAGGGGCTATTCACTTTTCTTTGCTATTTTACGCATCTTCCTTGGTACCCGGTGGCTGCTTTCTGCCCTGGATAAGCTGAACAGTGGCTGGCTTATCTATAGTGACAAATTGGTGGCCGGTGCTTCCACTTCTCCTATTGGGCCTAACCCTGTTGGCTGGTATGTAGATTTTATGGAAGCAGTAGTCTTCCCCAATGCCATTATTTTTCAATACATGATAACCCTTGGCGAACTGGCTCTGGGTATTGCCCTCCTTCTGGGTATCTTTACTCCCCTTGCTGCCCTTGGTTCAGCCTTTATGAGCATTAACTTTTTCCTCTCTGGCTTCTACCCGGAGAATCCTACCTTGCCCTGGTGGTTATTCAGTTCCCTTGCAGTAATTGGTGCAGGCCGGGCATTAAGTGTAGATTATTATCTGCTCCCCTGGCTTAAAAAAATCATCTGGAGAAATAGAAAAGGAAAAAGTGAAGACCTCAAAAAAGTAGTAAAACACCCATAATTTTTAACAAAATTTTAAATTTGACCAGAATAAACTTTTGATAGAAGGATTTTGTGAAAAGAGGCTATAATTTCGAAAGAAAAAGGCCTCTTTTTTTATATTATAGAAGGGCCTGCCTGCATCTATGGAGATTCTTTGCATATTAATTAAATAAGGAATAAGCTATAAAGACATCTTCCCATAGACAAAGGAGGTAGACTCTTTTATGGACATAAATAATACTCTCTCTATAATGATCTTGCTAAGGCTAGTCTCAAGTTTTATAGAGATGGGAGCAGCCTTTTTAATGTATTACTTTAAAAATGTTACAACTGCTATAAAAATCAATGCTATTCTCGGTCTGGTGGGGCCGCTGATTCTGATCCTGGTAACCTTTATTGGGCTGATAGAAATCAGCAATAAACTGGAATTAAAAAACCTGCTGCTTATAGCAGCAGGTGTGGTTTTGATTATAATCGGAACACGAAATTAAAATAAAACTCACCAGGCTAATAAAGACCATTGATAAATCTTTTTACTCCCCATTTCAGGTTTTTTACTAAACGGAGCACTGGTCTCTCGGCAGGCCTGGTCCTGTTTTTTAAAGCAACAAAGTATACCCGGTTATCATTATCACTGGCTGCAGTAAATGTGTAAGCATTATATATATCAACATCCTGAAAGCCTGCTTCCTGCAAAGCTTCCCTTAATTCAGCAATTTTATACCCTGTCTCCTGGTGAAACTCTTCATGATACTCTCCAGTATCTTTATGGTATATCTTTAGCCTTACCTGCCAGAGCTTTTTTTCTTTATTAACTATATCCTCCCAGATACAGGTATAATCTTCACCATTTAATATAGTCGTTCCTGGTTCAATACTCATCAATCTGCTGATAGTATTTACATCAAAAATAAAAATTCCACCATCCCGGAGAGAATAATATACATTTTGAAAAACCTTTTTTAAGTCCTCCAGGTTCAGGATATAGTTTAAGCTGTCAAAAAGGGAGATAGCCAGGTCATATTTTTCTTCCAACTGAAAAGAGCATAAATCTGCTTCAATAAAATTGATTTTCAGCCTTGCTTCTTTGGCCTTCTCTCTAGCAACTTCCAGCATACCATTAGAAAGATCCACTCCTGTAACCTGGTAATTATCCCGGGCAAATATAAGACTCATATTTCCCGTACCACAGGCCAGATCCAGTACTTTGCTTACTTCCAACTGGTAATATTTGATTATCTCCTGCAGATAATCATACCAGAACTTGTACGGCACTGTCCCCATAACATCATCATATATACTGGCAAATGACCCTGTATAAGACCTGCTTTCCATTTTACCGACTTCCCTTTTCATCTATAATATTCCTGATAAAATCTTCCACGGTTTTTAAACCTTCACCAGTTTTAGCAGAAAAAAAGCAAAAAGGGGTTTCTGGCCTGAGAAGCAGTGTTTCCCGGATCATTTTTTCCTGTTTGGCCCTTTGGCCACGGGAAATCTTGTCCAGCTTTGTTGCCACAATTAATGTAGGTATCCCTGTTTCCAGCAGCCATTTTACCATCATCTGGTCTTCCTTTGAAGGTTTATGGCGGGCATCTACAATCTGTATAATACCCATAAGGTTTTCCCTATTATGCAGATAATCATCAATTAAAACTGCCCACTTTTCCTTCATCTTTTTCGGGACTTTAGCAAAACCATAACCAGGCAAATCCACCAGGTAAAATTGATCATCAATATTATAAAAGTTTATACTCTGGGTTCTTCCCGGCTGTGAACTGGTTCTGGCCAGTTTATTCCTGTTTAAAAGCTTATTGATCATGGAAGATTTGCCTACATTAGAACGGCCGGAAAATGCAATCTCCGGCCTATTGTGAATAGGATAATCCTTACTACTATATGCACTGATCTCAAAGCGAGGATTAATTACCTTCACTCTGCTCACCTTCCACAAGAACCAATTCCAACACCTGATCCATATGTTCTACAAATTCTGCCTTTATACTCCGCCTAATTTTTTCATCTATTTCCTGGTAATCCTTCTTGTTCTCCAGGGGAAGTAATACTTTTTTCAAGCCAGACCGGCGTGCTGCCAATACCTTAGTCTTGATTCCACCTACAGGCAGTACCCTGCCCCGTAGTGTTATCTCCCCGGTCATGGCCAGATCTCCCCTGACTGGTCTATTACTCAGGGCAGAAGCTATAGCTGAAGCAATAGTAATCCCTGCTGAGGGGCCATCTTTGGGTACAGCCCCCTGGGGAACATGAATATGTATATCATATTTTTCATGAAAATCCTCTTCTAGACCTAAGAGCTGATATTTTGATCTAATATAGCTTAAGGCAGCCTGGGCAGACTCTTTCATTACATCACCCAGGGAACCAGTCAGCATTAGTTTGCCCTTACCAGGTACTACAGCCACCTCTATATCCAGTATATCTCCTCCAGCATTGGTATAAGCCATACCTGTAACTACACCAACCCGATTTTCCTTTTCCGCCTTTTCATCCTTAAAAATAGGGACACCCAGGTATTTTTCCAGATTCTGTGTGCTGATCCGGGCCTGTCTTTCTCTCCCCTCTACAATCTCCTTACTTACCTTTCTGGCCACAGTAGCTAATTTTCTGTCCAGATTACGTACACCAGCTTCCCGGGTATATTCCCTAATAATCCGGTAAATAGCATTTCTGGAAAAGATAATTTTCTCTTCATCCAGACCATGTTCCTCTATAATACGGGGAATTAAGTGTCTATTGGCTATCTCTACCTTTTCCTCATCTGTATAGCCAGATAATTCTATAACCTCCATCCTGTCCAGCAATGGTACCGGGATAGGATAAGATACATTGGCAGTGGTAACAAATAAAACCTGGGAAAGATCAAAGGGTAATTCCAGATAATGATCTGTAAAATCAGTATTCTGGGCAGGATCAAGGACTTCCAGTAAGGCTGCTGCTGGATCGCCACGAAAATCAGCCGTCATCTTGTCAACTTCATCCAGTAAAAAGACAGGATTGCTACTACCGGCTTCCCTCATGCCATTAATTATCCGGCCTGGCCGGGAACCAATATAGGTCCTGCGGTGGCCTCTTATTTCTGCCTCATCCCGCACTCCTCCTAAGGAAATCCGGACAAATTTTCTTTTTAAAGCCCTGGCAATAGACCTACCCAGAGAGGTTTTCCCCACACCGGGAGGGCCAATTAGACAAAGAATGGGGCCTTTTTTCTCTGGAGCCAGCTTTCTAACTGCCAGATACTCCAGAATTCTAAGCTTCACATCTTCCAGCCCATAATGGTCTTCATTTAATATTTTTTCTGCTTCCTTTAAATCTATCTCATCCTGATCATATATACCCCAGGGCAAATCCAGGACATAGTCCAGATAATTCCTGATCACTGTAGCCTCTGGAGACATAGAAGGAGTCCTGCTAAGCTTCCCAATCTCCTCCTTTATCCGCTCTGCTACTTTTTCAGGCAGGTCCAGGCTGGCTGCCTTTTCTTCATATTCCTTTATTTCCAGGTCATCAGAATCTGTCTCCAACTCTTCCTTAATAGCCTTGAGTTGTTCCCGCAGATAATATTCCTTCTGGGTCTTTTCCACCTGTTTTTTTACTCTTTTATGGATTTGTTCTTCTACCTTTAAGATTTCTATTTCATTATTAAGAAAAGCAATTAGTGTTTCCAATCTTTCTTTAATATCAATAATCTCCAGCAGTTTTTGTTCATCTTTCAATTTTAAATCCAGGTGGGAAGCAATGATATCTGCTAACCTGCCTGCTTCTTCTATATTACTGACAGTCAGAATGGTTTCTGCCGGTAAATTGCGGTTATACTTAATATATTCCTGGAAACCATCCAGGGCAGACCGCATTAAAGCCTCTACTTCAATATCTTTCTCTTCTTCACTTACACAGGGCTGGACTTTAACCAAGAAATACTCTTCTTCCTGGATAAATTCTAATATCTTTCCTCTGTTAATTCCGGCTACAACTACTTTAATCATCCCATTAGGTAATTTAACTAACTGTTTAATTTCAGAAATGGTTCCAACATCATAAAGATCCTCTTTTTGGGGATCCTCTATAGTTTCATCTTTCTGGGCAGTAACCAGAATCTGGTTGCCTTCTTCCATAGCCTTTTCCAGTGCTTCAATGGATCTATCCCTACCAACCAGTAAGGGCAAAACCATATGGGGAAAAATAACAACACCTCGTGATGCCAATAAAGGCAATTCTATAACATTATTATTATCTTCTATATCTGCAAGTTTTACCTTTTTCTTTACCACAATTATCACCTCCATAAATTAATTTCTCTTCAGAAATTGTTTTTCCTGCCTAACTTATTAATTAAATGCATTTTTCAAAAGTTCTCACAAAGAACCTCGTCCTGAGACGAGGTTGAGTTATTTTATATACTCCTATATCAAAGATAGTTCAGGTTATAAGGGGGACTACTCTTTCTCTTGGAACCAGATTAATTCTCTCCTCTTCTGTTGTTGTACTGATAGAGGCCTTAATGGCTTCTTCCAGTGTGCCAATAGGCAGAACCTCTATCCCCCTTAACTTTTTAAAGATATTCTGATAATTATCTGCTGGTATTAGTACTTTTTTTACACCTGCCCGCAGGGCTGCCTCTACCTTTGCTACTATTCCACCAACGGGTTTAACTAAACCTCTGATGGATAACTCACCAGTCATAGCAATGGTATTATCTACAGGATTATTACTGAGAGCAGAGTAAATAGCTACAGCCATAGACACACCGGCAGATGGCCCATCCGCAGGAATGCCTCCCGGGAAATTAATATGTATATCATAATCAAAGGGATTAATCTCCAGCATTCTGCGCAAAACAGTCAGGGCATTCTCAGCAGATTCCTTAACCATACTCCTTCTTCTTATTTTGCGCCTTCCCCCATCTAATTCTTCCTCATCGATAACCCCAGTGATCCTGATCTGCCCTTTTCCTGTTGCAACTTTGAGAGCGGAAGCTTCTATCTCCAATAATATACCATTATTGGCCCCATATACTGCCAGTCCATTAACAACCCCCACCTGAGGAAATTCCGGTATCTTTTTATCCGGCCGTGGACTATATCTACCACAATTAATAACCCTTTCAATATCTTCTTGACAGATATTATTACGGTTATCTCTTAAGGCAATTCCTGCTGCCAATTGAATCATATTTACTACTTCCCGCCCATTTTCCGCATAACCAGTAATCAGATCCAGCTCCTTCTCCCCAATCTTAAAGCCTATCTTCTCCACTGCCCGCCGGGCAATGATCCTCAACTGTTCCGGGGACAGGGCATTAAAATAAATCTCCAGGCAGCGGGATCTTATGGCTGGCGGTATTTCATGGGGCTGTCTTGTAGTAGCCCCGATTAAACGAAAATCTGCCGGTAAGCCATTTTGAAAAATATCGTGTATATATTGAGGAAGATTAGTATCTTCCTCATTATAATAGGCACTATCCAAAAAGACCTTCCGGTCTTCCAGAACTTTTAAAAGTTTATTCATCTGTATAGGATGTAATTCACCAATCTCATCAATAAAGAGTATGCCTCCATGGGCTTTGGTAACAGCACCTGGTTTAGGTTGTGGTATACCGGCCATACCCATGGCCCCTGCCCCCTGGTAAATGGGATCATGAACAGAACCAATCAAGGGATCGGCAATACTCCTTTCATCAAAACGGGCTGTGGTAGCATCGATTTCAACAAACTTAGCATCCATCTTAAAGGGAGATATTGGTGATCTTTTGGCAGTCTCCAGAACCAATCTGGCTGCAGCAGTTTTACCAACACCAGGAGGACCATAGATTATTACATGTTGGGGATTGGGCCCACAGATAGCAGCCTTCAGGGCCTCTAATCCTTCCTCCTGGCCAATTATATCCTGAAACCTGGCTGGCCTGGTTTTTTCCGCCAGTGGTTCTGTTAAAGAAATCCTTCTCAAAGCCCTTAGTTTATTTAATTCACTTTTTGACTCCTTTATAACTGCCCTTTTCGTCCCCTGTTGGCTCTTCAGCATATTCCAGAAATACAGACCAATAACAATACTGAAAAACAACTGCAATACAGTCAAAACGGCGATAAGTGATAGATCCATCAATTTGCCCCCTCTTAAGAAAATCTGCTTACTGAAGCTTTTGCTTTTACAAATTTTAGTATATCCTGTTTGTTTTATATTATCCGGGGCAAATATTCTTTTCTAATCCTGCCAGTAAAAAAGTCCTTTCCCTCCCGGGAAAGGACTTTTAAGCTGCCGGTCAGGCAGTCTCTTCTTTCTCTTTATTTCTAATTAATTCTGGTTCTTTGTTTTCATTGATTACCTTTTCATCAATAATACATTTATTGACATCAGTTTCTGAAGGTAAATCATACATTATATCCAGAATGGCCTCTTCCACTACTGCCCGTAAACCTCTGGCTCCTGTATTCCTTTCTATGGCCTTTTGAGCAATTGCTGTTAAGGCCTCTTCTGTAAACTCCAGTTCTACATTATCCATCTCAAAGAATTTCTGGTATTGTTTAATAAGGGCATTTTTGGGTTTTGTCAAAATGTCCACCAGATCATTTTCACTAAGTTCATTTAAGGTTACAACCAGGGGAAAACGGCCGATAAATTCGGGGATTAAACCATATTTTAAGAGATCTTCTGGTAGGATATTTTCCAATACCTCTCCCAGATTTTTCTCTGCCTTACCCTTGATTTCTGCCCCAAAGCCCATTACCTTACTGCTTATTCTGGAGTTTATTATATTTTCCAGGCCATCGAAGGCTCCACCAGCAATAAAGAGGATATTGGTAGTGTCAATCTGGATAAATTCCTGATGAGGATGCTTCCTGCCACCCTGTGGGGGTACACTGGCCACAGTTCCTTCCAGTATTTTCAGCAGGGCCTGTTGGACACCTTCACCAGATACATCCCTTGTGATGGAAGGGTTCTCTGATTTCCTGGCGATTTTATCAATTTCATCTATATAGATAATCCCTTTTTCGGCTCTCTCAATATCATAATCAGCTGCCTGAATCAGTTTCAATAAAATGTTCTCAACATCCTCGCCCACATAGCCAGCCTCTGTCAGAGATGTAGCATCGGTAATGGCAAAAGGAACATTTAATATTCTGGCCAGGGTTTGAGCCAATAGGGTTTTCCCACAACCAGTAGGACCTACCAGCAGGATATTACTCTTTTGTAATTCTACATCATCAATCTTCATATCTGTATTGACCCGTTTATAATGATTATATACAGCTACAGAGAGAGATTTTTTGGCCCTTTCCTGTCCTATAACATACTGATCCAGTATGTTTTTTATCTCATGGGGTTTAGGTATATTCTCCAGACTGAGACTATATTCATCAGTCAATTCTTCTTCAATAATCTCATTACAGAGCTCAATACACTCATCACAAATATATACTCCTGGCCCGGCTACTAACTTGCGTACCTGTTCCTGAGACTTACCACAAAAAGAGCACTTAAGCTGGCTCTTCTCATCTCCAAATTTGAACAATTCATATCACCCTCTTCAATCTTTTTTGCGGGTTATTACCTCATCTATAATACCATATTCAACAGCTTCTTCGGCTGACATAAAATAATCCTGTTCAACATCACGGCGAATTTGTTCAATATCTTTTCCAGTATGCTTGCTTAATATTTCATTCTGTATCTCTCTTATTCTCAATAATTCCTTGATGTGTATCTCTGCTTCAGTAGCCTTACCCTGAGCACCACCAGAGGGCTGATGAATCATTATCCGGGAATAAGGTAAGGCAAATCTTTTACCTTTGGTTCCAGAAGCCAACAGCAATGCTCCGGCACTGGCAGCCTGCCCCATACAGATAGTCTGTACATCTGGTTTAATATACTGAATAGTATCATACATGGCCAGGGCTGCAGTAGCTGAGCCACCAGGACTATTAATGTAAAGATAAATGTCTTTATCAGGATTTTCTGCTTCCAAAAACAATAGTTGAGCAATAACCAGGTTAGCCAACTGATCAGTAACAACTTCACCTAAAAATATAATCCGGTCTTTTAACAACCTTGAATAAATATCATAGGAGCGTTCACCCCTATTAGTCTGTTCAACAACAATTGGAACTAACGGCACTATAGATCCCTCCTCTAAAACCATTATTCCCTCATTAACATAGATTTAAACCAGTAGAAAAGAAATAGTCTATTTAGTTATTAGCCATTAAGAAATCATAAACCTTGCCTATAAGCATACTATGAACTAAGCCATCCAATTGTCCGCTTGCCATCAGAAATGCTTTGAATTGTTCAGGCTTTTGTTCACTGCCTTCAGTCATTTCTTCAATTCTCTTATCTATTTCTTCATCACTTACTTCGATTCCTTCTTTTTTTGCAACAGCTTCCAGGACCAGGTTTATTTTGGCTCTTTTTTCAGCCATCTCCCAGTTATCCTTCCGCCAATCTTCCGGGTCAATGCCCATAAAAGCAAAATACTGCTCTATATTGACCCCCTGCTGGCTTAAGCTATAATTCATATTTTGTAACATCATATCCAGTTCATTATTAACCAGTACCTCTGGAACATCAACAGTGGCATTATCACTGATTTTTTCCAGTATTTTTTCTTCATATTCCCGTTGAACCTGATCTTCTTTCTGTTTCAAGAGCTTTTCTTTAATGTCTTCTTTTAATTCATCTAAGCTTTCAAATTCCCCTGCTTCTCTGGCAAAGTCATCATTTAATTCAGGTACTTTCTTTACTTTAAGCTCTTTTATATTTACTTTAAAGACAGCATCCTTGCCAGCCAGATTTTCAGCCTGGTAATCTTCCGGGAAAGTTACCTTAACTTCCACTTCTTCACCGACTTTCTGGCCAACTAGCTGATCTTCAAAGCCTGGAATAAAATAACCAGAACCTATTTCCAGGGTATATTCTTCGGCTGAGCCACCAGGAAACTCCTCACCATCAAGGAAACCTGTAAAATCTATGATGGCAAAATCTCCCTCTTCTACAGTATCCCTATCTACAGTTTCAAGATAGGCATGTTGTTCCTGTTGCCTCTTTAATACTTCCTCTATTTCATCATCACTTAAATTGACCTGGTCTTTTTCGATACCCAGATCAGTATATTGACCCAACTCTACTTCTGGCTTTACCTGTACTATGGCTGTAAAAGTAGCTGGTTCATTTTCTGCGATATAAAAGTCTTCAATTTCTGGTTGATCAATAGGCTCAATCTCAGCAGCTTTTACTGCTTCCATATAAGCCTGGGGAACCAGAAAATCAAAGGCATCACTATGTAAGACTTCCTTACCATATCTAGCTTCCAGTATATGGCGGGGTACCCTGCCTTTACGGAAACCTGGTAAAGATACATCTTTTACAACTTTCTTATAAGCCTTATCCAGAGCATCATTTACCCTTTCTTTTTCAATCTCGACCTTTAATTTAACCTTATTGCCCTCCAGGACTTCTTTTGCTACTTCCATGTTAAGCCTCCTTATTATTTTCTCATTCCCTTTTATATCTTTGAGATAAATTTAAGCCCCGATTTGGTCTGCAACCAATAATCGGGGTCACTATCAGTATTATGGTGCGAAAGGCGGGAGTCGAACCCGCACGGGAATACCCACTAGATCCTAAGTCTAGCGCGTCTGCCAATTCCGCCACCTTCGCATAGTAAACACTACAGGCTACCCTTTTTAGGACAACTCTTATAATAGCATATCAGATAAATCTTGTCAAGTTATTTTCTTTTTCTTTTCACATATATATTATCTCATTTCACTTTCTTTTTTTCATATCACACATGAATTATCTTTTATCCTTTTCCCCTTTTAACTTATTTGTTCATATTATTTTTTATAGCCAACTAACGATAGCCATTATTATAATATGCATTTAACTCTTCTTTATTTCCTTTTTTCTCTTCTTGCCTCCCCTGATAATAAGTATAAATAATTTCTTTAATAGCAACAATAGCCATCTCAATAGAGATATCACCACAGATAGCCTTTAATAAAATCATGTCCAGGGATTCCTGGTCTGCTGCTGAGAAATGATCCCCAATCAGGTCTTTGATTAAAAGATCCAGCTCTTTTCTAACTTTAATATCATCAATAGATGGAGGATGATCCATAAGCATTTCTTTATTATATATCTGTTTGCGTATTAATAAGAGTCTTTTTAGAACCTCAGTCCTGTTCAGCATTGCTTATAGCCTCCCTGCTCGATAAAGTCCAGGTTACCCTCTAATTTAATAAACTCCCACTTTCCTGTAGTCTTTATAATCAGCAAACTCAAATTGATATCCCCTGGTCATTTTTTCTATCCGTGATAACAAATAGGCTCCATGGATTACCTTCCCGGCAAAGGGATTAATCTCCGGATCCATCTGATCTATGGTCTTTATATTAACATTGGTGGTAAAAATCATAGGCTTTTGGCTATCATACCTGATATCAATAATCCCTTCCAGTTCATCAAAATAAAAATCCGTATCCCTGGCCCTGAAAAGATCATCATAGATGATAAACTCTGCATCCAGAAAAGCCTTCTCACAGGCTTCTACGTAATTAATAATATCCTCATTTTTGCTTGTATATCTTTTCCTACACCAGATATATTTTTTCTCACTCATGAAAAAAACCGGGGTTTTATATTTAATTTTATCTAAAATAACACCCCTCCGCTTATATTCAAAAGGATTGGAATTAAAAATATCTTTGGCTATTTCATATAGCAAGAGTTTGGCCATTGCTACAGCTATGTGGGTCTTTCCTACACCATTATTTCTACTATATAGTAATACTGATTGAGCTGAATTACTTTTCCTGAAATATTTATCATAATTTAAGGCAAATTCCTTCAGGGCTTTTACCCTGGTCTCATTTTCGGGAATAAAACTATAATCAAAATTACTGAAGGAACAATTAATATACTCCCGGGGAATCCTGGCATTATTCAGGAGAATTTGATATATTCTTTCAATGGCTTCCTGTTCAGTATAATAACGGAGCCTTTTATCTATATTCTTCTGCTTTGAAGCGGGCATGTTTTTGCTCAGCTCTTGCTTCTTTTCTGCGATCATCTTCTGAAAAATGTTGGCCATCAGCTTCCCCCTTCCCTTTAGCTTTATTATAATCCTCCAAGGTCAAAACACCACGCCTATAGAGATCCAGCAAGATAGCCCTGGTATAATGGAAAGGATTATCTGCCCTTAAACCACTATATTCCATAACTTTTAGAACAAGTTCTTCCTCCATCCCATCAAGTACAAATTTCTTTAATTCCTGTACTTCCTCATATTTAATTAACCTATTGCCAAAATACCTATTCCAGGATTTTGCTATCCTGCTTCCCGGTTGATTATACGGATCCTGAACCAGGTCTGGAATATTTATATACAATTCAATTCTGGCAGCCTGTATTTTATTAAAATCTTCAACCCTGATCCAGCCAAACCTATGCAACCTTTCCAGGCCTGATTTGAGCTGGCTACGGGAAATCTCCAGTCTATTTATTAAAGACTCTATTTCAACTTGCAAAGTACCTTTTTCCTCTTTCAATAGAAAAAAAAAGCTGGCCAATAGAGAGATATCCAGTGCATTTAATCGCTTATCCTCAAAGATATTAAGAGGAAGCGAAATAAATTCATTCTCTTTTCTGCCCACGTAAAGCCCTCCATTATATAAATGTCTCCATCTTAATTATTCTACAAAAAAGAAAGATATCCTCTTTATCCAATAATTTTATTCAAGCCCTTCTTCTTCCCTTGTTCTGATTATCTTTTTATAAAGCCATGCTTCCAGTTTTTCACCATAGGCAAGCACTATAATCAAACCAAGTAAAAAAAGAATACCAATAATGACTCCTTCCCGGATAGAAAGTTCCATCAGGCCAGAACCTACCAGAGTTCCTACCAAGATACCGGGAAAACGGCCGATTATGAGAAGAAAGAAAAAGGTTCTTATTGGAAGAGAAGAAATTCCAGCCAATAAACATAGGGCATCATCCGGAAAAAGGGGAAAGAGGAAAAAAAGAAATAAAACAATCAGATATTTTTCCCCAAAAAATCTATTATACTTCCTGTAAACCTCTTCATTGACCAATCTGAGTATTAAAGGTTTACCAAACCTCCTGCCTAGATAAAAGGCAATTAGAGAACCCAGATAAATAGATAGGGTATTAATCAGTAGGCCAAGAGGAACACCAAACAAATTACCGGCAATAAAAATAGTAACATTACCTGGAATAGGGGCAATGATAACCTGTAAGAGCTGTATTAAAAAGAGAACTACAGGGGCAAAAAATTCATACTGGAGGATGAATTCCCTTAACTCCTCTACATCAGAAAGAATTCTTAGAACCCTAGTCGATAAAAAAAGTTCTCCTTCTGTAACTAAATCCCAGATCAATATCCCACTTAGAAACAATAATATTAGAATTGTAACTAATAATATTACTTTCCGGCTAATCACTTGCAATGTCCTACACTCCTTATGTATATATCTCATCCTGCTATTATCTTTACTATATATCCTTTTTATACACAGGCTCTTAAATATTATATAATTCAGTGGCTTTTAATAAGTGCATATTATTTTTCTCTAAAACTTCAATGGTCCTGTATATATCTTCGGTTTTTAGGATAATAAAGGCCTGTTGCCCAATGGAAAAAGCATACATATACTCAACACTAATACCTTCTGCTGATAATACCTCCAGTCCCTCAGCAAGAGCCCCTGCCTGGTTTGCTGTTGTGAGACAAACTACATCAGTCAGATTTACTGAAAAATTATTCTCTTTCAGGATCTGTAAAGCCTTCTCCGGGTCTGAGACAACAATGCGTATTATCCCGAACTCAGAAGTATCTGCAATACTTAAAGCAGTCATATTAATACCTGCTTTGCCAAGAATCCTTGTTAATTCTGTCAATCTGCCGGCCTTATTTTCCAGAAACACAGACAGTTGTTTAACAGTCATCTTCCCCCTCCTTAATGGGACACCTTCCCTTTTAATTAAGTTTCCTATTATCAATAACCCTTTCGGTCTTTCCTTCACTTCTTTCAAAGGTCCTGGGTTCAACCAGGGTTACCTTTACACTGATTCCCAGAGTGCTCTGGATATTGCTCCTGATTTTCCTGCTCAGTTGTTCCAGTTTCTTTATTTCATCAGAGAAAAACTGGTCATCTACTTCAACCTGAACTTCCAGGACATCCAGATTGTTTTCCCGGTCAACGATCAGGCGATAATGGGGTTCTGTTTCTCCCATCTCCAGTAAGATACTTTCAATCTGGGAAGGAAAGACATTAACACCTCTGATTATCAGCATATCGTCACTCCTGCCCAGGCATTTTTCCATTCTAACCAGGCTTCTGCCACAACGACACTTATCATAAATCAACCTGCTTAAATCCCCTGTTCTATATCTTAAGAGAGGGAGGCCTTCTTTGGTTACAGTAGTAAAAACCAGTTCTCCCCTTTCACCTGCTGGTAAAACTTCCAGGGTTTCCGGATCAATAATTTCCGGGATAAAATGATCCTCATTAATATGTAAACCATACTGATACTCACACTCACTGGCTACCCCTGGACCTATTATTTCACTTAATCCATAAATATCAATAGCCTTAATATTTAACAATTCTTCTACCTTTTTCCGCATATTATTTGTCCAGGGTTCTGCTCCAAAAATCCCTATTTTTAGTTTTAAATTATCCCTTTTAATATTTAATTCTTCTATGGTTTCTGCCAGATATAAGGCATATGATGGGGTACAGGCCAGGATAGTGCTGCCCAAATCCTCCATCAGCTGTAATTGCTTTTTAGTATTTCCAGCTGAGATAGGAATTACCGTTGCTCCTACTTTCTCACTACCATAATGTATACCCAGGCCACCGGTAAAAAGACCATAGCCATAGGCAACATGTATATAATCATCACGCTCTACACCTGCGCTGGTTAAAATTCTGGCTACTACTTCTGACCAGACTGCAATATCCCTGCGGGTATAACCGACAACAGTAGGCTTGCCAGTAGTACCTGAAGAGGCGTGAATTCTAATTATCTCACTCATGGGTACAGCAAAAAGACCATAAGGATAATTATCTCGCAAATCCTCTTTAGTAGTAAAAGGTAAACGGGATAAATCATCTATTCCCTCTATATCCTCTGGCAGTATATTCATTTCCTGCAGTTTCCTCCGGTATAAGGGTACATTATAATATATCCTTTCTACCATTTCCTTTAATTTCTGGCCCTGCCACTCCCTCATCTCTTCTCTGGGCATTGTCTCAAACTTTTCATTCCAGATCACCTTACTATCTCCTCTCCTGGATCAGCTTATTATTTAGATTTAA
>LFRS01000040.1:0-13317 GCA_001512435.1 Halothermothrix sp. DTU029 | reverse complement strand
TCCAATAAACAATCACTATGGGTATAGGCTCTTCCAGATAAACTTCCTCTGGCTCAGCTTTGTCTATGACAGAAATAATACGATTCAAATCCCAGCCTGCCTGATCTTTTAAGCAATATAAGGCCAAATCAAGGGGTTTCTCCACCCTGATACAGCCCGAACTAAAAGCCCGCTCATTATAGGCAAAAAGTTCTTTATCAGGGGTATCGTGAATATAGACCAGGTATTGATTGGGAAACATAAATTTTATTCTCCCCAACTCATTCTCCGGCCCGGCCGCCTGTTCCAGCATTAAGTCAAAATTATTCAGGTTATAAGAGTCCCAATCTATCTCTTCAGGGCTAAGCTCTTTAGCATCTTCACCCCAGCCATCAAAAACCCGGATATTTTTCCTTTCCAGATAAGCTGGATCCCTTTTAATAATGGGAATAATATCCCGGACAGTTTTTCTAATGGGAATTCTCCAGGTAGGATTAAATACAATATATTCAAGCTCATCCTGAAAAACAGGGGTTTTGCTGCCAGTATGGCCTACTATTGCCTTCATCTTCAGGACCTCTCTGCTATTTTCAATTACCTTTAGCTCATAGGCTGGAATATTGATAAGGATAAACCTATCTATATTAGTATCAAAAAGCTTGAAGATCCTCTCCTGATTCAAAAGTAATTCCTTAATTCTTGTTTCCACAGATATATTTAAAGCCGCCAGGGTTTTAGGTCCCACTACTCCATCAACTACCAGTCCATGCCGATATTGAAATTTCTTTACCGCCTCTTCCAGTTCTGCATCAAAAAGAGATAAATCCCCTTTGTTGACAGCAACAAGATCTCCTGTTATCTCCAGTCTTTTTCTTAAGGTCAAAACATGTCCGGAAATATCATCTTTCTTTAAAATAATATTAGCTGGCAGGCGGGGCCAACCGCCCTTTTCCTGAATCTGAATATATTTTTCCAGGGCATGGTTAATTCTAAAGTAATTAATTAAATTCCAGAGATTGCCCTTATAGACAGTATCCTCAGCCTTCAGGGGAAATATAGAAAAAAAGATAAAAAATAATAATAGAACTGGTATTTTTAACCTTCTCTGCACTGCTTTTCCCTCCATATCTATTTTATGAAATGGAGGGATTTTATATCCTGAATAATATAACCATTTCTATTTGAGGCAAGAGAAGAATTAAACACTTTATTCCTGCATCAAAATTCCCTCCCTGATGCATTTTAAAAATAAAGGAGAGTGATTCAGGAAATGAAGGTTAAAGAGATAATGACCAGAAATGTCTCTACCATTAGTCCAGATAGCACGATAAAAGAAGCTGCTGAAATCATGCGTAACCTGGATGTAGGTGTAGTTCCGGTCTGTCAAGGGAAAAAACCTGTTGGTATTATAACTGACAGGGATATAGTAATTAGAAATGTAGCCAAAGCAGAAGATGCCAACAAGCCAGTCAGAGAAGTAATGAGTCCCGGAATTATTTATGCAGAGCCTGATATGTCTGTTACTGAAGCCGCAGATATTATGGCTGTAAGGCAGGTTAGAAGATTACCAGTCGTAGAAAATGACGAACTGGTAGGTATTGTTTCCCTGGGCGACCTGGCCCTTAATGAATTGACAGATATGGAAGCAGCCCAGGCTCTGACAGATATTTCTGTACCTGATAAGGCAAAAAAATGAAGCTAAATTGTTCCAGTATATTTTTAAAACAGCTCCACACACTATTAATAGAAACTGCAAAAGGAGGTGCAAATCTTTGGGTACAGGCCAAAAAAGTAACACCCTAATTAATCCCTTAGCTGCCCAGGCTATGGAAAAATTCAAGTATGAAGTTGCCAGTGAGCTAGGTATCCAGATTCCACAAAGCGGTTATTATGGAAATATGACCACCAGAGATACCGGCGCTATCGGCGGCCACATGGTAAGAAAGATGATTGAAGCTTACCAAAATTCATTAGCAAATCAATCAGGCCAATTTTAATAAGCAGGACTTATCTATAATAAATACAATTTAAGAATTAATAGAGTTTAAGACGAAAAAATAAAACCTCCAGGTAGATAAGCTAATCTATCTACTTTGGAGGTATTTTTNNGTAAACACTATCTAATATAGTATTTTGTAGACCTATGTATGGTTGGCTAAAATAATGGTCTCCACTCTATTACGCCCATTTTTTTTAGCCTGATACATTGCCTTATCTGCAATTGTAATCATTTTTTCGCAATCTGCACTTGCCTCGGCTTCTTTATAGGCCATTCCTATACTGATAGTAATCTTGATTATTTTATCATCAATTCTGTATTCAAATTCTTCAATAGAACTTCTTATCCTCTCACATACAAGTAAGGCATTAGCAAAACTTATATCCTGTAAAATAATTCCGTATTCTTCTCCCCCGTATCTGCCTACAATATCACTTTTCCGCGAATTGATCTCCAGAGTTCTGGCTACCTGTTCAATAATTCTATCCCCCACCCTGTGGCCATATGTATCATTTACTTTCTTAAAATGGTCAATATCTAACATAAGAAAAGCTAGAGATGTCTTATATCGTTGAGCTTTATTACACTCTTTTTCCAGGAGTTCCAACAAAAGAGTATGGGTATAGAGGCCAGTCAAACCATCCCTCATAGCCATATCCTGGAGCTGTTTCTGCTGTTCACAATATTCCAGTGCTGCTGAAAGCCTTGCCAGGACCTCCATCTTATCAATGGGCTTTTTTATATAATCAAAAGCACCTAGTTCAAAGGCCCTTTTCAAATCCTCCCCATCTGTCTTTGCTGTAACCATGATGATAGGAATATCCCTGGTTTCCGAATCTTCTTTCAATAACTGGCAAACACTAAATCCATCTTTCTCCGGGATCATAATATCCAATAAAACAGCATCTACCTTAAGTTCCTTGGCCTTTTCCACTACTCCTTTACCTTCACCATGGGTATAAACCCTATATCTCTCTTCCTCCAGGATTTTCTCCAATGTTTTCAAATAATAAAGATCATCTTCAACAACCAGTATTTTATAAGCCACCTCTATCATCCTTTTATAAGATATGTTGTTTGAAAATACTTTATCATTACATAATATTCGACACAATTGTTTTTTTTCCTTTATTTTTTGCATATACTTTCTAATTCCGGTATTTTTCTGAGAAATATCAATTAAGCTTTAACAGCACTAGAAAAAACAAAAAAAGACCATAAAATATGGCCCCTAAATTTGTTTCTGCTTTTTAATACTTAATTTTCTGCTCCATTAATTTACAGTAGCTATAGATTTATTTATTTTCCCCATGCTTTTTACAAAATTATAATATCAATAATATTATCTGCCACTAAGCGTTTATTATCTAGATACAGAAAATTACCCTTTAAACTTATCCTTCCTTCATATTGCCGGATACGATGATTTTCATAATAAAAAATCTTGACTTCTGCCTGAAATTGCACTACTTCCCTAATCAAGCTGTCCAGCTTTTCCAGTTGCTGTTCATCCAGGACAGGCTTCTCTATATCCTTATCCCGTTCATATAATTCCCTTAATTTCTCCCTGTGCTCTGTTAACATTAGTGATGTCCACTTAATATTTCCCCGGTCTTTAATCATCAATAACATCTCCCTTAAAGAATAGTTCATCTTATTTTACCATACATTTGTTCGGTTGTGAAGGGAGGTTTTTTCTTTTTTACTGGAATATCCTGGCAATCTTCTCGATTACCTCTGCTCTTTTAAAGGGTTTTAGTAAAACATCTTTAATTCCCAGGTTAATAGCATCCATTATTAACCATTCCTGACCCATAGCAGTACAGATAATTATATTTGCATCTTTATCATAATTGATAATTGTCCTGGATGCCTCTATTCCGTCAAGATTGGGCATTGTTATATCCATAGTTACCAATTCAGGTTTTAGCTCTTTATATTTTTCAATGGCATCTTTTCCATCCCCGGCTTCCCCTATTACCTCATATCCAGCATCGATTAGAATGTTTTTAAGCATTGCTCTCATAAAGGCTGAATCATCAACAACAAGGATTTTTCTGGACACTTTGCCGACCTCCTGTAACATTAATTTCATTAAAAATATTCCATTAATTATTAAGAAGGTAACCAAATGATGAAAAAACCTATGATTATCATCATAGGCTTAAGGTATAGATAGCAATGACAACCCCTGCAGACAGAATGTATAACCCCTATTAAATTTATCAGGTTTTAACTATAAAAATATTATAACATACTTATTTTCAAAACAGCAACTTGTATCCAGGGAATTTTATCTCTTTCTTACTTAAATTTATATTAAAAAGTTAAGTTAATAACTTAAAAGGAAAAACCCTGGAAGGAAATTCCTTCCAGGGCTCTAAATTGCTTAAGCATCATAGGCCTGTATATATAATTCTTTCAATTCATTGATCAAAGGATATCTGGGGTTGGTTCCTGTACATTGGTCATCAAAGGCCAGTTCGGCCATTTCGTCAAGTTTCTTGTAGAAAGCATCCTCTGGAATTCCTACTGCCTTTATACTTGTGGGAATATCAACTTCTTCCTTCAATTCTTCTATAGCCTGAATCAATAATTCTACTTTCTCATCTTCTGTTTCCCCGCCCAATCCCAGGTGGTCAGCTATTTTGGCATAATTGGTCTTGGCCAGTGGGTATTTATACTGAGGAAAAGCTGTTTGTTTTACAGGTATATCTGTTGCATTATATCTGATCACAGGATTGATCAGGAGAGCATTGGCCAGGCCATGTGGTATATCGAAGGTTGAACCCAGCTTGTGGGCCATGGAATGGCAGATACCAAGAAAGGCATTGGCAAAGGCCATTCCGGCAGTTGTGGCCGCGTAATGCATCTTCTCTTTCGCTTTCCTATCCTTTGAGCCATTCTTATAAGAAGAAGGCAGATATTTAAAAACCAGCCTGATGGCCTCCAGGGCCAGACCCCTTGTATATTCATTGGAGAGGACCGAAACATAAGCCTCGATAGCATGGACCAGGGCATCAATACCGGAATAGGCTGTTAAATGGGCTGGCATTGTTAAGACCAATTCCGGGTCTATTATGGCCATGTCCGGTGTTAACTCATAGTCAGAAATAGGATATTTAATTCCTGTCTTATCATCAGTAACAACTGCAAAGGGTGTTACTTCAGAGCCAGTACCGGAGGTAGTGGGAATGGCTACAAAATAGGCCTTTTTGCCCAGTTCCGGGAACTTATAGATCCTCTTCCTGATATCCATAAAGGTCATAGACAATTCTTTAAACTCTGCTTCTGGATGCTCATATAATAACCAGGCGATCTTGGCTGCATCCATGGGGGATCCGCCCCCCAGAGCAATGATTATATCTGGCTGAAAACTATTCATCTGCTTAACGGCTTTTCTTACAGTTGAAATAGTTGGATCAGGCTCTACTTCTGCAAAGAGCTGATAATCTATCCCGATAGCATCCAGTTCTTCAGTTACCCGGTCAGTATAACCCAGTTTGTAAAGGGGAGCATCTGTCATAATAAAAGCTCTTTTTCTTCCTTCCAGCTCTTTTAAAGCCATTGGCAGTGAACCGTATTTAAAATATATCTTTTCGGGAACCCTGAACCAGAGCATATTTTCTTCTCTTTCAGCAACTGTTTTTATATTCATTAGATGTTTTACCCCCACATTCTCACTTACTGAATTACCTCCCCAGGAACCACAGCCAAGTGTTAAAGAAGGTTCTAACTTAAAATTATATATATCTCCTATAGCACCCTGGGAAGAAGGCATATTAATCAAAATACGGCCTGTCTTCATTCTGGAGGCAAAATAGTCCTTCCGTTCAGTATTAATGGGGTCTGTATATAAAACAGAAGTATGACCAAAGCCGCCAAATCTAACCAGGTCTACTGCTTTATCTACAGCCTGAGCAAAGTTTTTAGCCCTGTACATGGCCAGAGTCGGTGATAATTTCTCATAAGAAAAGGCTTCTCCCTCACCAATCTCTTCTACTTCTGCAATTAAAACCTTTACCTTTTCCGGAACATTAACTCCTGCTAATCTGGCTATATCATAGGCAGTCTGGCCAACTATCTCTGGGTTTATCGAGCCATTGACAATCAAGACCTTAGCTACCTTTTCTTTTTCCTCAGCAGAGAGTATATAGGCACCACGATCGATAAACTCCTGTTTTACCTTATCATATACTTCATCCAGAACTGTAACTGATTGTTCCGAAGCACAGATTACTCCATTGTCAAAGGTCTTGCTCATCAGAATTGAACTTACAGCCATTTTAATATGGGCAGTTTCATCAATTATAGCCGGTGTATTACCAGCACCTACACCAATAGCCGGTTTTCCCGAAGAATAGGCAGCTCTAACCATACCAGGGCCACCGGTAGCAAGAATCATATTTATATCCTTATGTTTCATCAAGGTCTGGGATAATTCAATGGAAGGTTCATCAATCCAGCCAATAATATTAGCTGGTGCTCCCGCTTCTACTGCTGATTCCAGAACAATTCTGGCTGCTTCAACAGTACATCTTTTAGCCCGGGGATGGGGTGAAAAAATAATGGCATTTCTTGTCTTTAATGCCAGAAGGGCTTTAAAAATAGTAGTTGAGGTCGGGTTAGTAACAGGAACTATACCGGCTATAATACCAATAGGTTCAGCAATCCTTTTTACACCATAAAAGTCATCATCTTCAAGAACTCCACAGGTCTGTTCATTACGGTATTTATTGTAGATAAACTCAGAAGCAAAGTGATTTTTTATTACCTTATCTTCTACTATGCCCATACCGGTATCTTCAACAGCCAATTTTGCCAGGGGAATTCTTTTATCATTTGCTGCAATGGCTGCCCGCCGGAAAATCTCATCTACCTGTTCCTGACTATATGTGGCATACTCCAACTGAGACTTTTTTACTCTGCGAATCAATTCTTCCAACTCTTCTAAACTTGTAACCTTAAAGATATTGTTCATGAAAAACCTCCTTATAATGTTATTGGCAATTGCATACTTGCCATCTTATTGAAATGAAATACACCAAGTGCTTCTAGTGCTTATTATGCTTTGTGAAATTTTTAACATCTTTTTTGACTTATAAAAATTATTTCATTTCTTAATTTAATATTATCAGAGGAGCCAGCAAGAGGCAAACCTGTTATTCCCCCTATTTCACCTCATTTCCTTCATTTTCTTTAGTTATCTTAATTTTTTATCATATACCATAGTATTATTATCTGTTTTCTTCATTTTATTCCTATAATAAAACACCTCTATAATGTTATATTTTTCACAACTAACATTGGCCAGAAAGTATGTTATAATTAAGTGGAAATGCCTGGTATTTAGAACATTTAAAAACTAAGCTAAAATAAGGAGGAGTAAAATGAAAAATTATGAACACAGAAAAGGCAGTGTTAAAATTAAGGTTTTTACTGAAAACAAAACCCCTTTACAAAAACAGGAATTAAACATCAAACAAAAAAACCACCACTTCCTCTTTGGCTGTAATGGTTTTGAAATTATTCCTTATGCCAATGAGCAACTGGCAGGAACAGCCAAAGCAGAAACAGAAAAATACATTGAGCGCTTCCTGGACTTATTTAACTTTGTAACCCTCCCTTTCTACTGGGGACAGTTTGAACCAGAACAGGGTAAACCCAGAACCAAAGAGTTAATCAATACAGCCAGGTGGTGTAAAGAACATAATCTGGTCACCAAAGGCCATCCCTTAAGCTGGCATACCCTGGCTCCTGGCTGGTTACTGGATATGAGTAATAAAGAAATACTTAGGACACAGATTAAGAGAATAGAGCGAGATGTAAAGGATTTTTCAGGATTAGTAGATATGTGGGATGTAATTAATGAGGTAGTAATTATGCCTATCTTCAATAAATATGACAATGGCCTTACCCGGGTTTGTAAAGAACTGGGCAGAATTAATCTTATCAAAACAGTCTTTGAAGCAGCCCGGTCCACTAATCCAAAGGCTACTCTTATTTTAAATGATTTCGATATTTCACCAGCCTATGATATCCTGATTGAAGGCTGTCTGGAAGCAGGAATAGAGATTGATATTATTGGTATACAATCTCATATGCATCAGGGCTATTGGGGAATAGAAAAAACCCAATGGGTACTGGAACGTTTTTCCCGTTTTAATATTCCCATCCACTTTAGTGAAGTATCACTGGTTTCTGGTGAGATCATGCCACCCCACTATGATGATCTTAATGATTTTCAAGTAGAGGAGTGGCCCAGTACTCCAGAAGGGGAAGAAAGACAGGCCAGAGAAGTAGTGGAATTCTATAAAACCCTTTTTGCCCACCCCCTGGTTGAGGGTATAACCTGGTGGGATTTGCTGGATGGCCAGTGGCTTAAGGCACCTTCTGGTCTAATTCGGGAAGATTATTCCCCCAAACCAGCCTATGAAGAGTTACAGAATTTAATCAAAAAGGAATGGTGGACCGAAGATATTAGCCTGGTGACTGACCAGGAAGGCCAGGTGGAATTTACCGGTTTTCTCGGTGAATATGAAATAGCCTTTGGTGATAAAAAGGCCAACTTTTCCTTAAAGGATAAAGCAGAAAAAGAAATTTCAATTTATCTATAAATTCTTTAATAAGGGTTCAGGGTTAAATTGCTTTAGCTCTGAACCCTGCTTTTTTACATAGAAAATTTAAATATCCTGGCTAATTAGATTCTAATAAACAATATTACTTCCCCTGTATTTGAGATAAAAATCTCCTACCTGATTTACATAAATATAATATTTTTTTAATATAAATAACTATAAACAGATTAATATACAAAAATAAGAAAATAATTCCCCTGTATTAATATTTGTAATTATCCTAATATGGTAAATCTTCAGATAAAATTCAGATTAGCATGTTACAATAAAAAAAACGAAGTGGGGCTTTTCATTTAATAATGCAGGGGAATTAAATGAAAAGTAAAAAACAAAAAAGGAGTGTATGTAATGAAAAAGGGTTTAACAATTTTATTAACTCTGCTTCTAGTGTTGGCAATGTCAAGTGTCGCTTTCGCAGCAAAAGGCAAAATAGGGGTTGCTATGCCGACCCAAAGTTTGCAACGTTGGAATCAAGATGGGGCTAACATGAAGGCTCAATTAGAAGCTGTTGGTTATACCGTCGATTTACAGTATGCCAACAACAATGTAGCTACCCAGATCTCCCAGCTTGAAAATATGATACTGGGTGGGGTTGATGTGCTTGTTATTGCTTCCATTGATGGTAGTGCTCTGGGTACAGTTCTGGAAACAGCAAAGCTGGAAGGGATCCCAGTTATAGCCTATGACCGCCTGATTATGGAAACTGATGCTGTTACCTATTATGCTACTTTTGACAACTATATGGTTGGAACCATTCAGGGTACATATATAAGAGATGCTCTGAAGCTGGATACAAGAGAAGAACCTGCTTATATGGAATTCTTTGGCGGTTCACCAGATGATAATAATGCCCGTTATTTCTTCGGTGGTGCCTGGGATGTTATAGAACCTTATATCAAGAGTGGTAAAGTAATAGTACCTTCTGGCCAGACTGCTTTCGAACAGATTGCAACCATGAACTGGGATTCTGCCAATGCCCAGGCCAGAATGGATAACCTGATTGCTGCCCATTATTCTGCAGGCCAAAGACTGGATGCAGTTCTCTGTAGCAACGACTCTACAGCCCTGGGTGTAACTAACTCACTGAAAGGTGCCGGTTTTGAAAAAGATAACTTCCCCTATATAACCGGCCAGGATTGCGATATAGCTAATGTTAAAAATATATTAGCCGGTTACCAATCCATGTCTATCTTTAAAGATACCCGTACCCTGGCTGCCCAGGTAGTTAAAATGGTAGAAGCCATCATGAGCGGGGAAGAACCAGAAATTAACAATACAACTGACTATCATAATGGTGTAAGGATTATTCCTACCTATCTCTGTGAACCTGTATTTGCTGATATTAACAATTACAAAGAATTATTAATCGATAGTGGATATTATACTCCTGATCAATTAGGCCTATAAATTTAGATATACAAATACGGCAGATGGGAGTCTTCTCCCATCTGTCTCTTAAATAGGGAGGATATTTAGCTATGAAGAAAACACTGCTGGAAATGCGTAACATTACCAAAGAATTTCCTGGTGTAAAAGCCCTGGATAATGTAAATATCACTGTGCAGGAAGGTGAAATACACGCTATAGTAGGGGAAAATGGTGCCGGCAAATCTACCCTGATGAATGTCTTAAGCGGTATTCATCCCTATGGCAGCTATACAGGAGATATCTATTTTGAAGGACAAGAGTGCCGCCACCTGAATATAAAGGATTCAGAACGGCTGGGGATTGTAATTATCCACCAGGAATTAGCCCTGGTTCCTTACTTATCCATTGGAGAAAATATGTTTTTAGGTAATGAACAACACAGGTATGGGGTAATCGACTGGGATCAAACCTATCGAAAAGCAAAAGATTATCTGCTTATGGTTGGGCTGGAGGAGGATCCACGTACTTTAATCAAAGATATCAGTATTGCCAAACAACAATTGGTGGAAATCGCCAAAGCCCTTGCTAAAAATGTACGCCTGCTAATACTGGATGAACCTACCTCTTCTCTCAATGAGCAAGACGCCCGTAAGGTTCTTGACCTGATATTGAAATTGCGCCAGGAGGAAGGTATTACATCCATTATTATATCCCATAAATTAGATGAGATTGAATATTGTGCAGACCGGATTACCATAATCCGGGATGGTTGTACTGTTGAGACTCTTGATAAAAAACTGGATAATGTGACTGAGGAAAGAATAATCCGGGGAATGGTTGGGCGGGAAATGTCCAGTCGTTTTCCCCAGCGTGAAAATACAATACAGGACGAAGTGGCCTTTGAAGTAAAAAATTGGACAGTATATCATGAGCTCTACACAGAAAGAAAAGTGGTAGACAATGTATCCCTCAATGTAAAAAAAGGTGAAGTAGTTGGTATTTATGGCTTAATGGGTTCTGGCAGGACTGAATTGGCCATGTCCATTTTTGGCCAGGCCTATGGAAGTAATATTACTGGTACAATTGTTAAAAATGGTGAAGTTCTGGAGTTAAACTCTATAGCAGAGGCTATTACCAGCGGTATCTCCTATGTTACAGAAGACCGTAAAGAAAACGGCCTCCTCCTGGGCAGCAGCATCATGCACAACATCACCCTGCCCAGAATGGATTTTGTCTCCAAAGGTGGCCGGATTGATAAATATCTGGAAAGAAAAACAGCTGATCAATATATGGAAATGTTGAGTATCAAGGCTCCAAACGTTGAACAATTTGTAGGCAATTTGTCCGGTGGAAACCAACAGAAAGTACTCCTGGCCAAATGGATATATTCCATGCCTGATATTTTAATCCTGGATGAACCTACCCGGGGTGTAGACGTGGGAGCCAAATACGAAATCTATGAAATAATAAACGAATTGGCCAGCCAGGGTAAGGCCATCCTTTTCATCTCATCTGAATTGACAGAGATTCTGGGTATGTGTGACCGTATCTATGTAATGAACGAAGGCAAAATAATTGATGAAGTCCTTCCTTCTGAAACAACACAGGAAAGTATCATGAATGCTATCATACAGGCAAGTAAAGGAGGTAATTAAGTATGAACTGGAAAACCGCAATCCGTAAAAATTTGAGACAATATATGATGCTTATTGTGCTGGTAGGGATAATTATCTTCTTTCAGGTATTGACCAATGGCACATTACTTAAGCCAATGAATATTTCAAACCTTATTTTTCAGAATGCCTATGTAGTCATTTTAGCAGTCGGAATGTTGCTCTGTATTCTGACAGGAGGAAATATAGATTTATCGGTAGGCTCCGTGGTAGCATTGGTCGGTGCCTGTGCCGGCACTTTCATAATTACCTGGGGCTGGAATCCACATCTCTCTATCCTGTTATGCCTGCTGATTGGTATAGCCATCGGTGTCTGGCAGGGTTTCTGGATTGCCTATGTCAAGATACCTGCTTTTATCGCTACACTGGCCGGCATGCTTGTCTTCAGAGGATTAACCCTGATAATATTGAGAGGGTTGACCCTGGCTCCTTTCCCCCAGGAATATCTGGCCTATTCTACAGGATTCATTCCAGATTTATTTAAAGGGATTAATTTATTTGGTGTCCGCAACACCACTTCCCTGGTACTGGGTGTACTGATTGCCTTAATTTTCTCCCTCTTCGAGATTAATAGCTATAGATCCCGTAAAAAGAAAGGATATATAGTGGAGAGCCCCTATATCCTGGGATTCAAGCTGGTAATTATTGCTGCGGCTATAATATGGTTATTTTATACCCTGGCCAATTACCGCGGTGTCCCTATGGTCTTTATTACTCTCGGGATTATTTTGATTGTTTACAGCTATCTTACTTCCTCCACGGTGATAGGCCGCCATCTTTATGCCATGGGTGGTAACGAGAAGGCTGCCCGTCTTTCAGGAGTTAAGACAAGACAGCTGCTTTTTCTGGTTTATGTAAATATGGCTTTCCTGGCTTCAGTAGCTGGAATTGTATTTTCTGCCCGTTTAAATTCTGCCTCTCCCCAGGCAGGCCAGTCCTTTGAGATGGACGCAATTGCAGCCTGTTTCATTGGCGGTGCCAGTACTACCGGAGGTATTGGAACTGTAGGTGGCACATTGGTTGGTGCTTTGATTATGGGTATACTGAATAACGGGATGTCCATCATGGGAATCAGTTCCAATGTACAGCAGGTAGTAAAAGGCCTGGTCCTCCTGGCCGCAGTCGCTTTTGATGTCATCAGTAAAAAGAATCTGAAATTTACTTTTATATCAAAACTCCGCCGGAAAAGAAGGGAAGAAGTGGATCTGGTAGCTTAGAAGAGCAGCAGCGCCTGATCAACAATCCTTTCCTTTTACATCATAAAAACAGATATAAAAAATACTACTGCCAACCTGCAGTAGTATTTTTTATGCCTCCATTTTGTAACCGATTCCCCGTATTGTAACTATTTTTGTCTTTGAATCTATCTGCTTCATTTTTTTACGGAGTGAAGCGATATGTGCTTCCAGGGTATTATAACAAACATCATCATCAAAAGGCCAAATTTTAGAAATGAGCATATCCTTTCTGAGAACCTGATAAGGATTATATATAAATAGCTTTATTAATTGAAATTCCTTCTGGGTTAAGCATTCTCTCTTTTTCCGGGAAGACAACTCTATTTTCGATAGATTCAGAGATATATCTCCAAAGGAAACAATATCTTCTTTCAGTATATAGGAACAATTTCTCCGGTGAAGGGCTCTTAATCTGGCCAGTA
>LFRS01000056.1 GCA_001512435.1 Halothermothrix sp. DTU029 | reverse complement strand
GCAGCCTTACTGGACGGCTTTAATAAGGCTGATCCTGACCATGATATTGTCCTCTCCATCTGCGAATGGGGTAAAACCCAGCCCCAAAACTGGGCCTATAAGGTGGGGGATTCCTGGCGAATTCTCAATGATATTACCTTCAAGGTTGGTTCTGATGGGGATCCGGGTATAGCTGCCTGGAGTGATGATTATACTGCCAGTATAACATCACAGTATAATAAGGCAGTCATCATGGATGAGTTTGCCGGCCTGGATAAGGGCTGGAATGACCCGGATATGATGGTAATCGGTATGAAGGGATTAACCGAAACCATGAATAAAACCCATATGGCCATGTGGTGTATGATGAATGCTCCCCTCATGCTGGGCCTGGATTTAAGGAGGGTACAGAAGGGGGATGAGATCTGGCAGATTATTGCCAACAGGGAACTGATCGCCCTGAACCAGGATGCCCTGGGTATACAGGCCAAGCGGATATATTGCTCCATAGAACCTGACAATCCTGATACCGCCTATGTAGTCAATAACAACCGGGTGGACATCCTGGCCAAGCCTCTGGCCAATGGGGACATTGCCCTGTCCTTCATAAACCTGAGTGATGAGAGGGATGAAGAGGAACATGCGGTTGATGTAGAGCGGATCATCGAGTATATCGGGCACAAAATGATCGATGCAGA
>LFRS01000123.1 GCA_001512435.1 Halothermothrix sp. DTU029 | reverse complement strand
TATTGGGCCTTATCTATAAATTCCCTGGAACCAGCCAGTACCGAACCGACAGGAGCACCCAGGCCTTTACTTAAGTCTATCCAGACCGAATCAAAAAACTCAGCATACTCAGCCGCACTGATCCCTGTGGCCACTACTGCATTAAGTAAACGGGCCCCATCCATATGTGTAGCCAGGCCATGCTTTTTGGCAGTCTGGCAGACCTCCCTGATGGTCTTCAGCGGCCAGATAGCTCCTCCACCCAGATTGGAAGTCTGTTCAATAGAAACAAGTCTTGACTGGGGTTCATGGTAAGCCCTGGAGCGAATGGCTGCTTCCAGTTGTTCTGCCTGAAAGATCCCCCTCTCACCATCTACTGGCCTGATAGAAGCACCACTGATTACCGCAACAGCACCGGCTTCATAGTGTATGGGATGGGCTGTCTTATCCATGATGATCTCATCACCGGGCTGACAATGGACTGCAAAGGCAATCTGATTAGCCATTACCCCTGAGGGGAGATAAATGGCATCTTCCTTGCCCAGCAAGTCTGCCACCATCTGATTCAGT
>LFRS01000145.1 GCA_001512435.1 Halothermothrix sp. DTU029 | reverse complement strand
GCCAGGGCCTGCTGGATTGTAGTACTGAGCTTACTTAAAGATCTTAAGGGTTGAGCAATAGCCAGGAGGATTGTGAAATAGGTAATTAATGCTGCCGGATTCATCCGGCCATTATAAACCTCATAGCCTCCATACCACAATATAGCGGTAAAGGCAATAGCAGCTATAAATTCTATAAAAGGCGACAGGATAGCATCATATTGGGCATTCTTGATCCTGGCCCGGAAATTTTCCTCATTCTCCATTTGAAAACGCTGATATTCATACTCTTCCCGCCCAAAGGATTTCACCACCCTCACAGCCGAGAGGGTTTCCTGGATAACATCAGAAATATCAGCAATCTTAATCTGAACCCTCCTACTGACCTGGCGGATTTTAATATTAAAATTCTTCATAATTACTGTGATTACAGGCAGCATCACCAGTAATAAAAGGCTTAACCTGGCATTAAGGTAGACCAGATAAAAAATACCTGCTATAAGAACTATGGCTTGATAAAAAACCCCTATGGCTCCATTGACTATGGCATTTTCCAGTATTCCCACATCATTAGTTAAACGGGAAATCATCTCACCGGTCTTGTTTTTATTATAAAAAGATAAGGACAAACTCTGTAAATGGGCATAAAGATCAGCCCGAATATCCCGCACTGCCTTCTGGGCAACATAGGAAGTCAGATAGGTCTGGCCATAATTGGTCACACCCTTTAAAAAATAGACCAGAATCATGGAAAGGGCTATCCAGCTTAAGCTCTCTAGCCCTTTCTCCCCCGTAGAAACCTCTTCTATAATTGTATTAATAAGATTATGAAAAACATTAAAGAAAAAAAGGGTAAAAAAGGAGTGTAACAGCATGGATATAATCCCTGCTGTTAAACGACCTTTATAGGGTTTGATATATGCGAATACTCTTTTTGCTAAGG
>LFRS01000036.1 GCA_001512435.1 Halothermothrix sp. DTU029 | reverse complement strand
GAAGTGGTGGCTTTAGTTGGGCCCTCCGGGGCTGGCAAAACTACCCTGGTAGATTTAATCTTTCGTTTTTATGATCCCGTTCAGGGGACTATCTATATAGATGATAGAGATATCAGGGACTTGAAACTGGCCTCTCTCAGGGAACATATTGGTATTGTTCCCCAGGAAAATGTTTTATTCAGTGGTACCATCAGGGATAATATTGCCTATGGTGATCTTTCTGCCACTGATGAAGAGATAATTGCAGCTGCTAAGGCAGCCAATGCCCATGACTTTATTATGAATTTTCCTGACCAGTATGATACTATTGTCGGGGAGAGAGGGGTTGGCCTTTCCGGTGGACAGAGGCAGCGGATTGCCATTGCCCGGGCCATATTAAAAGACCCGGAGATCCTGATTCTGGATGAGGCTACCTCTGCCCTAGATGCGGAGTCAGAGGCCCTGGTGCAAAATGCCCTGGAAAAATTAATGGTAAATAGAACTACCTTTATAATTGCCCATCGTCTTTCTACCATCAAAAATGCTGATACCATTGTTGTTCTGGATAAGGGGCAGATTGTAGAGAGCGGGGACCATGATTCCTTAATGAGCAAGAAGGGTATTTACTATAAATTATATCAGGGGCAGATTGAGTTTTAAGAGGTGTTTTGATGAAAAAAAGAATATCTGA
>LFRS01000078.1 GCA_001512435.1 Halothermothrix sp. DTU029 | reverse complement strand
TTTCCCGCTAACAATATCCATACTTTCAAAGGTCAACTTAGGATAATTACCGCCAAAAAAGTATCTACAGCCAGATAAGAAAAAGATTATGATAAGTGGTAATACAATATAAACCAGAAGCCTTTTTCTCATTCTGCTACCTCCTTCTCTACTTTATTTATCTATTCAGGTAAAATAATTACTGTACCAACTGAAATATTGCTTTCATCCTCGATATTATTTAATTCCTTAATTTCTTCAACACTGACCCCATAGATAGTGCGGAGTTTCCAGAGGGTATCACCCTTTTCCATAACATATATTCTGGATTTTTCTACAGGAATCTTTATACTGGTACCGATTCTCATTTCCAGGCCTGGATTTATTTCCTGAAGCAGCTCTTTATCTACGGCAAATTTTTCTGCCACTTCATCAATAGTTAGATTGCTGTCCAGCCTGTAGTCATAGAGGTAATAATGGGTTAAATCAATTTCCCTATTCCTGGTTTCTTCTTCTACTATTTCCTGACTACTTATATTTCCTGCAGCCTTATCAGCACTTGTTTTCTCTATTGTATCCTCTGTGCTTATAACCTCTGTGGCTGTATCTTCTATCTCAGCCTGTACCAGTTTATCATTCTCTTCTTCTTTAACAAGCGTCTTTCTGACTGGATTACTTATTGGAAGGTTCTTTCTCCGGCCTTCATTTTTATTTAAAATGGCCCTGATCTCATCACTGTTAAGAAGAACAACCTCCTCTTCCCCTCTATCTCCTTCTGCTGGCTTTGAATTCCCTGTATCTTTTACATTACTTACCTCTGCTTCTTTTAAGGGCTCTTCTTCCTTTACTTTATCCTCTTCCCTTATTAGCTGAACCTCATTTCCAGCTCCTTTTTCCTCTTCAGCAATAAGCTCTCCTAATGCTTTTTCTATTCCTGTTACTGGACCTTCTCCTGTAACCTCTCCCCGGGCAAGGATAGTTTCCAGAACTGAAGATTTTTCTTCCCTTTGCTCAATACTTTCACTGATAATTTCCCTGTTCTTCAGGTTTTCCTGGATGGTTTCAACAATCTGATCCTCCTTAACTATATGGGGAGTAATAAAGATAATTAGTTCTGTTTTCAGGTTCTGGGTACTCTTGCTCTTAAATATATGGCCAAATATAGGGATATCTCCCAAAAGGGGTACCTTGGATACCGATTCCACAATATCATCCTGGATTAAACCACCTATCGCAAAAGTTTCCCCGTCATCCAGCCTTATAGTAGTCTCTGCCTCTCTGGTATTTATAGGAGGCAAGGCTGTCCCTATAGATTCCCCAATACTGCTTATCTGCGGGTTAACCCTTAAGTTAATTTTATTATCAGAGGTTACCCAGGGAGTAAAGACCAGATTAATACCTGCTTCAATATATTCAACAGTCATAACAACCCTGCCTTCTTCTACCTTTTCCACTGTAACCGGTATCCGGTCACCTATCAGGAGGCTGGCTTCCTCTCCACTTAAGGTCATTAAACGGGGCCTGGCCAGGGTATTGCTTCTACCCCTTGTGTCCAGTATATTGATGAACTGGGCAAAGGTTAAGCCTATCCCATCTATATAGCCATCCCTATTCTTGTCTATCAATTCTATCCTGGACATTTCTTCTGGGTTTATTCCCAAATCCATTAAATCTGTAGTTGATACCTCTTCTACTCTGGCCTCTATGATGACCTGTTTACGGGGAGTATCAACCTTTTCCAATAGGGCAACAAGGTCATCAAGTTCATCCCTTCTACCACTAAGGACGAACTCTTTTTTCTGGGAATTAATCCTGTAGACCAAACCTGGATAAAGTTCCTGGATAATTCCCTCTATATCTTCCAGATTAGCATAATCAATCTGTACAATCCTGGTTGCCTTATCATCACTGCCAGGGATAATCTCACTATCTTCTACTGCCAGGCCATAATCCAGGTCAATAATGGCAACCAGTTCTTTGATCCTTCTTAAATCAACTTCTGGCCCATTATAGATTAATTGATTGTTTTTACTATCTGCTATTATATTGACCCCAGGATACATTTCATTGACCAGTTCTTTGATATAAGCAACATCAACATGGCGTACCCTGATGCTCTCAATAACATCTACCACCTGATAATCCCCTACTTTTTCCTCAAGCTGTTCCACTAATTTATTAAGCAGTAATTTAGCATTTTCCAGATCATAGGGGGTACCATAGAGGACAAAATTACCCCTGCCATCACTCTCGACAAAAAGCTCAGGATAAACCTTTTGCAGATAATCTAAAAGGAATTCCCCCTTATCAGCCGGGATGGCAATTATATCAGCAATAGCTTCCTTCTCTGTATCCAATTGCAGGGTCAATCTTTCTGCTTCCACTAAAAGCTCCCTCTTACCCTGTAGTATCAGTTTATTATTTCTCTGATCAGGTACGATATTTAACTCTGGATAAAGATTGCGGAGAATGTCCTGTAATTGGAAAAGATCTGCATGTTTTACATCAATAGTTTTTATTTCTATACTGGCATAGAGTTGCTCAATCCTTTGGGGTGTTGCTACAACCACAGTGTTCCCATACCATTTATAAGCCAGTCCATGAGCCTGGGTTACAAGGGTAAGGGCATCTTCAAAAGATAAGTCCTTTAAATGTACTGTAATCTCTCCACTGACAGAACTATCTGTAACCAGATTGACCTTGGCCAGTTCAGCAATAGTCCTTAAAACATCCCGGATATCTGCACCTTTAAAATTCATATTAATTTTTGTCGTGGCAGCCATTATCCCAAACTGACTGATAAAAATAAATAAACAAAAGACTATAAGTATTTTTCTATAGTTCATCAAGTATACCACTCTCCATTTCTAATATAAACTGTATACCCTTGTAAACTATAACTAATTCATTTTCCAATATATCGATAATCCAGAAGTCCTCAATTTCTGTTTTTTCCCTGATTATCCTTGTCCTATTATCATATTCAATAACTGCCAATCTTCCATAATTATTACCGATAATCCCTTTTAGTTTAAAGGGCAACATGCTTTTTATTGCTTCCAGTGTTAAGTTGTCTCCACTAGTATTACTCACTATCCGGTATTCTTTAAAGGGGTTTCTAAAAGTCTTTCTATATTCTGGAGTAGTGTGGCTGGCAGCTAATACCTTAACATTAGAACTATCTTCTTTTTTTGCTTCAGGACCAGTCTTTTCACTCATCCTGCTTTCAGCTGGCTTTTCATTACTGGTATCAGTATTGTTCTTATTTGTATTACCTTTATCACTGGTTTCATTTCCTCCAGCCCCTTTATCTTCTTCCCCTTCTTCCTTATCTTCCCTATCTCCTTCTTCCCCTTCTTCCTTATCTTCCCTA
>LFRS01000005.1:1437-1820 GCA_001512435.1 Halothermothrix sp. DTU029 | reverse complement strand
GGTCATTCTTATTTTGTTATATCACCTATATTAATTTATATTATTTCACTAATTATTGGGTTTATATGTTTTATATTATATTTTAAAAAATATAAATATGAAGATGAAGAAAAGTATATTTTAGTAGAAACTACGGTTTTAGGTGGATTCTTTGCTTTTTTAGTATTGGAAATAATCAGGCAAGTGTATTTAAATATTTATATCCGCTCCATAATAAAAGCAAATTTTATGGTTTTATTTCTTTCCATCATATAAAGAAACATCTTTATTTGAAGTTGTAGTTTTATTATAAGGTATTCAAACTGTAAAAGTATATTAAATGCAATTTCAAATAAGGGTGAAAACTTCTGAAGATAATAAATACCGGAATCAAATCCTATATA
>LFRS01000005.1:0-1328 GCA_001512435.1 Halothermothrix sp. DTU029 | reverse complement strand
ATAGGGGGAGTTGCTCCAGTTGCAAATACAATAATCTTTTTCTTCTCTAATAAGGGCCAATTCTTTTTTATGAAACTTATTCCATTGATTCTCTCCGCATATATGCCTCCACCAAATATCACAAGATCATAGTTTCCTATATCTAAAATATCGAATTTATCTAAAGAAGCAATATCACAATTCAAGGTTTCCGCAATCCAGTGGGCATATTTTTTAGAAAAACCTGTTTTAGATTTGTATAATACAATTATTTTCTTACTATTCATATTAACATCCCCTTTATAATTAATTTAAGGTTGTGACTCTCTTGTCTACTGACGTGCTCTTTTCAAGGCCTTATTTACTGCACTTTTAATTGCCTCACTTGAAACGGTGGCACCACTTATTGCCTCCACATCATAACTATTTTTGGCTATTATTTCTTCAATAATGGATTCGGCTTTACCACCTAAACCCTTCTGGTGTTCGATAATTTCAATATTATTAATCACCTTGTCCTGTACTGTTACCTCAAGCTTGACAAAAACCGGTCCCACTTTGGTTTCTCCAATATAGGTACCGTTTGCTACTAAATCCATATTAATGTCATCGTAGACTACCGAGGCAATTTCTCTTTGAATAAGATTGCTAATCCACATATAAGAGGCCAGGAGAACGATAACCAAAATCAGAAACACAAACTTTTTCATTTAATAAATCCCCCTAAGTATTTGTTATGTTGGCCTATACAAAAAAGCGATTATCTATTATAGAGAATTCCTTTTGTAATAAGATCAAATTGAACCCTAAACATCGCCTCCACTTCAGTTAAAGTTAAATCGGAAGTCCTGGAAATCATAAGATTAAAGCCGAGGAAAGAGCTCCAAATGGAGAAAGCGGCTTTATCCGGATCTATTTTGCGAATCAGGCCATCCTGGATCCCTTTTTTCAGAAATTCACTCAGTTGGTGGATCCATATAGGACGCTCTGCTTTGGGACTGCTATATTTCCGGGTAACAACAAGATTGTATTTTTCCGGTTCCTTAAAGGCTAATATCGAGATGTAGTGGAAGATGGTTTCCATATTAGTGATGACATCTTTTTTGTCATCCAGTAACTTAAGGATCTGGTTAGAAAAAGACTGGCTTTCCACTGCCACGATAGCATCTATGATTTCCTGTTTATTCTTGAAATGGTGATAGATTATGCCAGTTGAATATTGCATTTTTTTTGTGATTTTCCTAATTGAAAGTGCTTCAAAACCTTCCTGGAGACCGATTTCCAAAGCAGTGTCCAGAATCTGCTGTTTCAGCTTTTCACTACGTTTCTCTTGTGTATTTTTTACCACT
>LFRS01000033.1:50274-51169 GCA_001512435.1 Halothermothrix sp. DTU029 | reverse complement strand
TATAGTAAA
This sequence comes from Halothermothrix sp. DTU029, assembly GCA_001512435.1. Classification (GTDB taxonomy): domain Bacteria; phylum Bacillota; class Halanaerobiia; order Halanaerobiales; family DTU029; genus DTU029. The sequence goes on along the minus strand of LFRS01000033.1, from coordinate 51,160 downwards.
CGCAAATGTTAGAAAGAATATTTTTAAATATTTTTTATTTAATCGGTTCATTGGCAACTCCTTCCTTTTCAATTTTAAAACCCAGAGTAAATATATTTAAAATTACCAACTGCCATATAGGTTGAAGATTGGAAAATTTTTTCTTTATTCTTATAATCCTCAATTAAAAATACTTTAACATATATTTCTTCATTTGTTTCCATTTACCTTTAATTTTTTATATTTATCCTATTCTTCAATTTATCTTTAAAATATGTAAATAAATAACCCACCAACACTAACAAGAATATCGGTGGGTTCAATTGTTTATTATATTAATATTTTCTTAAAGTAATTCTTCCAAGGCATTTATCAACTTATCAATATCCTCTTTCTCAACTATCAGTGGTGGCAGAAAACGCAGGGTATGTTCCTGGACGGCATTGACCAGGAAGCCTTTTTTAAATAATTCCATAGTAATTTCACTGGCAGAAATCTTATCTGAAAACTCCAGGGCCAGCATCAGACCAAGCCCTCTGGCCTCTATAACATCCTCATATTTATCTACCAGTTTCTGGAGCTCCCTTTTAAAGTATTCACCCTTTTCTTTAACTCCAGCCAGAAAACCATCTTCCAGGATAATATCCAGTACAGTTACTGCAGCCCGGCAGGCCAGGGGGTTACCCCCAAAGGTTGTGCCATGATCACCTGGCTCAAAGGCATCTGCAACCTCTGCCCTGGCCAGAAAGGCACCAATTGGCACTCCACCACCCAGGCCCTTGGCCAGGGTAAGGATATCCGGCTCTACCCCATACTCCTGATAGGCAAAGAGACTACCGGACCTGCCGATTCCTGTCTGCACTTCATCAAAAATCAAGAGGATTCCATGTTCATCACATAGTTTCCG
>LFRS01000033.1:0-50211 GCA_001512435.1 Halothermothrix sp. DTU029 | reverse complement strand
GCCTCCTCCATGGCCGCCAGGTCATTGAAAGGGACTGTTTTGAAACCAGGTGGTAACGGAGAAAAGGGTTTTTTATACTTCTCCTGTCCTGTGGCAGTGACAGTAATCATGGTCCGTCCGTGAAAAGAACGGTCTGCTGTGATTATCTCATAACGGTCTTTCCCTTTAGCCTTGAAATATTTTCTGGCCAGTTTTATGGCCCCTTCATTGGCTTCTGCCCCACTATTGGCAAAAAAGCTTTTATCACAGGAAGAGTTTTCGGCCAGCTTTTTCTCCAGTTCTGCCTGTACTTCAGTATAATAAAAATTGGAACAATGGATTACTTTCTCTACCTGTTCTTTCAGTGCTTTTATATAAACAGGATGGCCATAACCCAGGGCATTGACACCAATCCCGGCCAGAAAGTCATAGTATTCCCGCCCATCTTTATCATAAAGCTTTATCCCTTTACCATAATCTACAAGCAAGGGATACCTTCCGCTGTAGACAGGCATAAAATGTTTTTTATCAATTTCCATAATCTCATGAATATCCATACTGAACTACTCCCTTCCAAGAGTTAATGCCGATAATCAAATTAAATTAGTCCCTTAACAAATTCATTTTTTGTTTTATTATTTTTATTAATCATTAACGATCATGGTACCAATACCCTGGTCAGTAAAGATCTCCAGCAATAAGGGATGTGGTAGCAGGCCACTTAGAATATGGGTTCTGACTACTCCCTGGCTGACTGCCTCTATACAGCTTTCAACCTTGGGTAACATGCCCCCCTGAATCTTCCCCTTTTCAATCAAGTCTTTAATCTCTGAAAAAGACAGGACTGAGGCCCGGCTATTCTCATCTTCCGGGTTGAGCCTGATGCCATCAACATCTGTCAAATAGATTAATTTCTCTGCCTTTAAAGCAATGGCCAATTTTCCCGCCACAGTATCAGCATTAATATTATAAGTATTTCCTTCATCATCACAACCAATAGGGGCAATAACCGGTATATAATCATTGGCAATCAGATTTTCAACAATAGTAGGATCTATACTCACAACTTCTCCGACAAAACCCAGATCAATATCATTATCAGGAAATCTTTTTTTAGTAGCTTTTATCAAACCACCATCTTTTCCACAGATTCCTACTGCCTTCCCCCGTAGTTGATTAATCATGGCCACGATCTCCTTATTGATACTGGCCCCCAGGACCATCTCTACTACTTCCATGGTTTCCTGGTCAGTAACCCTTAGTCCATTAACAAACTTGCTCTTTACCTGTAGTTTTTTCAGCATCTCATTAATAGCTGGTCCGCCGCCATGGACGATTACCGGATTAATCCCAACCAGTTTTAAAAGGCTTATATCTTCAAATAGATTCTTTTTTAGTTTCTCATCTGTCATTATACTGCCACCATATTTAATAACAAAGGTCTTGCCATTAAACTGATTAAAATAGGGCAAGGCCTCTATTAAAACATAGGCCTTTTCGATATATTCCTTCACCGGACCACTCCCCCTCAAGTATGATACTCAGCATTTATCTTAACATAATCATAGGTCAAATCAGATGTCCAGAACTCCAGCTCTTCTCTACCCTTATTCAGATTGATTTCAATATCGATATACTTACCCTCCATGAGCCTGGCAAGCTCTCCTTTATCCCTGTAAACAGGCTCTTCTTTACTGAACAATAATTTATCATTAATGGAGACCTCTATATCTTCTTTTTCCAGATTCAGATTACAGGAACCAAGGGCAACCACAATCCTCCCCCAGTTGGGGTCCCCGCCAAAACAGGCTGTCTTTACCAGATTGGAATTGGCGATCCTCCTGGCTATCTGTAATCCCTCTTCCTGACTGCCAGCCCCCTTTATCCTGATTGTTATGAAACGGGTAGCACCTTCACCATCCATGACGATGGATTGAGCCAGATATAAGGCGACTTTCTCCAGGACCTGGAGGAAGGCCAGATAGTCCCCATTTTCCTCTGTAATCAGCCTGTTACCGGCCTTTCCATTGGCCAGCAGGAAGACAGAATCATTGGTACTGCAATCCCCGTCCACACTGATCCTGTTAAATGACTTATCTGCCACTATCTTCAGGGCCTTCTGCAGGAGGGCTTTCTCAATGGCCAGGTCTGTGGTGATATAGGCCAGCATTGTAGCCAGATTCGGCTCAATCATCCCTGAACCCTTGGCCATCCCCCCCACTTTTACTACTGTCCCGTCAGAAGGAAGCCTGAAGCTATAGGCTATCTCCTTCCTCCTGGTATCAGTCGTCATTATGGCCTCTGCCGCATCACCACTTCCATCCCTGCTTATTTTACCTGTCAGATCATCGATACCTTTCTTTATCTTATCAACTGGCAGCAGTTCACCGATGACACCGGTAGATGACATGTGGACTTCGTCTTCAGCTATTCCCATCTTTTCCGCCAGATAGGCAGTAAGCTCTCTGGCATCAGCCAGGCCCTGTTCTCCAGTACAGGAGTTGGCATTACCACTATTTACCAGGATAGCTCTGATTCCGTTATCCCTGATCTTCTCCATGGATAACAAAAGAGGAGCAGCTTTAAAGAGATTTCTGGTAAATACAGCAGCCCCTGTGGCTGTATTCTCACTATAGATCAGGGCCAGATCCTTTTTCCCGCTTTTTTTAATCCCACAGGCTACACCGGTTGCCTGATAACCCTCCGGTGCAGTTATACCACCACTTATCTCTATTATATCTATTAACCCCTCATTCATCGCTGTCACCACCATTTAATAATTTTTATATTTCTAGCCTTTCTTACTTCCGTCTTTTATCTTCTAAAAAGATTTTTTAGCTTATCATTTCCCAGATAGCTTATTATTTTTTATAAATCTTGTTATTGGTTATATATTTTTTTATTCTGCTTTGTTTTAAATACATATCAGGGGTAAAAGGCTGTCTGAGTCAGGCCAGTATCTTCTTTTAAGCCAAAGAGGAGGTTCATATTTTGAATTGCCTGGCCAGCAGCACCCTTGACTAAATTATCAATAACTGAAATAATAATCAGTTTGCCTGTCCTCTTATCATATTTTAACCCTATCTGACAGTTGTTGGTCCCCACCACATATTTTAATTCCGGTAATTTATCACCCAGAATCTGGACAAAGGCTTCTCCGGCATAATATTCCCTGTATAGATCAATGATTCCATCTTCATCTAAGCCAGTGCTTAGATCTGTATAAATAGTAGCCAGGATTCCCCGTTTTAATGGCAACAAATGGGGAGTAAATATAAGGTTGATTTCCTGCCTGGCCACTTCTTCCAGGACATACTCTATCTCAGAAGTGTGGCGGTGCCCTGCAACACTATAGGCTTTAAAGTTTTCATTTACCTCATTATATATAAAGGCTTCCTTCAAGCTCTTCCCTGCTCCGCTGACACCTGACTTGGCATCAATTATTATATTATCCAGATTGATAAGCCCTTTTTCCACCACCGGCAACAGAGCCAATAATGATGCTGTTACATAACAACCTGGATTGGCCACCAGGCTGGCCTTCTTGATTTTTTCTCTATTTAATTCCACCAGTCCATAAACAGCCTCCCTGGCCAATTCAGGAAATTCATGCTTAATCTGGTACCAGTTTTCATATACTTCTATATCCCCATACCGGTAATCCCCGCTCATATCTATAACCTTTATTCCCTGCTTATAGATTTTTGCCACCTCTCTCTGGGATATACCATGGGGTAAGGCAGTAAAGACCAGATCAGAATCAGTCAGGTCAGCTTCTTCATAGGCCTCCAGTCTCAGATCTGCTAGAGAAGAACCGGCAAACTGGGGATATAAATCAGCAATCCTCTCACCGGCCTGGCTCCTGGAAAGCAGGTGCTTGACCTCTACTTCCGGATGAATCTGTAATAATCTTAACAATTCCAGGCCAACATAACCGGTTACTCCAACTATACTTACCTTAATCATCCCATTCATCTCCATTCATATTCTTTGTATTATTATACATTATACTGTATATATATTCAAGTGCTTTTTAATTATTCTCTGAAATATTTTATCCATTTTTATTTTCTTTTCCCTTTTATCAGTTTTTGCCACATAACAATAAAAGCCCTGGTCTCCCCACACTGAGAAATTAAAGAGCTTTATATCACTTATTCTACTACTCAATTCTACAATTTCTTAAGGCAAAAAAAAATGGCCTTAAGGCCATTATTAGATTCCTGCCAGGGCCTGATCCAGGTCTGCTATTATATCAGCAACATCTTCCAGGCCAACAGAAATCCGTAACAATTTACTACTGAGTCCCAGTTTCCTTAAATCCTCTTCTGTATAATCCCGGTGGGTCATGAAAAAGGGATACTCAATTAATGTCTCTGTATCACCCAGGCTTACCGCCAGCTTAATCATTTTCAGTCTATCAACAAATAATCTGGCCTCTTCCAGTCCGGCTTTTAATTCAAAACTCAGCATAGCTCCAGGCCCTTTCATCTGACTCCTGGCAAGCTCATGGTATTTATTAGAGAAGAGCCCTGGATAATAGACCTGCTGGACCTTTTCATGTTTAGCCAGATATTCTGCCACCCTGGCGGCATTTTCCTGGTGTTTCTCCATCCTGATACCCAGGGTTTTCAAGCCCCGCAATAAAAGCCAGGCATTAAAAGGACTCAAAACTCCGCCAAACTCCGTCATATATTCAAACTTGAGGCTCTGTATATAATCCTCTTCTTTAGCTACAGCCACTCCTCCCAGTACATCCCCATGGCCACTTAGATATTTGGTAGCACTGTGAACTACCACATCTGCCCCTAAATCCAGCGGCCTCTGCAAATAAGGTGTGGCAAAGGTATTATCAACAACGATTTTTATATCCCTATTCTTGACAAGATCAGCAATTGCTTTGATATCAATTATCTCCAGGCTGGGATTGGCTGGAGTTTCAAAATAAATAACCTTCAGGTCCTCACTTAAATGGTTTTCCAGGTCAGCTATTGCCGTTAAATCCAGGAATTCACTCCTGATACCATAGGCTGGCAAAAGCTTTTTAACCACATTATAACTGGAACCATATAGAACCTGGTGGGCTATTATTTTATCACCAGGTTTTAACAGAGAAAAAAAAACAGAGCTGATGGCAGCCATTCCTGTAGCAAAGGCAACACTATCTACTCCTCCCTCCAGAATAGCCATCTTTCTTTCCAGTTCCCGGAGATTAGGATTATTCCCTCTGGTATATACATAATCATCACATTCAAAGGAAAAGGTCTTTTCCGCATGTTCCAGATTATCAAAGGTAAAGGTAGAAGTCATAAAGATAGGCGAATTTAAAGCATTGGCCGGCTTTTTTCCCTCTCCCTCACCATGGATAGCCATTGTATTAAAGCCCTTTTTCTGTATTTTTCCTTTTTCCATCCATTACCCCTTCTTTCTTCAGGAAAGGAAGTACTTACATCTTGTTTTCCATATATTTTAAAGCACTATCTATTAAAACAACCCTGGTACCAATATGCTTAATACCATTCCAGGGAATTAAGAATTTATTGTTTTTACTACCCAGAATTATGGATTCCACCTGGCCAGTACTGGCCTCCAGTATTATATCCGCCTTTTTGATTTTACCCAGTTTTCTTCCCTGTAAATCAATTACTTCCTTGCCAATAATCTCTTTCAGCAGCAAATTGATCACTCCTTAGACCCCGGTGTGACCAAATCCACCCTTTCCTCTTTCGCTGTCTGAAAGTTCTTCTACTTCTTCCCACTCAATTTGAATGGTCCTATGTATAATCAATTGGGCGATCCGGTCACCCTTATTCACTTTAAAATCTTCTTTACCATGATTAATCAATACTACCCCTAATTCTCCCCGGTAACCCGGGTCTATGACGCCAACACAATTTAAAACCGTTATACCATGCTTTAAAGCCAGTCCACTTCTGGGATAAACAAACCCCCCATATCCCGGGGGAATGGCAAGTTTTATACCAGTTTTTATTAACTGAAATTCCCCTCTTTTTATTATTACCTCTTCCGCTGCCCTTAAATCCAGGCCAACATCTTCCCCGATATGCTGATATGCAGGTAAAGGCAAACTCTTATCCAGTCGTACAATCTCAATCTTCATCCTATCCACCTCTTCTTATTCTGTATAAACTATTTTATCACAGAATAGGGGATTTAAAAAGATCTTTCACTCCTGGATTAATTCAGAGACAGTCACAAATTTATAACCCCGTTTGGTCAAGATATCAATTATATTTTCAAGGGCAGCCCGACTTGGCTCTGTAGGATGCATCAAAATTATACCACCATCATCAATCTTGTTTACAGCCCGCTGAACGATAATCTCTGCTGGAGGCCGCTGCCAGTCAATGGTATCAGCAGACCACATTATAGTTTTATAGCCAATACTGCTGGCAATACTGGCAATCCTCTCATCAACCTCACCATAGGGAGGGGCAAATAATCTGGTCCTCTCTTTTGTTATCTGGTAAATTACCTCTTCATTTTTCTTGATTAACTCTATAAGCCCATCTTTGGAAAGCTGGAATGGGTGCTGGTGGCTATAGCCATGATTCCCGATCTCATGCCCTTTTTCAGCCATTGTTTTTAATAGGTCTTTATTTTTCATGGCCCACTGGCCAGTTACAAAAAAGGTTGCCTTAACCCCCCTTTCTTCCATAATTTTTAACATACCGGGCAGATACTCCTCCCCCCAATCCACATTGATGGTTAAGGCAATCTGATTCCTGCCCCTTATTCCATGATAATAGGGCTTCTCTGGTGAAGTGCTTACTGGAACAACAAGTTCATTACTGATAATTCCCAATAATATTCCCAGGAAAAAAGCCAGGGGAATAAAATACTTTTTCAACATTAACCTTCACCTCTATGACCATGGCTTACCTGTCTGCCGGAATGGGATTCAATATAATAATTATCCTTATAAACCAATTCTGATAAGGGTACTATCTCATAGCCTCTTTCTTTAAAAATCGGTATAATCCGCCTTAAGGCTGCCGATGTCTCCGGGGCATTATTATGCATCAGGATTATATCACCACTCTCTGCCTGGAGAACCCTTTCAACTATCTTATCAACCCCCGGCTCCATCCAGTCCAGGGAATCTATACTCCACTGGATTACCTGGTAACCCAGTTCAGTAACTGTTTTGATTACATTATTATTATATTCACCAAAGGGAGGGCGGAAATATACAGGTCTTTTGCCAATTAATTTTTCGATCAGATCTGATGTTGATTCCAGTTCTTCTTTGATCTTTTCCTTTGAGAGCTGATTGAAATGAGGGTGGGTATAAGAATGGTTACCTATTTCATGACCTTCAGCAGCAATTTTTTTGAGTATATCCGGATATTTCTCCAACCAGTAACCGGCAAAGAAAAAGGTTATCTTTACATCATTTTCCCGTAATATCTGAAGGATCTCTTCTGTATAATCTGCTCCCCAGGTACCATCAAGGGTTATAGCAATACGTTTATCATCCCTGGCTACCTTATAGATGGGTACCAGGCGCTGATTTAAGACCGGTATTGCTTCACCATATTTGTTACCCATTATAAAACCAAATGCAAAAACCACCAGTAGTATAGTCAGAGTAAAAAAGAAAATAAATTTCTTACCTGGGCTAAGAATTATTTTCATAACTATCCCTCACCTTCTTTTAATCATTGACAGGCTTACAAGATGCTAAAAACACCACTGCTTAAATCTATGCAAAAACATTTTTATTTATTCTATATTCTCTTCCCTACTGCATACTTAAGACAAACTGGCCATATATATTTATAGAATAAGCTATCCAAGAGGTGTATAAAAAATATGTTCTTAACCATTATCCTGAAACCGCAAAAAATTATCCTTGCCTTAGTATTACTTTGTTTTTTTGCTTTATTAATCTTAAATTATCACAGGAGTACTTCTATACCCTCCCATACCACTGATATGGAGTTTATTGTAGTAGTGGATCCAGGCCATGGTAGTATTGATACCGGAACAAGTTATGGTGATATTCTGGAGAAGGATATTAATCTGGCTATTGCCAAATATCTTTATGAAGAGCTTAGAAAAGTAAATATCATACCCATTATGACCAGGATAGAAGACAAACTCTATGAAAATGACCGCAATAAAGACCTGCGGCAGAGGCCAATAATTGCCAACAATGCCAGGGCAGACCTCTTTATCAGTATCCATGCCAATAACTTTCCTTCCAGCAAACCGGCCGGTAGCCAGATTTTTTATAAAATGAAATCAGAAAAAAGTGAAGAACTGGCAGCCTTTATCCAGGAAGAACTGATAAAATTACGGGAAGAAAACAGGCGGGTCTTGAAAAAAGGGGATTATTATGTGCTAAATGCCATAAAATGCCCTGGAGTCCTTATTGAAGTAGGCTTTTTATCAAACCCGGAAGACAGGGTCTTGCTCACTGATCCCGCCTACCAGCAGCAAATTGCCGTTGCCATTAAAGACGGAATTATAAACTATTTTCAGGAAAACTTCGGCAAGCCAAAAGAAGAAAAGGAAGAAATAAGCCAGCCTGTAAATAGTACACTTGCCAGTACTGATGCCAATAGATTATATTATCTTTATTATAATGGCCAGACCCCTGGCCTGATAAAAAACAAAATGTCCTTTCCTGTGGCCAATTTCTTTAAAAATGAATACTCTTTATTAAATTTCCAGGAAATCATGGCCCTTTCCGCCCTGGAGCAGTTAATGAAGCCTCCCGTTGGCCTTTATTCACCATTACCCTCTGGAAGCACAATTAACTTCCTGAAAGTGGAAAACAGGCAGGCTACAATAGACCTCTCCTTCCCGGCTGCCTATAATTTTAAGGGTGGTGCAGAGGGCGAATTATATGCAATTGAGGCTATCAGCAGAACAATACTATCCATCAAGGGTATCGAAAAACTTGAAATCCTGATCGATGGCAAAAAGGGGCAAAGCCCCGGGGGACATATCTTGCTTGATAGTATCATAGAATAAGTATTATAAAATAAGTATTATAAAATAGGTATTATAAAATAGGTATTATAATATAGGTATTATAATATAGGTATTATAATATAGGTATTATAAAATAAATACTATAGAACAAGTACTATAGAATAGCATTATAGATATCAAATAAACATGATAAAATTATTTTTATTCTATTAATTAGGATTAATCAGACTTATTTGGGATAGATTGTTGAAAATAAAAAAGAGGCCTTTGGCCTCTTTTTATATTTATATCTACTCTTACTATAAGTTTACAGGGTAAAGACATGATTGCCTATAGTGACCATTCTCCGCCTTGTTTCAAACCACCATTGGTAATTTGCAGTCCGTGGGTTATAGAAATACAGGGAACCCATGGTTGGGTCTGTACCATTTAAGGCCTCCCTGGCAGCCCTATAGGATGTACTATTAGGTTTCAGGTTAATCTGCCCATCATTAACACAGGAAAACTGGTTCTTCTGGTAAATAACTTCCCTGATGGTATTGGGGAAAAAGGGATCCAGTACCCGGTTAATCACCACAGCCCCAACAGCAACCTGGCCAATGAAGGGCTCACCCCTGGCCTCACCATGAATTACCCGGGCCAATAACTCCAGGTCTTCATCAGTAATTGTTTTGGCCAGAACCTGCCTCGGTGTGAGATTATGGATGGGTAATTTCAGACTGTCCCCAACCCGGATGATACTATTTGACTTATTATTTAAAGCCATTATTACCCCTATAGATGTATTAAAACTCCGGGCCAGATCATAGAGGGTATCACCTACACCAACATGATAGGTAATGATTTTGTCCTTTGGTATATGGCTGACATCTGGTAGCTTTTGGTCAGGATTAACCCTTACTGAGTAAACCTCTCCCACATCCAGTTTAAAATCACCATTATTTATCTTTTGCTCCATTAAGCGATAATTCCACTCTGGACCCTTTACTTTTTTCTCCTTCTTTGGTATCAATAATTCCTGCCCCACCCGTATCATGGAGTTCCAGTTAAGGTTATTCAGGGCCAGGAGTTCTCTGGTAGGGATGCCATAGTCAGCTGCTATCTCGCTTAAGGTATCCCCTTCCTGAATAACATAGATAAGACTGAATTCAGGACCGGCATAAATTGTTATGGAAAATGATAATAAGATAAGTATCAGGATATAATATATCAACCTCATTCTATATGTCCTCCTTAATAATCGTCTTTATACTCTTTTGTTCAACTGGACACCCAGCTGGTAGTGAGTTCAGGAATATCTTGCCATAATGCTTGGTAATTAAGCGATTATCAAATGAAATTATAATTCCTTTGTCCTGTTTGGATCTGATCAAACGCCCAAAACCCTGTTTGAATTTAATCACCGCCCAAGGTAAACTATACTCCATAAAAGGATTTTTTCCTGCTTTTTTAAGCAATTCCATCCGGGCAGCTGTTACTGGTTCTGTGGGGACAGCAAAAGGAAGCCGCATTATAATTAGATATTGCAGTTTTTCTCCTTTTATATCAACTCCCTCCCAGAAACTATCTGTGCCAAAAATAATCTGCTTATCATTTTCTTTAAATCTTTCCAGTATATAATTACGGGGAAAATTCCCCTGCGCCAATAGATTAATTCCTTTTTCCTGGAGGGAATTACTCAATTTATTGACACAATAATTTAACATATTATATGATGTGAACAAAACCAGGGTTCTTCCCCCAATTTTCAGCAATAATTCCTCCAGATAATCAATCATATTTTCCATAAATCCGGGGGAATTGGCCTCCGGTATATCATCAGGTATAAATAAGCGGGCCTGGCTGGCATAATCAAAAGGTGATTCCACAAGCAGAGTATCACTCTTCTCCAGTCCCAGGGTTTCCTGAAAAAAGGAGAAGTCTTTGTTAATAGAAAGGGTTGCTGATGTTAAAACAAGGGTATCCAGGCTGTCCCACAATAAATCAGGCAAAAGCTCAGCAATTTCCAGGGGAGCATTTTCCTGATTATAAACCCCCTCCTGTTTTTTCTCAATCCAGAAAACATGTTGGGAATCTGCAGCCTGAAGGTTAAAGTCCAGGTTATTGGCAAAAAGCTGGATCCTTACTATAAAGGATTCCAATTCCATCAGGACTTCTTCCAGCTCATATAAGGTGGATGGATCTAATTTCAGGATCTCTTCATAGAGTTCATGGAGATAAAGCCCCAGTTTCTGCATCTCTATATGAAAATTCCCCCCATACTCCTCTAACTCCTGCCAGGCTTCACTCTCTTTTACTGCTGCAGTAACCCTTATTATCCTTTCATCATCAGTAAAAATATTTTTAAAATTATTAAAATAGCCGGCCTGTAAATCATTGATCTTCAGAATCTGGGGAATAATTTTGCTGTCAATTTTTTTCAGGAAATCCCCTTTATCCTTATAGGAAGTCAGCTTACTCCGTAGCCTGGGGATCAGGGAAAACTTGTTCTGGTATAATCTCTGGAAATACTTATTTAAGCCACTTACATAAAAGGGTTTTCCCAGGTGTGCTGTTGCAGTATCCACCAGGTTATGGGCCTCATCGATTATCAAGCTTTTATATTTGGGCAATATACCTGTATCAGTTCCTCCCCCTTCATATTTTAAGACAGCATCTGATAATAAAAGATGGTGGTTTACTATTAATAGATCAGCACTGAAAACCTCTTTCCTGGCCTCCATAAAAAAACAGCTGTCAAAATAAGGGCAATTGGTCCGTAAGCAGAGATCACTTTCTGAAGCCAGTTCTTCCCAGATCTCTGAACTGATGACAAAATTAATCTCTGATCTACTACCAACACCGGTCTCATCTAACCAGTTCAATACCTTCATTAATTCAATCTGTTTATCTGCCTGATCCAGATAAAGGTCAGCCAGCCTCTCTTCCAAGTTCCTTTGTTTTCTTTTGCAGACATAATTCCCCCGGCCTTTGACCAGGACAGCTTTAAAGGAAAAAGGAAGGACCTTTTTCAGTAAGACCAGGTCTTTCTCCATCAACTGCTCCTGCAGGTTGATAGTATTTGTAGAAACTACCACTGGCTGCTCATTAAGCCTGGCCCAGTAAAGAGCAGGTATAAGATAGGCAAAAGATTTGCCAGTACCAGTCCCGGCTTCAATAAAAATACTCCTGTGTTCATTAAAAGCATTAATCAATTCTTTTACTACCTTAAGCTGCTGTTCCCTGTATTCATAATCCTTTAATTTCTTATCCAGCTCACCACCAGGCTCAAAAAAGGAGAGAATCTCCCCCGCCTCCAGCTCCACTTCTTCAAGGGGTATTTTGGGCTCTACCACTATATAGATATCATCCAGGTCGTTATTTATGATGGCAAAGCCAATCCCGTTATTTCCCGCCCTGGAGGCAACCCGGATATCAGCAGCAGATGGTTCCAGCACCCCGGAAGGATGATTATGAATAATAACTGTTCCAGGTTTCAGGTCATTAATGATGGCTGGTACCATCTCTTTATTTCCCCTGGCCAGCAGGTTATATTCACTAACCTTGCCTGACTCCCGGTCAATAAAACCCAGGATAAAAACCTCCTGGCCTTTGCTTTCAGCTATATCCTCTTTTATATTCTCAATTACCTTATCAGTAAAAAACTCACTTACTTTCACAATCTCTTACTCCTATTCAGCTCATAATTTGTAAAGGGTCTTCCACAATAATTAAAACTACCCTTGCAAATATCAAAACATAAGAGAAGCTTAAGTTTTATTATAACATGAATCTCCTTAAAATTCGACCCTCTCTCCCGGCTGTATTTCTAAAAAACTATCCCTGAAAATCAAAAAACATAAACTAGAAACTAGTTTATGTTTTGCTAAAATTCTGCTCTTACTATGGTCTTTTTATTGTTCTTTCAGGACTTCTTTTCTGGAAAGGTTAATCCTGCCCTGTCTATCGATTTCGGTCACCTTTACTGTTATTCTATCACCTATGCTGACAACATCTTCTACCTTATTGACATGGTGATCTGCCAGCTGAGAAATGTGGACAAGGCCTTCTTTGCCTGGTAAAAATTCCACAAAAGCACCAAAATTCATGATTCTTTTTACTACACCTTCATAGATTTCTCCTACTACCACATCCCTGGTCAGGTCATAGATCATCTTCTGGGCCTTTTCTCCAGCTTCACGGGAATCAGCCATGATAAATACTGTACCATCATCATCAATATCGATGGTAACCCCTGTCTGGTCAATAATGCCATTAATGGTCTTACCACCAGGTCCAATTACAAACCTGATCTTATCTGGATCAATCTTCATGGTTGACATCAGGGGTGCATTTGGTGATAATTCAGGTCTCGGTTTATCAATTACCTTCAGCATCTGCTCCAGGATATAAAGCCGGCCTACTCTGGCCTGTTCCAGGGCTCTGGTCAAGATATCTTTTGAAATTCCACCGATTTTAATATCCATCTGGATTGCTGTTATACCTTTTTCTGTCCCGGCAACCTTAAAGTCCATATCACCATAAAAGTCTTCCAGTCCCTGAATATCTGATAAGATACTAACCTTATCCTCTTCCTTGATTAAGCCCATGGCGATACCGGCTACCGGTGCCTTAATTTGTACACCAGCATCCATCAAAGCCAGGGTGCTGCCACAGATACTGGCCTGAGAACTGGAACCATTGGACTCCAGGACCTCTGATACTACCCTGATAGTATAGGGGAATTCTTCCTGAGACGGAATCATCGGTAAAAGGGCTCTCTCTCCCAGGGCACCATGGCCAATCTCTCTTCTGCCTGGTGAACGCAGTGGGCCTGTTTCTCCTACACAGAAGGGGGGGAAATTATAGTGATGCATATAACGTTTGGTCTCATCTTCCCCAAGGCCAAATAAGATCTGTTCATCGGAAATTGCTCCCAGGGTAACTATACTCATTACCTGGGTCTGGCCTCTGGTAAAGACCCCTGAGCCATGAACTCTTGGTATTACCCCTACTTCACACCAGATTGGCCTGATTTCTTCTGGGGTTCTGCCATCAGGACGAACACCTTCTTCTGTAATCATCTTCCGGACCAGTTCTTTTGTAATATCATCCAGAATCCGGCCCACCTGTTTGACTTTTTCATCCTTATCTTCATCTTCATTATATTTCTCTGCAAAATATTCCCTGGTTTCATCTTTAACAGCATCTACCTTAGTATTTCTGCTTACTTTTTCAAAGGTACGCAGGGCCTCGTCCAGTTTAGCTGTAGCATATTCCCTGACCTCTGCTTCTAGCTCTGCATCTGTTTCCAGAAGCTCATATTCTGCTTTTTCTTTTCCGGCTTCTGCTGCAATTTCTTCCTGAAAGGCTACCAGTTTCTTAATCTCTTCATGGGCAAATTCAATGGCTTCAATCATAGTTTCTTCCGGTACCTCATTAGCACCTGCTTCAACCATCAGGACCGCATCTTTGCTGCCAGCCACTACCAGATCCATTAAGCTTTTCTCCCGGTCTTCTTCACCAGGGTTAAGAATTAATTCACCATCGACCAGGCCTACTTTTACAGCAGCTACAGGGCCAGCAAAAGGTATATCAGAAAGCATTAAGGCTGCAGAAGCACCATTCATGGCCAGAACATCAGGTTCACAATCACTATCTACTGAAAGAACAGTACAGATAATCTGGACATCGTTCCTGAAACCTTCCGGAAACAAAGGCCGTAAAGGGCGGTCAATCAAGCGGGCAGCCAGAGTAGCTACATCTCTTGGCTTTCCTTCTCTTCTGGTAATACTACCCGGAATCTTGCCAATGGCATATTCTCTTTCTTCATAATTAACCATCAATGGGAAAAAATCGATACCTTCCCGGGGATCTGACATGGCTGCTGTTACCAGGACAGTAGTATCCCCGTATCTCATTACAACAGCAGCATTGGTCTGTTTGGCCAATTTCCCTGTTTCAACCTTAAAAGGTCTACCGGCTACTTCTATTTCCCAGGATTTAAACATAAAAAAAACCTCCTTTATTACTTTATTATTATGTCCTTATGTAATAAAACTAATATATTATATCGTGGATAATTGCCAGGATAAATATCTTAAGTTTAGGTAGCAATTATAATTAAAGAGCGGTATAAACCGCTCTTTAACCCTCAATGCTAACCGCATTTAACCGCGAATTCCTAAGCGAGAGATTAGATCGCGGTAACGATTAATATCTTTATTCATTAGATATTTCAATAAGCGTTTTCTCTGTCCAACCATTTTTAATAACCCTCTACGGGAATGATAATCCTTCTTATGTTCCTTTAAGTGCTCAGTAAGCTGAGTAATCCGGGCAGTTAAAAGGGCAATCTGAACCTCAGGTGATCCTGTATCTCCTTCTTTGGTTTGATATTGCTTGATGATTTCTTCTTTAGTTTCTTTAGTTAGCATCCCCTTCACCTCCTTATCTTTTTTAAACACCAGAAGCCAAGAAATGCGTTGGAGGAACGCAAAAACCTAGCCAATGGTTTTTTCCATACAATCTAATTTTAACACAAAAGATTTTCTGTGTAAAGAATATCTTTTTTAATCTGTTCCACCAATTCATCAGAACTCTTAAAAGTCATCTCTCCTCTAATCCGCTGAACCAAATCAAGAGAAAGATGTTCACAATAAATCTCCTTATCAAAACCAATAATATGTACCTCAATAGTAAAATCTGAACCTGGGAAGGTGGGATTATTACCGAAATTCACAACTCCCTGATATTCTTTCCCATCATATAAGACATAAGCACTATAGACCCCTTCCGGTGGCAGGACATAGTCCTCATCCAGTTTTATATTGGCAGTGGGAACTCCCAGGGTTTTCCCCCGCCCTTTGCCCCGGACTACTTTCCCTTCCAGGCGGTAATACCTGCCCAGATATTGAGGAACCTCTTCCAGTTTGCCCTGTTCCACCAGCTTTCTGATCAAGGTACTGGAAACCCTTTCCTTCCCTATTTTAATATTCTCCAGACAGGTTATTTCAAAACCACTACTCTCTGCCAGTTTTTTTAGATTTGCCAGATTACCTTCACCTTTGCTGCCCAGAGTAAAATCTTCGCCAACTACCAGGTGTACTATTTTAAACTTATCTAACAAATAATCCTGTACAAATTCAGCATAATCCAGGCTGGCAAAATCCATAGTAAATTTTTGTTCCAGATAATAATCCAGATTATAACTGGATAAGAGTTCTATCTTCTGTCGTGGAGATAGGATAGCCTTGGGAGCAAAGGCCGGTTTCAGTACCTTCAAAGGGTTTGGATTAAAAGTATAAATACCAACGGGAACCTGTTTTTCTTTTCCTATTTCTTTGGCCTTATTGATTATAGCCTGATGTCCCAGATGCAAGCCATCAAATACACCAATAGTAAGGACCATAGGCCCAGTATTTATATTATTAAAATTACTACTTTTTATTACTTCCATAAAACATCACCTGTCTTTTTAGCATTGCTACAATCAGATACTATTTTGCTCCCTTTCTACATCCTTTTATACAAAAACCCTTACTGGTTTACATTCAAAGCTATTATTATCTTTAAAATAAATTTTATTGATAGAAAGCAAAAGGTCCTTATAATAGATTGAAACCAGCTTATCTTTCTTTAAAGATTCCTTAAGATTATAGGGTAACTCCTGGAAATTATGTTTATACAGGACAACACCATTTCTGGCAAAATTAAGGGCTTCAGCTTTGATACACAGCCTTGGATATGTCAAAGGATAATCAAGGGGCAAGATACTTTTGGGGCCTGATTTTTCCAAGTCTTCAAGGGTAATAGCATCTTCTATTTTAAAAGGCCCGGATTTGCTCCGCAGTAATTTAGATAAATGTGCCCCAACTCCTAATTCTTCCCCTATATCTGCAGCCAGGCTGCGGATATAGGTGCCACTGGAGCATAAAACCCGGATCCTTATATAGGGTAATTCTATTCCCAGTAATTCAATTTCCTTAATATGTACCTGGCGGGCCTTTCTCTCTACCTCTTTCCCTTCCCTGGCCAGTTGATAAAGCCTTTTGCCCTCATGATGAACTGCTGAATACATGGGGGGAATCTGTTCAATCAGGCCGGTAAATTTATGTAGGGTTTTCTCGATATCTGTTTGCTGCAAGTCTTTCCAACCTTGATTTTCTTCCAGGATTCTCCCTTCCCCATCCAGGGTATCAGTAGTCTGGCCCAGGGTAATTGTGGCCAGATACTCCTTCTCTTCTTCAGGTATAAAAGGAATTATCTTTGTAGCCTTTCCCAGACAGACAGGCAAAACACCCCTTGCTGCCGGATCAAGGGTGCCGGTATGTCCTGCTTTTTTACAGGACAATATTCTCCTTACTGCAGAAACAACCTGATAGGAAGAAATCCCTGCAGCCTTATTGATAATAACTATACCATTAAGATCAGACATATTCTTTCACCTTTTGCAGGACCAGCTCTTCTACCTGATTAATATCTTTCTCAATAGTACAGCCAGCAGCCCGGGGATGACCACCTCCACCAAAAAATGCTGCAATTTCGTGAACCGGACAGTCAGTATTGGACCGAAAGCTAACTTTTACTATATTTTCTTCTAGCTCGGTAAAAGATATACCTACCTCTACTCCTTTAAGGTCCCTGGCATAATTCACCAGGCCCGAACTATCATCCAGTGCTGCTCCTGTCTCTTTTAAGGCCTTTTGGTCTATGCGCAGGTAGGCAATTTTCCCTTCAGCAGCTAATTTTATAGAAGATAGGGCTCTTCCCCATAACTTAATAGTACTAAAGTGATAGTTAGAAAAAACTGCCCGGTTTACTTCATAAAGATCAATTCCTGCTTCCATCAAATTAGACATGGTTTTAAAGATCCCGGCACTGGTATTCTGATAGCGAAATCCTCCGGTATCTGAGATAATGGCAGTTGCAATAGCTGTAGCAATTCTTTTATTTAATAAAGAGGTCCCATCCTCTTTTATGAGATCATAGATTATTTCTCCAACTGCTGCCTTATTAGGATTTACATAATTTAATTGTCCATATCCCGGATTATCAATATGGTGGTCAATATTAATCAGGAACATTTTCTCGGCCAATTCCTTGCCTTCACCTAATCTTTCGATATTTCCTGCATCCAGGGCAATACAACAGGTCCCTTCCATAGCAGTCAATTGGTAATCAGCAAATAGCTGGTAATCACTTTTCTCGATGCCAAAAAACCCGTATTTTTCATCTGGTCTTTCGGCCAGTAAAACCAGGGAAGATTTATTGCAGGAATCCAGATACCATTTCAGGGCAAAAAGAGAGCCAATACAGTCTCCATCTGGATCTACATGTCCCAGTAAGATAAAGTTATCCCACTTCTGTATTTCCTTTACAATCAGCTCTAATGACCCCATCTTTATTGTTCTCCTTTATCATCCTCTTCTTTTACTTTCTCCAGTAATTTGTTAATATGGGCTCCATATTCCAGGGAATGGTCATAGTGAAAGGCCAGTTCTGGAGTATGATAAACGGTAATCCGCTCTCCCAATAATTTTCGAATAAATCCTTTGGCCTTTTCCAGGCCTTCCAGGCTAGCCTTACGCTCTTCCTCTGTACCATAAACACTGACATAAATATTGGCATTCCGCAAATCCCCGCTTACCTCTACATCTGTTACAGAGACAAAACCAATCCTTGGGTCCTTAACTTCCCTGAAGATGATAGCACTGATTTCTTCTTTTATCAATTCAGCTAATCTTTCTGCACGTAATTTAGCCATCTAAACCACCTACCCCGGTTTATAGTAATCTTTCTATAGAGATCGTTTTATCTTTTTGATGATATAGATTTCTAATTCATCACCAATCTTAATATCATTATAGCCTTCTATGCCAAGACCACATTCAAAGCCTTCTTTAACTTCCCTGACATCATTTTCAAATCTCTTCAGGGAAGCAATATTGCCTTCATAAATAACAACTCCATCCCGCAGTAACCTGACCTGGGAATTGCGGTTTATGATTCCTTCTGTAACATATAAGCCTGCAACTACCCCAACACCAGGTATCCTGAAGGTATCCCTGACCTCTGCCCTGCCTGTGACCTCTTCTTTCAATTCTGGTGCCAGAAGTCCAGACATGGCATCCTTTAATTCTTCGATAGCCTGATAGATAACCCGGTAGGTTCTAATATCCACATTTTCCTCTTCTGCAATTCTCCTGGCATTGGCATCTGGCCTGACATTAAAGCCGATAATTACTGCATTGGAAGCATTGGCCAGGTTAACATCAGTCTCATTAATAGCCCCTACACCAGTGTGGATTATTTTCACTGATACCTCTTCATTACCCAGTTTTTGGAAGGAATCTCTTAAGGCTTCTATGGAACCATGGACATCAGCCTTGATAATAACATTCAATTCTTTAACTTCACCCTGTTGAATCTGCTGATAAAGATCTTCCAGAGAAACCCTGCTATCAACATTGAGGGTCTTTTCCTGGATATATTGTCTCCTTCTTTCAGCAATCTGACGGGCTTCTTTTTCATCTTCCAGAACCTGTACAAAGTCACCGGCATTAGGAACATCAGAGAAACCCAGGACCTCTACAGGCATGGAAGGAGTTGCCTTCTTGACCTGCTTGCCCTTATCATCAAACATGGCCCTGACCCTGCCACAAACTGGACCTGCCAGGATAGGATCCCCGACATTCATAGAACCATTCTTTATCAAGACAGTAGCAACCGGGCCCCTGCCTTTATCCAGTTTCGATTCAATGATTACACCTTCTGCTGGACGATTGGGATTGGCCTTGAGTTCTTCCAGCTCAGCCACCAGCAGAACCATTTCCAGCAAGTCATCAATATTTTCTCCCTTCAAGGCAGAGATGGGAACACAGATAGTATCTCCACCCCAGTCTTCAGTTAATAATCCATGTTCAGCTAATTGCTGTTTAACCATATCTGGTTGGGCAGCAGGACGGTCTATCTTATTAATAGCCACAATAATAGGTATATTTGCTGCCTTAGCATGGTTAATAGCCTCTACTGTCTGGGGCATAACACCATCATCTGCAGCAACAACTAAAATAGCAATATCTGTTACCTGGGCACCTCTGGCCCGCATGGCGGTAAAAGCCTCATGACCTGGAGTATCAATAAAGGTAATCTTTTTATCATTAATAGTTGTCTGATATGCACCAATATGCTGAGTAATACCACCGGCTTCCCTTTCTACAACCCGGGCTTTCCTAATATAATCAAGTAAGGATGTTTTCCCATGATCAACATGGCCCATTACTGTGACTATTGGTGGCCTTAACTCCAGATCTTCTTCACTATCTACAATCTCCGGGCCAACAGGACCATAAAGGAGTTCTTCTATTTCATTATTTCCCTCCTGAGCCCTGTCTTTTATTTCAACCTCAAGACCTAATTCATCACTTAACATAATAAGTGTATCTTCATCAAGGGAATAGTTTAGATTAGCCATTAAACCTAAGCCCATTAAGGTTTTAATAATCTCATTCCCTGATTTCTTGACAAGGTCTGCATACTCTTTGACTGTAAGGGGGGCCTCTATTTCCAGAG
Organism: Halothermothrix sp. DTU029; assembly: GCA_001512435.1. GTDB lineage: Bacteria > Bacillota > Halanaerobiia > Halanaerobiales > DTU029 > DTU029. The sequence goes on along the minus strand of LFRS01000033.1, from coordinate 29,715 downwards.
CCTTAGCATCTTTTTTGGACCCCTCATCCCTTTTGGCTCTGCCAGCTTTGGCTTTGGCTTTGGCTTTTTCTTTTTTACCTTCTTTCTTACTCTCTTTTTTCGGTTCTTTCTTTCTTTCCTTTTCCTTATCCTTTTCTTTTGCTACTTGTTCTTCTTTTTTCCCGCTCTTTACAGCCTTCTCTTTTTTTACTTCAGTATCCTCCTCTTTACTATCAGCAAACATACCTTTTACCAATTCAGCAGTCTCTGCATTTATACTACTCATATGGCTGCTTACATCTACATCAAGATCATGTAAGATATCCAGTAATTCACTGCTGCTAATATCCATTTCCTTAGCCAGTTGATATACACGAACTTTTGCCATAAATACCACCTCCGTAAAATATTAATCCTCCATCATATCAATCTCCTTTATTAAATTATCATAGATTTCTTCTGAAATTGATATTTTTAAAGATCTGGCAATCTTATTGGACTTTCTGGCTTTTTTCAGGCACTCTACATCTGGACAGATATAGGCACCCCTTCCCGGCGCCTTGCCTCTTCTGTCAATACTAATTGAATCATCATCTTTATTATATACAATCCTGATCAGGTCATATTTAGACTTTCTTTCATCACAGCCAACACATTTTCTAATTGGAACCTTTTTTACCATTGACTCTCCCTCCCAATCAGGTTATGGCCTATTCTTCTACCTGATCCTCCTGGCCAGTTTCTTCATTAACTGCCTCTCCCTTTTCTTCCAGGTAACTGGATTCCTTTTTAATATCTACCTTCCAACCAGTTAATTTGGCAGCCAGTCGGGCATTTTGCCCCTCTTTTCCGATGGCCAGAGATAACTGGAAATCAGGTACAACAACCTCGGCAATCTTTTCTTCCTCGTTTATATTTACCCTGCTAACCTCTGCAGGATTCAGGGCATTGGCAACAAGAACTGCCGGATCCTCACTCCATTGAATTATATCTATTTTTTCTCCATTTAATTGATCTACTACTGCCTGGACCCGCATACCCTTAGGACCAACACAGGCACCAACTGGATCTACATTCTCATCATGAGAATAGACAGAGATCTTAGATCTGCTGCCAGCCTCCCGGGCAATATTCTTAATCTCTACAATACCGTCAAAAATCTCCGGTACTTCTACTTCAAAAAGCCTTTTTAATAAATCTGGATGAGTTCTGGAAACCAGAATCTTGGGCCCTTTGGAGTCAGCACTTACTTCCACCACAAAAAGCTTAATCCGATCCCCAATCTTATATTCCTCGCCTGGAATCTGTTCAGAAGGGGGCAGCAAGGCCTCACTTTTACCCAAATCAATATATATATTATTATTATAAATTCTATTGACCATTCCAGTTATTAATTCTTTTTCTTTTTCCTTTAATTCCTCATAAATAACATCCCGTTCAGCTTCCCGGATTCTCTGCAATACAACCTGTTTTGCATTCTGGGCAGCAATACGGCCAAAATCATCTGGAGTAATTTCTATTTCAATAATATCCCCTGGTTCATAAGTAGCCTTGATTTTTCTGGCTTCTTCCAGGGATATCTCCAGAGCTTCATTTTTTACCTCTTCTACTACTTCCTTTCTGGCAAAAATCTGTACCTTCCCACTTTCTTCCTGCATACTGATCCTGACATTTTCTTTAGAACCATAATCCCTCTTATAAGCAGAAATTAAAGCTGATTCAATAGCATCCAATAAAACCTCTTTAGAAATACCCTTTTCCTTTACAATGTCATCCAGTGCATTTAATAATTCCAGATTCACTCTTCCACTCCTCCTTATTACTACAATAAATACCTTTTAAAAAAGAACAATTAAAATTCAACTGCCAGGCGGGCTTTCGCTATGCCTGAATAAGGTATCTCTATGATTGTATCACTGTCTTTTAATAGCAGTTGTATCTTCTCGTCCTCCCTACCCTGAATGATACCAGTAAACTCCTTCAGGCCATCAATGGCAACAAAAGTTTTGACATAAGCCAATCTTCCTTGAAAACGATCGAAATCCTCCAGTTTTTTCAAGGGCCTCTCTATGCCAGGGGAAGAAACCTCAAGAATATAACTTCCTGGAATAGGATCAACTTCGTCCAGTTTTTCACTTAAACGATTGCTTACAATTTCACATTCTTCCAATCCCACACCAGTATCTTTCCTGTCAATAAAGACTCGCAAATAGTAGTCTGCACCTTCCTTGACATATTCTACATCAACTAATTCCAGACCTTCCTCTTCCACTATAGGTTCGGCTAGTTTTGTAACTGTAGCAACAGTTTTACTCATCAAAATACCCCTTTCTTATTCTATGGAAGATAATTATATGTAAGATATTTATAGTATTTACCGGATTATCAATTCCTTGCATTTCTTGACTATAAAACAAAAAGACAATCCAGATATTACAATTAAGGAGCGGGTTTTATCCCACTCCTTCTCACGCTCTATACTATAACTTCTATTCTAATTCTACCATACTCTCTCAATACTTGCAAGTCTTTATATTTCTTTAGAAAAGGGAGAGCTGGTTCTTTTCCGGTAAACCTTTTAATACACCATGTTCTTTCATCACTTCGATAACTATTTTGCTGATTCTGGCCTTATTGGCCAGGTCCTCAATAGAGGTAAATTCATATTCCTCTCTGGTGGCTGCAATATTTTGGGCTGCACTTTCTCCCAGGCCTACCAGGCTGATTAAAGGAGGCAATAAACCTTCTTCTGTTATCTGGAATTTCCTGATATCAGAACGATAGAGATCTACCCGGATAAATTTAATCCCCCTCACCATAGCCTCCAGGACCACTTCCAGTACAGTCAGGGTATTTCTTTCCTTGGCAGTTATATCATTACCCTTAGCCTCTATTCTTTGCTTTTCTGCCAGGACAAAATCATAGCCCTGACAGACAATCTGGGCATCAAAATCATCTGCTTTGACAGTAAAATAGGTGGCATAAAAGGCCTCTGGGTGGTGGACCTTGAAATAAGCAATCCGGAAGGCCATCATTACATAAGCAGCAGCATGGGCTTTGGGGAACATATATTTTATCTTTTTACAGGACTCTATATACCATTGTGGTATCTTCTTCTCCAACATATATTTTTCATCATCTTCACTCAAACCCCTGCCCTTCCGGACATTTTCCATAATTTTAAAGGCCCTGGCTGGCTCCAATCCTTTCAGGATCAAATAATTCATTATGTCATCCCGGACAGAGATAACCTCCGAGAGCCGGGCAACTCCTTTTCTGATTAATTCCTGGGCATTATTGAGCCAGACATCAGTACCATGGGAAAGGCCACTGATTCTCACCAGCTCACTGAAGGTAGTCGGCCTGGTATCCACTAACATCTGTCTTACAAAACTGGTACCAAACTCTGGAATCCCCAGAGTCCCAACAGTTGTTCCCAATTCCTCCGGACTAAGCCCCAGACTTTCGGTACCGGAGAAGATAGCCATAGTTGCTGGATCATCAAGAGGAATATCAAAGGGTGAAACTCCGGTTAAATCCTGTAACATTCTGATAATCGTCGGGTCATCATGGCCTAATACATCCAGTTTTAAAAGGTTTTCATGGATAGAGTTAAAATCAAAATGGGTTGTTAAGACCTCTGAATTCATATCATTGGCTGGTCTCTGTATAGGAGTAAAATCATAGATCTCCATATCGGCCGGGACTACAATCTGTCCCCCCGGGTGTTGCCCGGTAGTCCTCTTGACCCCGCTACAACCCTTAACCAGTCTTTTTATTTCAGCATTATTGGCCACCAGGCCCCTTTCATCCAGGTAGCCCCTTACAAAACCATAGGCTGTCCTTTCAGCAATTGAAGAAATAGTACCTGCCCTAAAAACATGATCTTCACCAAAGAGTTGTTCTGTATATTTATGAATAATAGACTGGTATTCTCCAGAGAAATTCAGGTCAATATCCGGGACCTTATCTCCTTCGAAACCCATGAAGACCTCAAAAGGTATATCAAAGCCATCTTTGGTTAATTTTTCTCCACATTCAGGGCAATCCCGGTCAGGTAAATCAGGCCCAACACCAACAGAACCATCAGTAATAAAGTCTGTATATTTACAATTACTACACCGATAATGAGGGGGTAAGGGGTTTACCTCGGTAATCCCCGTCATGGTTGCTACAAAAGAAGAACCTACTGAACCCCTGGAACCAACCAGATAACCATCTTCCAGGGATTTTTGCACCAGTTTCTGGGCTGTCAGATATATAACCGCATATCCATTACCGATAATTGAATTTAATTCCCGGTTCAGGCGTTTCTCCACCAGGTCCGGTAAAGGATCCCCGTACAGTTCTCTGGCTTTCTTTAAAGACATTTCCTTGATTTCTTCCTCTGCTCCCTCAATAGAAGGGGTAAAAAGCTTATCCGGTATAATCTGGATTTCCTCACATAGATCAGCTATTTTCCGTGGATTCTCAATTACCAGCTCTCTGGCGATCTCTTCACCAAAATAGGAGAACTCCTCCAGCATCTCCCCTGTTGTCCGGAAATACAGGGGGGCCTGGGTCTGTTCCTCATAACCCTGGCCAGCCTGCAATATCTCCCTGTAGATACTGTCTTCTGGATCGAGAAAATGCACATCACCAGTTGCTACAACAGGCTTCTTGAGTTTTTTGCCTAATTGATAAATCCGCTTATTAATCTTCTTTAATTCCTCTAAAGATTCTACTTTCTCTCCCAGAAGGAATTCATTATTGCCCAAAGGCTGTATTTCCAGAAAATCATAGAACCTGGCAATTTTATTAATCTCCTGTTCATCCATGTTTTCTAAAATAGCCCGGAATAATTGGCCGGCTTCACAGGCAGAACCAATTAATAAGTTATCCCGGACATGGACCAGTTCACTTTTCAAGATTCTGGGCACTCGATAAAAGTGCTTAATATGAGAACTGGATACTAATTTATATAAATCACGCAAACCTTCTTTATTCCTGGCAAAGATAATTAAATGATAGGTACGAAGATCCCGCCAGTCTATATTTTTACTTAATTTATTTATTTCCTCAAGCTTGCTTATCTTCTCTTCAGTTATTTTAGCCAGCATTTTCAGCAATATCCCGGCAGTGGCAGTGGCATCATCTACAGCCCGGTGATGGTTATCCAAACTTACTCCCAATTCTTCAGCAAGGGTATTTAATTTATGGTTTTTAAGGCGGGGGTAGAGGGCCCTGCTCAAAGCCAGGGTATCCAGGACTGAATTATCCGGATAAGAAAAGCCGGTTTTTTTCAGGGCATTTTTCAGAAAACCATAATCAAAACTGGCATTATGAGCCACAAGGACAGCATCACCTATAAATTCCATAAATTCAGGAATAATATCTTCTATTGCTGGTGCCCCTTTAAGCATTTCCTGGCTAATACCTGTAATTCTGGTTATATAATCAGGAACAGGCTTCCGGGGTAAGACAAAGGAAGAAAAAGTATCTACAATCTGGCCTTTTTCCAGTTTAACACCACCAATTTCAATAATCTCATCATTTCTACTATTCAGGCCAGTTGTTTCAAAATCAAAGACTACATAGGTATAATCCTTGATTTTCCCCTTCCCGGGCTTATATATAATATCCTCACCATCATCCACCAGGTAGGCCTCAAGGCCATAGAGGATCTTGATCCCATGTTTCTTGCCAGCCCAATAAGCATCAGGATAGGCCTGTACTACCCCATGATCAGTAATGGCAATAGCAGGATGGCCCCAGGCAGCTGCTCTGGCTATAGCCTGGCCTACATCCACAACAGAATCCATGGCACTCATTCTGGTATGAAGATGGAGCTCTATCCGCTTTTCCTCAGCCTGGTCCTGGCGTTTCTCTACCAGGTCATCTATATTATTGATACTTTCTGCAACCAGGGTTAATTCCCTGGAATACTGATCCCTCTCTACATAACCTTCCACCCTGATCCATTGGCCGGTTTTTAAACCCTCTCCGGGGTCTTGCCCCTTTCTGGGAAATAATTTTACTGTAATAGAATTACTCTTATCAGTTATATCCATTAAGAAAAAGGAATTACCCCTCCTGCTTTTGATCTCTTCCAGGTCAAAAAGCAAGCCCTCTACAATGACATGATCTATTTCCCCCTGAATCTCATTCAGGTTATGGCTTTTCTCCCTACTGATTTTTTTACCATATATAATAGCTGAATTTTTTGCTTTAGGAGTTGAAGGTTTGGGGCTCTTTTTCTCAATTACTTTCCTTTCATATTCCTCCAAATCTATCTCCATGGAAATATCCTTCAATAAATCTCCATTTTCTATCTCCAGGACAAGCTCTTCCTGTAGCAGGCCTCCCAGTTCTTTGGCAATAAAATCCCTGATCTTCTCTTCATTTAGATACTTATAGGCCATTTCTGTCTCAACTTCTATCAAGACCCGGTTAGCCTTCACTTGCAGCCGGGCCCTTTCCAGAAAACCATTAATATATGGATATTTTTCCTGGATAACTTCTGCCAGATGTGGCCAGAGGAGCTTTATTTCATTTTCCAGGGATAATTCTTCGAGAACAACCAGCTCATAGCTGTCATCCAGGAGCTCCTTTAAATAAGCCAGGAATTCTTCCATACTGGCAGAAGGATTATTGCTGTCTCTCTTGCTATTTTTAATTACAATACACTTCTTTTTTTCCTCGTCCAGGACAAGATACTTGATAATCCGGGAATAATTATTATCTATTTTAATCGCTTTAACCATTTATATCCCTCATAATTTTATCTTTTCTTCAGATTTTCTAAACTGGTTTTGATCAGGTCAGCATACATATTGAGCCGGTCCCGGGTTCCCCTTACAAAACCCCTTTTCTCCTCTTTCATAACATGGGTCAATTGTGGTAATTCAATATATTCAATCCGGCCCCTTTTTCTCACATATTCATTTATAGCCAATTCCACTCCATAACCACAGTCTGCAAGGTTTTTAATCCCCTTAATAAGACTGGTCCTTACTGCCCGCTGACCGGAAAGATGGGGAGCCAGCAACTGAGCCAGATCTGTAACCCCCCTACCATGACTAAATATACCAACAGTCATATCACATTGTTTATTTAAAACAGGATTAAGCAATAAATTGATATGCCTGTCGGTAAGTCCCAGAAGGTCTCCATCCAGCATCAGGATAATCTCGCTATCTATGTGTTCAATACCACATTCCAGGGCAGCACCCTTTCCCTGGTTTTTTTCCAGGCTGATAACCTGGACCCCCATACTTCTGGCCAGGGCAGCACTATTATCCGTTGAGCCATCGTCAATAACCAGTATTTCATCAACCAGGGGATCTTCCTTTAAGACCTGGAGAACCCCTGTAATGGTTTTCTCTTCATTATATACCGGAATTAGGGCAGTAACCTTCATCTCCCATCCCCTACTCTATTCTTTCCAGAATTTCAATAATCCCCTCTATGGCATCATCCAGTTTAACCTGTATTTCTTCTCCACTTCTTCTGACTCTTGCTTCAATTTGATTGTTCTGCAGGGAACGGGCACCAACAGTAATCCTTAAGGGAATACCAATCAGATCTGCATCATTAAATTTGACCCCAGGCCTTTCCTTCCGGTCATCCAGCAAGGTTTCTACACCTCTTGCAGTCAGTTCACTATACAATTCTTCAGAAACCCTTATGGTTTCCTCATCATTACCCAGGGCCAGAATAATAACCTGATAAGGAGCAATGGCCTTAGGCCAGATAATACCCTTGTCATCATTATTTTGTTCTATGGCAGCAGCCACCAACCTACTTATACCAATACCATAACAACCCATTACTATGAATTGTTCCTTGCCATTTTCATCAAGATAGGTAGCACCCATACTTTCACTATACTTGGTACCTAGCTTGAAAATATGGCCGACCTCTATCCCGGATTTGATCTCCAGTTTACCGGAACACTTTGGACAGAGATCTCCATTTTTTACTATCCGTAAATCAAGATATTCATCAGCAGTAAAATCCCTGCCTGGATTTACATTTTTCAAATGATAATCTATTTTATTGGCTCCTGTAACAGCATTAACCATATCCTTTACCCGCAGGTCAGCCAGGATCCTGACACCCTCCAGGCCAACAGGGCCTATGAAACCAGGGCTGGACTGGAAGTATTTCTCAAAATCCTCATCCTCAATTGCTGTCACTTCTTTTGCTGCCAGATAATTGGCCAATTTTACTTCATTTAATTGATCATCACCGGCAATTAAAACCAGGAGAGGCTCACCATCAGCCAGTAAAGCCAGGGCTTTTATGGTTTTAGCCGGATCCACCATTAAAAACTCTGATACCTCTTCGATGGTCTTCTGCCCGGGGGTATGGACTTCTTCCACTGGCAGTGGTTCCTCATCCTGCCTTATTTTCTTTTCACCGGCCAGAGCCTTTTCCACATTGGCAGCATAGGAACAGCTATTACAAAAAGCAATCCGGTCTTCCCCGGCATCTGCCAGGACCATAAATTCATGGGATTCACTTCCCCCCATGGCACCGGTATCAGCCTCTACTGCCCTGACATCCAGTCCACAGCCTGTAAAAGCCTTCATATAGGCATCATACATGATCCGATAACTTTTATCTAAGCCTTCATAATCAACATCAAAGGAATAAGCGTCTTTCATGATAAACTCCCTGCCCCGCATTACTCCAAAACGGGGTCTAATCTCATCCCTTACCTTGGTCTGAATCTGGTAAAGGTTCAGGGGTAAATCCTTATAGGATCTAATTTCATTTCTAACCAGGGCAGTGACAACCTCTTCATGGGTCGGCCCCAGACAATAGTCCCGGCCTTTCCGGTCCTGGAATTTAATCATTAAGGGGCCAAATTCCTCCCACCTTCCAGATTCCTTCCACAAATCAGCAGTATGGATAATGGGCATTAATAATTCCTGGGCACCACTTTCATCCATTGCCTTCCTGACAATATCTTCAACTTTTCGTATAACCCGCCAGCCCAATGGTAGATATGTATAGACTCCGGCAGTCAGGGTTCTCATCATACCAGCCCGCAACATCAATTGATGACTGGCAACCTCAGCCTCAGCCGGTGTCTCCTTCAAGGTTGGTAAATATAAGTTTGACATTCTCATAAAAGACCACTCCCTACAATAAATTAATCTCTTTCTCCAGTTCTTCCAGCAATTTATCTTCTGGCACTTTTTTAATTATCTCACCTTTCCTGAAAATCAGGCCTACTCCCCGGCCGCCTGCAATGCCAATATCTGCCTCCCTGGCCTCTCCAGGGCCATTAACTACACAACCCATTACAGCCACAGTAATTTCCTTATCATACTTGTCCAGTAAATCCTCTACCTGTTTTGCCAGGGAAATCAAGTCTATCTCGGTACGGCCACAGGTAGGGCAGGAAATAATCTCAGCACCTCTCTTCCGCAGGCGCAAGGCCTTCAAGATCTGCCAGCCTACCTTAACCTCTTCCAGGGGATCTCCAGTTAAAGAAACCCTGACAGTATCACCTATACCCCGGGAAAGCAAAGCCCCGACACCAACTGCTGATTTAATGGTTCCTGCCCAGATAGTGCCGGCTTCAGTAATCCCGATATGAAAAGGGTAATCAACCCTTTCTGCCATTAATTCATAAGCCCTGATAGTCATCATGACATCAGTTGCCTTAAGAGATATAACTATATCCTGGAAATCATTATCCTCCAAGATCCTGATATGTCCCAAAGCACTCTCGACCATACCTTCTGCAGTCGGCCCACCGTATTTCTCCAGGATGCCTTTTTCAATAGAGCCAGAATTAACCCCTATCCGGATGGGGATCCTGGCTGCCCTGGCTTTAGTGGCAATTTCCTTTACCCTTTCAGCCTGTCCAATATTACCCGGATTTAATCTTAAACCCTCTACCCCCTGTTCTATAGCTTCCAGGGCCAGGCGGTAATCAAAATGGATATCTGCAATCAGAGGGATATCAATCTGCTCTCTAATCTTACCCAATTGTTTTGCTGAATCCAGGTCTGGTACAGCTACCCGGATAATCTCACACCCTGCGGCACTTAAGTCCTGAATCTGTTTGACTGTAGCCTCTACATCGGCCGTTTTTGTAGTAGTCATGGACTGTACAGTGATAGGAGCATCTCCTCCCAGGGGAACATTACCATAATATATTTTTCTAGTCTTCCGCCGCATAAAACTCCTCCATTATTATAAAAATCTGGCGATATCCCTTATAAAGACAAAGACCATTAAAATCATCAAAATTACAAGTCCAATTACATGTACCAGGCTCTCTTTCTCCTGATCAACAGGCTTACCCCTGATCATTTCATAGATAATAAAGATTAATCTGCCACCATCAAGAGCCGGGAAAGGCAGGAGGTTAAAAAAGCCCAGGTTTAAGCTTAGCACAGCTGTCAAATTCAGGAGACTGGCCCAGCCCAGGCCAGTAGCCTGGTTTACCATAGTGGCAATCATAATAGGGCCACCAACATCAACAGTCAGCTTGCCTGTAATCATTTTAACAATGGCAGTAATGGTAAACCACAAGAGGTTAACAGTTTGCAAAAAACCCAGGCGGAGTGACTGGAAAAAACCTGTTTTTTCCCGTATGGTCTCAGGAGCAATACCTATCATAGCATAACCATAAGCTGGTTCATAGCGGGGGACAACAGTGGTAGTATATTCCTGATTATTCCGTATAAATTTAACCTCCAGAGGCTGGCCTTCCGCATTACTAATAATGCCAGAAATATCACCCCATTTCTCAATGGCCTGGCCTTCTATTGCAATAATCTTATCCCCTATTTTCAAACCAGCTTCAGCTGCCGGTGTTCCCAGAGCCACATCCCCAATAATATTGCTATCCACACTCTCCACAGCAATACCATATATAGCAAAGATCAGGGCAAAGATAAGAATAGCAAGGAGAAAATTCATCATGGCACCATTGAGGATTACTGCAAAACGCTGTAGAGGACTCTTCTGGGGAAAGGTCCGGCCTTCCTTGCGTGCCTCCTCATAACTCAGCCTTTCTTCCTCACTCATCTTATCATCTGGAGGATTCTCGCCAGTCATCTGACAGAAGCCACCAAAAGGGATTATACGGAGGGAATACATAGTCTCCCCATATTTCTTTCCAAAAAGCTTAGGTCCAAAACCCAGGGCAAATTCTTCAACTCTGATTCCAACAATTTTTGCAGTTATATAATGGCCAAATTCATGGACAAAAACCAGAATACCCAGTACCAAAATAAAACTAATAAAGGATACCATTATCTATAACCTCCCGGGCGATATTTCTTGACCATTCATCAACCAGATAAATATCTTCTAAAGATGGTCTCTTTATATTATCATGTTTATGCATCACTTTTTCTATCAATCCTGGGATCATTGTAAAAGGTATTTCCCTATCCAGGAAAGCAGCAACAGCAATTTCATTGGCAGCATTTAAAACAACCGGCATTGTTCCACCAGCCCTACCTGCCTCATAGGCCAATCTAAGGGCAGGGAATTTTTCATAATCCGGTTCCTGGAAATTCAACTGGCCCAATTGGACAAAATCCAGCCTCTTATGTTTTCCGGGCCGGCGGTGGGGATAAGTCATGACATATTGAATCGGCAGCCTCATATCAGGTAAACTCATCTCCGCCATAATTGAACCATCAACAAACTCTACCATGGAATGGATAATGCTTTCTGGATGGATTATAACTTTAATTTTATCATAGGATTGCTGAAATAACCAGTGGGCTTCAATTACCTCCAGTCCCTTATTCATTAAAGTAGCAGAATCAATGGTAATCTTGCCCCCCATATCCCAATTGGGGTGTTTTAAGGCTTCTTCCACAGTAACATGGTCTAATTCTTCCCTGGTATGGTTACGGAAAGGGCCCCCTGAAGCAGTCAAAATAATATTTTCAACCCCCCTGGCCTCCTCGCCCTCCAGGATCTGAAAAATAGCATTATGCTCACTATCAATAGGTAAAATAACTCCTTCAGGATAATCCCTGGCTATTATCTCCCCTCCAATAACCAGGCTCTCTTTATTGGCCAGCCCTAATCTGCGGCCGGCTTTAAGGGCAGCTATGGTTGGTTTAAGGCCAGCCGCTCCAACAATAGAATTTATAACCAGATCTGCTTCCAGTTCACCGGCAATAAACTCTAAACCCTCAGCACCAGATAAAACCTTGATATTTAAATCATCTAAACGATATTCTAATTCCTCTTGCAGCTTATTATTCCCTATTACCAGATAAAGGGGCCTATATTTTCTGGCCTGTTTTTCCAGCAAATCTATATTGCTATTGGCAGATAAAGCAAGGACCTCCCACTCCTCTGGAAAACTATCTATAACATCAAGGCTCTGGGTGCCTATGGAGCCTGTAGAACCTAATAGGACTAACTTTTTCATCTCCTTCACCCCCGGAAACTTAGTATTATATTTTGTATCATTCTTTAAAACCAAACTGTTGGGGAAAAAGACCTGAATTCCAGACTGCTTTCCACAAAACCAGGGTACCTGGACCAATAATAAAACCCATTGGTCCCAATAACCTATAGCCTATATAAAAGGCAATCATAGTCAAAAGGGGATGCAAACCCAGATGCAGGCCCATAATCTTCCCTTCTAATCCCTGCCGGATTGCCGTAACCAGGGTATAGATAATTAATAAGCCCAAAGCCAGGTACAACCTGCCCCTAAACATATTATACAAAATCCAGGGTATGAACAACAAACCTGGACCAAAAACAGGTATTATATCCAGTAAAGCTGCAGTCAGGGCACTTAGGAGGACAAAATCAGTTCCCAGAATAAGCAGGCCCAGGTAGCTGGTAATACCAGTACTGGCCATTAATAAAAATTCGGCCTGGATAAACTTAAGACCAGAATTGATGATCTCTTTTTCCAACAAATGGATCCTGGCCCGAAAGCGAGCTGGAAATAAAGCCATGATCTGCTCATTAATTTTGTCTGCATCACAGGTGAGAAAATATGTAGCTATCAAAGTCAAAACTACAATAGTCAATAACAAAGGCAATTTGGCCAGGATATTTAAGATATTATTGGCCAGATACAGGAGTCCCTCTTTCAGGGTATTATAAAACAATTCCAGATTATCCTCCATTATCCTTTCCAGAGGTGCTGACAATACTCGCACTTTACTCAGAAACAGCCCACTAAGCTCCTGGAAAACAGAGGCATAATCAGGCAGCTTAACCAGTAATCTATCCAGTTCCAGGTAAATCTGAAAAAGTCCAATAAAGATAAAAAATAAGATTAAGGCAGTAAAGAGAAAGAGGACCAGAAATGTAGCCAGGGACCTCTCCAGGCCAGTCCTTTTTTCCAGATAGTTTACCAGTGGATTAAGTAAGCTGGCCAGTAATACCGCCATTATAAAAGGTGTTAAATATAGTAAGGAAAAATTCAGGATCAGAAAAATAAAAAGGAGAAGCATAATAGCTATAAATATATTTTTCAGCCATGCTTCCATCTTATTACCCCTTTATTTTATGCTAAAGAGGTCATTTGCCATATATATTACAAATCAAGGAATTAAATATAACAGATAGAAATAGGTAAATGGTGCAGTAAAGAAAAGACTATCCAGGCGGTCAAGGATACCACCATGGCCAGGAATAATATTCCCGGAATCCTTTACTCCTGTAGCCCTTTTTAAGCTTGACTCAAAAAGATCCCCCAGAACAGACACTAGAGCAGTAAAGAAAGCATAGAAAACCCAGCGGAAGGAAAAAATACCCAGAACACTGGTATAGATACTGGCTACAATGATAGCCAGGACTATACCACCAAATATACCTTCCAGGGATTTATTGGGGCTTTTTTTAATAAACTTGGTCTTCCCAAAACGCATTCCTATAAAATAAGCACCAGTATCTGCCGCCCAGGTTGTCAGTAAAACCAACCAGAGGGCTTTTGTTTCTCTAAATGGTGCCAAATTATAATCCCGTAATAAAAGAAGGAAAACCACCCCTGCTGTTATGTAAACAAGACCAAGTAAATTATAGGCTAATCTGTCCAGAAAATTCTTATTGTCTGTCATAAAGATATGGTAAATAAAAAGGGCATATATGGCGGTAGTTAAAACAAATGCCGGTTTTATGCTCAAAAGACCTCTACTATTTAGATATGTAGCAATGATAATAAATATACTAATAGAGATCAACAAAAGCCAATTGTTTTTGTAGGAAGTCTTGAGCATGGCATTATATTCATAAAAGGCCAGACAATTTACCAGAAGGAGCAAAATAGCAAAGGGTAAAGAACCTGACCAAATAAAAAACAAAACCAATATAATACCAATAATTGCACTTATTACTCTTTTCAGCAGCATTATCCCCCACCCTCTTCATTTAAACCGCCAAATCTCCGGTTTCTTTTTTTAAAATCCTCAATGGCTTTTTCCAGTTCATCGCCATCAAAATCTGGCCAGTACTTATCAGTGAAATACAGTTCTGCATAAGCTGACTGCCAGAGAAGAAAATTACTCAATCTTTTCTCTCCACTGGTTCTGATCAATAATTCTACTTCTGGATATTCAGGACTATACAAATAATTTGCAATTGTTTTTTCATCATTCAGGTCAATCTTTTTCCCCTCCTGAATATCCCTGACTATACTGGAAACCAGGTCTATTATTTCTGCCCTGCCCCCATAATTAAAGGCTATATTGAGCTGAAAGGCTTTATTGTTCCTGGTCTTTTCTTCTATTTTTTTTATTGTCTCTATTAAATTAGAGGGCAAACCCTCCCGCCGGCCAATTACCTTAACCTTAACATTATTCTTAAATAATTCATCTGCCCTATTCAATAAAGTCTCCTCAAATAATTGCAGGAGAAACTTAACTTCCATTCCCGGCCTTTTCCAGTTTTCTGTAGAAAATGCATAAACAGTGAGACAGGGAATACCCAGTAGCTCCGCTCTCCTTAAGACACTTTCCAGGGCATTTATCCCGGCCAGGTGCCCTTCCCTCCTGGGCAAACCTCTCTCCTTTGCCCACCGGCCATTGCCATCCATAATTATACCTACATGAGACGGTATTAACATAGTATCACCTATAGCAAAAGTAATGACCCCCTCCAGAGAGGGGGGATTTCTATACCTCCATTATCTCATCCTCTTTTTCTTTCAATAATTCATCTACTTTTTCTATATAATTATTTGTTAGGTCCTGAATGGCATCCAGGCCGCGATGATATGTATCCTCGGAGATTTCTCCATCTCCTTCCAGTTTCTTCAATTCACTATTAGCATCCTGGCGAATACTTCTGATAGCAATTTTGCCTTTTTCAGCCTTATCCCTGACGACTTTAACCAGTTCTTTTCTCCGCTCTTCGGTTAATTGTGGGATACTGATTCTAATTATAGTTCCATCATTATTTGGCACTAGGCCGAGATTGGCTTTTAAAATCGCTCTTTCAATATCCCCCAACATAGACTTGTCCCAGGGCTCAATAACCAGAAGCCTTGGTTCTGGAGCTGAAACTTTAGCCATTTGATTTACAGGAGTTAAAGCACCATAATAATCCACCATAACATTATTAAGCAGGGAAGGACGGGCCCTTCCTGTCCTGATAGTGCCAAAATCCTCCTTGGTTGCCTCAATGGTTTTTTTCATTTTCTCCTCTGCCTTCTTCTTAACCTGTTCTATCAATATTATCCCCCCATTTTTATATAAAATATAATATTCACATAATACCAGGCTAATCTACTAAAAATATAAATATTAGTCCATTGGCTACTTATATATATAAACTTATAAAAATATTACTAAACTATACAACTTGGTTACATTTTCAACCAACTTGTTTTCCTTTAATCCTTAATGTTTTATTAACTTGTCTAAAAAACTTAATTTCTTAGCTTTAGTACTTAACTTGATTTATAAACTTTATCAATGTATATAAATATTTAACTCTATTGTTTATTTAACTGTTGTCCCGATCTTTTCTCCTGTTACGGCTTTCAGGATATTGCCATGTTCTTTTACAGCAAAAACGACTAAAGGAATATTATTATCCATACAAAGGGATACGGCAGTAGAATCCATAACCTTCAGGGATTTTTTTAGAACATCAAAATAAGTTAATTCCTGATACATTCTGGCATCGGGATTTATAGCCGGGTCACTATCATATACACCATCAACATTTTTGGCCATTAATATGGCATCAGCTGATATTTCAGCCGCCCTTAATGCCGCTGCTGTATCTGTAGAGAAAAAGGGATTACCAGTACCAGCTGCAAAAATTACTACCCGCCCCTTTTCCAGATGGCGAATTGCCCTTCTTCTAATATATAATTCCGCTACTTGTCTCATTTCTATGGCTGACTGGACCCTGGACTCCAGACCAAGTTTCTCAATAGCATCCTGTAAGGCCATGGCATTAATAACTGTAGCCAACATCCCCATATAGTCTGCTGTACCACGGTCCATTCCTTCAGCACTACCGGCGATTCCCCGGAATATATTGCCTCCACCAACAACTATGGCCATTTCTACCTTTGTTTTTGTAACTACCTCATAGATCTCTCTGGCAATCTGCTGTATAACTGCAGGATCAATACCAAACCCCTTATCTCCAGCCAGAGCTTCTCCACTTATCTTCAATAAAACACGGGAATAAACTGGTCTATATTCCATTAGCTTTTACCTCCATATAATTATTCGTTATAAATTTATTAATCCCTTTTTTAAAAAAGAGAACACACAATTGTGCTCTCTTTTTTAAAGGAAATTATTTATTTTTTGCCTAATTCTTTCATTACCTCTTCAGCAAAGTTTTCTTCTTTTTTCTCTACACCTTCTCCTAGCTCAAAACGGGTAAAAGCATTAACCTTAAGACCATTTTCTTCCAGTACCTGGTCTACTGTTTTATCAGTATCCTTCACGAAAGCCTGTTCCAGAAGGCAGATTTCACTGTAAAACTTATCGATCTTGCCTTCTACGATTTTATCAATAACATGTTCCGGTTTGCCTTCATTTAACATTTGCTCTTTATAGATGTTTTTCTCTTTTTCTACGGTTTCTGCTGGTACCTGGCTTCTTTCAATATATTCAGGTGCACTGGCAGCTATATGCATAGCTATATCTTTGGCAACCAGCTGGTTTTCTTCGGTATTTCCGGCATCAATATCAACAATTACGCCGATTTTACCTCCCATATGGATATAACCATAAAGGAAACCATCAGTACGATAGGTTTGGAATCTCCTTAAGTTGAGATTTTCTCCAATATTGGCAATGGCTTCTTTCATAATGGTATTAACATCTTTACTATCATCTAGGAACCATTTTTCTGCCAGAACCTCCTCCAGAGTATTGGCTTTACTCTGTAAGAGATGTTGAGAAACATTATTCAGGAGATCATTAAAATTATCTGTTTTAGCAACAAAATCAGTTTCACTGTTAATCTCTACAATAACACCATTTTTACGTTCATCATCGATTAAGACATTTACTTTACCTTCAGCAGCGATTCTACCTGCTTTTTTAGCAGCAGAAGCAATACCTTTTTCCCGCAAATACTCTATAGCAGCTTCTATATCACCATTGGTTTCCTGTAAAGCCTTTTTACAATCCATTACACCGGCACCGGTTCTTTCTCTTAATTCCTTGATATCCTTCATACTGGCCATCTCTATAACCTCCTTTTATCTATGCCATATGTAGTTAAAATAATCTCAAAAAAAGGCGCAGCAAGATATTAACCCTCTTACAACGCCTCTTATAGTTTATATACTAAGCTTCCAGGTCATCTACCACTGTCTCTTCTGCATCTGCTACTTCAGGTTCAGATGCTTCTTCCATCTGTTCACCCTGTTTGCCAGCAAGAACTGCATCAGCTATTACACTGGTTATCAATTTAATAGCACGGATGGCATCATCATTACCCGGTATTACATAATCAATCAAGTCTGGATCACAGTTTGTATCCACGATTGACACGATGGGTATATCCAACTTTTTGGCTTCAGAAACAGCAATAGCCTCTTTCCGTGGATCAGCTATAAAGAGAATATCTGGAATATTCTGCATATCTCTGATTCCACCCAGGAAACGTAAGAGTTTTTCCTGTTCTTTCTTTAGCTGAATTACTTCTTTTTTAGGTAAAACATCATAAAGGCCATCTGCTTCCATTTTCTCTAATTCATTCAAGCGGCTAACACGTTGTTTAATGGTCTTGAAGTTGGTCAACATACCACCTAACCATCTCTGGTTAACATAAGGCATGCCACAACGGATAGCTTCTTCCTTAATTGTTTCCTGTGCCTGTTTTTTTGTTCCTACAAAAAGAACAGTTTTACCATTAGCAACTTCTGCTCTTACAAATTCGTAGGCCTTATTAATTAGATTTACTGTTTTCTGCAAATCTATAATATAAATGCCATTTCTTTCAGTAAAAATGTATTCAGCCATTTTAGGGTTCCATCTTCTGGTTTGATGACCAAAATGAACCCCTGCTTCCAGCAATTGTTTCATATTCACTACAGACATAGCTTCCACCTCCTTTCCTGGTTCGCCTCCGCCTGATTCATCCCTGTATATCCACTGTTTTACAACAGCACCAGATATTCAGGTCCTGCAGCGTGTGTAATTTTCAACCATAGGTTAGTATACCATATTATAAAATAATTATCAATTATTTTTTTATAAAAACTTGTCCCCTGCTCTATAAGACCTGATTTTGACCCGACCATCTTCTGTATAAAACTCCATGGTCCGGCCATAATCTTTTCCCAGGTCTTCACCAACTATAGGAATATTATTCTCTTCCAGGATCTGATAAACTGCCTCTATATTCCTTTTCCCAATCTGTATAACCATATCAGGAGAACTGGAAAACATATGTGCTCCCCCGGCAATCTTGGCAATAATGTTTTCCCTATTGGCACCGGCTTCCACCATCTTCTCAATCAGCAAAGGAATACCGGTATCTGCATATTTGGCTGGTTTTAAATTGTTCTCATCATTATTATGGGGTAACATAATATGGATCAGGCCGCCTATTTTGCTAATCTCATCATAAAGGGCAATTCCCACACAGGAGCCTAATCCTATGGTAACCAGAATATCTGGCGAAGCACCGACATGGTATTCCGCCATTTTTACCCGCACTGTTTCACTCATTGAGTATCAAACCCCAATGATTTCAGTATTTTTTCCAGAGAGCCGGGATCTGGAATATAAAAGAAGAAACCCTCAATCTCTTCATCACCATTGATGAATTTGGTTTCTATCAGTAAGGCATAATCATTTTCTGCAAGACTAAGCATAGAAGAACTTAAAATAGCACCAGCCATATCAAAAGCAAAAGCGGGTATAGATTGAAAAAGGTTAAAACCAGTCATTTGATTAATTGCATTAAGATAAGAACCTGATAAAATGTTGCCAATTTCCTTTATGGCAGACACTTCAACTTCACCAAGTTGATAAATATCAAATTCATCAATAATCATCTTCAGCAAATTTTCAGTACTCTGAACTGAAAAAACCAGCAAAATACTACCTGGTGATTCTCCCATAACCTTTAGCAAAACACTTACAACCTCTGTTTCTATTCCACCAGTTAATTCTGGCACATCTTCTATAGGAACAATAGTAACTGACGGTACAGTCATATGGATTCTGGTATTTAGAAATTGGGCAAAGGCAGTGGCTGCATTACCTGCCCCGATATTTCCAATCTCCTTTAGTACATCCTTTTGAACACTGGTCAAATGGTTTATCAGATCTGACATAATAGCCACCTCACAGAAGATTATTTAGAACTCTATATTCCCCAGCTCTATTAATTCCTCAGATGTTAATACTTTGTTCAGGTTCAGGAGTATCAATAATTGGTTGTTTACTTTCGCCACTCCCTGTATATAATCACTATGGACTGCCTTTACTAAATCCGGAGCATCAGAAATTTCATCAGCATCAATCCTGATCATCTCTGTTACATTATCCACTAACATGCCCACATTTTGAATGTTTTTTAATTCTACAATAATAATTCTTTTCTTTTCTTCATCTACTTCTACTCTCTGCAAGGATAATTTTCCGGCTAAGTCTATAATAGGAATAATGTCTCCTCTTAAATTTATTACACCTTTAACAAAGGCAGGAGAGTTGGGAATATATGTGGTTTCCATTACAGGAATAACCTGTTTAATCTGATTAACATCAACACCAAACTTTTCCTTGCCAACAGAGAAAACAACAAATTGTTGTTCTTCCTGCTGTACATTTGTCTTCTTTTTATTCTTAAAATTAGATAGCATTAAATACCCCCCTCGTTATGAGAGATATGACCTATTATCACGCAGAAACTGGCCTATTCTCAAATAATAATTTTTCTAGATCAATTAAGACTATTAAGCGTTTTCCTTTTTTAACTACTCCTTTTATGTAATCCTGCCGGATACTACTATCAATATCTGGGGCTGATTCCAGTTCTTTTTCTACGTCATACCACAATACTTCTTTAATCTCATCTACGAGAATACCAATGAGAATATCATCAAACTCAATGGTAATAATCCTTTCCTTCTCTACAGTACCTGTGATGCCAAAACGTTTTCGCAGATCTATCACCGGTACAATCTGCCCTCTCAAATTAATCACACCTCTGACATAATCAGGGGTATTTGGCACCGGTGTTATTTTAGAAACCTTAATGATCTGTTTTGATTGACTAATATCAACTGCATATTCTTCATCAGCCAGTTGAAATACCACTATCTGTTTTCTCTCATAATCCTCCAGCATTAGATCATCTCTAAGGGTATAATCCATAAAAACACTCCTCCCTTAAGCAATATTCCGCACATCAAGTATTAGGGCTACATCCCCGTCTCCTACAATAGTTGCTCCACTAATGTTTTTAATATTAACCAGGAACTTACCAAGTGACTTGATAACTATCTCCTGTTGGTTCAACATCTGATCCACAATTAAACCTATTTGTCTTTCACCAGAATTAATAATAACAACAGGTATCTCTTCCAATTGTCTGTATTTACCATACTCAATATCAAGATTTAACTGTCGGGCAGCTTCCACCAGTGGAATTGTACTCTCCCTGAGCAATATTACATCCTGCCCCCTTACCTGAATGATTTCTTCAGGAGCAACCAGGAGTGTTTCACTAATACTACCTAAAGGAATAGCATAAACTTCATTATTAATAACTACCATTAAGGCCTGGGTAATAGCTAAGGTCAATGGTAAGGAAATTGTAAAGCGGGTTCCAACACCTAATTCTGATTCTACAAAAACCTGGCCATCAAGGGTTTCTACAACATTCCTGACAACATCCATACCTACTCCCCGGCCGGAAATATCTGTTACCTCCTCTGAAGTACTGAATCCAGGATGGAAGATAAGATTAAGCTTGTCCCTTTCCTCCATCTGACTGGCTTCATCTGGAGTAATTATACCTTTCTCAATTGCTTTTTCTATAACTTTTTCTGTATTTATTCCTGCTCCATCATCTTCTACTTCTATAATAATCTCACTACCTTTCTGGTAGGCCTGTAAAAGAATGTTACCAGTAGCAGGTTTGCCTTTCCTTTCCCTTTCTGCTGGTTTTTCTATACCATGGTCAATGGAGTTTCTGATAATATGCATCAGCGGATCGCCCAATTCATCAATAAGAGAACGGTCCAGCTCTGTATCTGCACCTTCGATAATTAAATCAATCTTTTTATCCAATTCCTTGGAAAGGTCCCTGACCATCCGGGGAAATCTATTAAATATACCACCAATAGGAACCATCCTGATCTGCATTACTGTATGATGTAAATCCTGGGTGACCCGGTCCAGTTGTTGAATAATATCCTGATAAACATCACTATCAATATTCAAGCCTTCTAATCTGGTCTTATTAATCAGCAGTTCCCCGACCATATTCATCAATGTATCCAGTTTTTTAATGTCTACCCTAACAGTAGGTGAAACCTGGATATTGGCCAATCCATCTTTCTGTTTTTTTATACTATCAACCAGGCTCTTTGCTTCCTGTTGTTCAACCACTGCCTTTTCTTCTACTTTATAATCCTCAACATGAATAATAACCTGCTCTACATCAATGATGTCGGCAAGTTCCTCCTGAATTTGTTTTTCTTTTAAAGCAGATATTAATTTAATATAAATGGAATCCCCAAAATCTTCATCTTCTATCTCTCTCTGATCTGGATTCGACTTGGCCAGATAACCAAGTTCCTGGGCCTTTTTCAGAATCATATATCCACGAACATTCTTGAGCAAACAATCTTCAGCTAAAATTACCCTAATATTATAAATTCTGTCATTACTGGTCATTTTGTTGTAGATTTCTTCTTTTTCTTCCTCAGTTAAGGCAATCATTCCAGTAAAATCCTGCAGGTTCAAATCTGTTTTTTCCGGTTTCACCAGCACTTCCTGGATTGAAATGTCATTATTTAAAATCTTTTCCAATTTTGATAAATAATCACTAATATCAGTCCGCTCTTCTCCATTATTTCTAATATCATCCAGTAATAATTTAATGTAATCTAATCCGGAAAAAAGTGTATCAATAATAAACTCGTTAATGGTCATTTCCTTATTCCTGACTTTGGCCAGGATACTTTCCATTCTATGGGTCAAATCTGTCAAGCGCTCATAACCCATTGTAGCAGACATACCCTTTACGGAATGAGCAGCCCGGAATACAGCATTTATAATCTCTTCATCTTCTGGGTGTTCTTCCAAGAGTAGGACATTCTCATTCAATTGCTGCAGGTACTCAGCTGATTCGTCAAAAAACATCTGTAGGTATTGATCCTTAGTATCCATAGAGTCAACCTCCTTTAACTCTCAAACCTCTCCATTAACAGGGGATTTCTTATTCATTAAATAATTTATTCACAGCAGCAAGTACTCGATCTGGCTTAAAAGGTTTGACGACAAAATCTTTGGCCCCAGCCTGGATGGCATCGATTACCATAGCCTGTTGTCCCATGGCACTACACATGATAATTTTGGCATCTTTATCTATTTCCAGTATTTCCTTAACAGCATCGATGCCGTCCATTTCAGGCATAGTAATATCCATAGTCACCAGATCAGGTTTTAATTCTTTATACAATTCTATGGCATCTCTTCCTGTTTCGGCTTCGCCGACAATCTCAAATCCGCCATCAATCAAAATATTCTTAATCATCATTCTCATAAAAGCAGCATCATCTACTACTAATACTCTTTTGCTCATCTATATTGACCCCCTTGGTTATATATGGATTATTTTATCTTTCTTTATATATTCGACAATTATTTAATAGTTCCTGCATATATTAAAAAAATGTCCCCGAAAGAGGACATATAGGTTTTATTAAAATACCTGTAAGAGATTTATGCTTTAAGTTTGTTTAATTCTTCCAATAGATAGTCATTGAGTACTTTAATATAGGTCCCTTTCATTCCAAGAGATCTGGATTCAATTACACCAGCACTTTCAAATTTTCTTAAAGCATTTACAATAACAGATCTGGTTATACCTACCCGATCAGCTATTTTGCTGGCTACAAGCAATCCTTCTTTACCATCAAGTTCTTCAAAGATATGCTCGATGGCTTCTAATTCAGAATAGGACAGGGTGTCGATGGCAATCTGTACAGCAGCTTTTTTACGGGCTTCTTTTTCTATTTTCTCTGTTCTGGAACGCAATATTTCCATACCAACCACTGAGGCACCATACTCACCCAGTACCAGGTCATGGGCAGAAAACTCCTCACCATATCTGACCAAAACCAGGGTGCCCAGCCTGTCACCACCACCCAGGATAGGTATAATAGTAGTCAATTTATCATTGAACAAGCAGTCATCATCAGAAAATATACAAATTCCGTCTTTTTTCTCAAGATTAGCTCTTGTTTCTCTTATTTTCAACAATTCTTTGTTATAATCTCCTGGCAGTTCTCCTTCATTGACTACCTTTTCTTCCATCACATTACATTCAAAATCATCCTGTAAGCTGTAGCCAAATATCTTTCCTTCTCTACTGGCAATGTAAACATTACATTCAATAGCATCTCTCAATACTGTTGCCATCTCGGCAAAATCAACAGGCCTTCCACCTGTTCTTTGCAATAACCTGTTAATCATACGACTTTTTTCTAATAATTTATCCATAATTATATACCTCCATTTGCTTATACACTTTTTATAGGATATATTTACTTAAATCTTTATTCAATACAACATCAGCCAGTTGTTTTCTAACATAATCTACATCAATGACAATCTTCTCCCCCTTTAATTCAGGAGCAGAAAAAGACAATTCTTCCAGCAATCTTTCCATGATTGTATGCAACCTTCTGGCACCAATATTCTCCGTCTGCTCATTTACCTGGTAAGCAAATTCTGCTATTTCCTCAATTGCTCCATCTGTAAACTCAATCTCCAGACCTTCAGTAGACAGTAAAGCTATATACTGTTTTATTAAGGCATTTTTGGGTTTAGTTAAGATCTGTATAAAATTATCCTTGCTCAGGCTTCTTAATTCTACTCTTATGGGAAAACGACCCTGTAGCTCTGGTATCAAATCAGAAGGTTTTGCTACATGGAAGGCACCAGCTGCAATAAATAAAATATGGTCGGTTTTAACTGGGCCATATTTGGTCATTACTGTAGAGCCCTCAACAATAGGGAGAATGTCCCTTTGTACTCCTTCCCTGGAGACATCGGGCCCATGACCGGATTCCCGTCCAGCTATCTTATCAAATTCATCCAGAAAAACAATGCCATCATTCTCAACCTTCTCAATAGCTTCTCTGCTTACCTCATCCATATCGATTAGCTTTTGAGCTTCTTCCTGTTGGAGAATATTCCTGGCCTCTGCAACTGTAACTTTCCTCTTCTTTTTTGGTGAAGGGAATATGTTGCCAAAAACATCCTGAAAATTTATGCCTATCTCTTCAACACCCGCTCCGGAAAACATCTCCAGCATATGTGGTGTTTGTACTTCTACATTTATCTCAATAATCTGATCATCTAATTCGCCATCTTCCAGTTTTTTCTTTAATCTTTCCCTCCTTTCTAAAATCCTATTTTGTGTTTCCTGATCCATTTCATCACTTTTATCATTATCCATCAAAAAACTAAAGGGATCTCTTCTTTTTCTCCTGGGCAGGGGCAGTAAAATATCCAGTATCCTCTCTTTAGCCAACTCTTCCGCCCTTGCTTCTACTTCTTTGAATTTTTCCTTTTTGATAATCTGGATAGAGTTCTCCAGTAAATCACGGATTATAGAATCTACATCACGTCCGACATAGCCTACTTCAGTAAACTTGGTTACCTCTATTTTGATAAAAGGTGAGCTGGTTATTTTAGCCAATCTTCTGGCAATTTCAGTCTTTCCTACACCAGTAGGACCAATCATAAGTATATTTTTAGGCATTATTTCTTCCTGTAACTCATTCTTTATTTTCCTTCTCCTATATCTATTTCTCAAAGCAATAGCTACTGCCCGCTTTGCTTCTTCCTGGCCTATAATATACTTATCAAGCCTTTCCACTATCTCTCTAGGGGTTAACTCTTTGATGGTCCTTCACCTCCTGCTATCTCCTCTACTATAATGTTATCATTAGTATAGATACATATGCCTGCTGCTATCTTTACTGCTTCATAAGCTATTTCCTTTGCCCTCATCTGATCAGCGAATTTTACCATAGCTAAAGCAGCTGCCTGTGCATATGGACCACCTGAACCGATTGCTATAACATCATTGTCTGGCTCTATTACATCACCATTTCCTGAAATCAAGAGGATCTTCTCTTTATTGGCTACCAGCAATAATGCTTCCAGTTTTCTCAAAACTTTATCGGTCCGCCATTCTTTTGCCAGTTCAACAGCTGCTCTCTCCAGATTACCATGAAATTCTTCCAGTTTAATCTCAAACTTCTCCAGCAGGGTAAAGCCATCAGCAGAAGTCCCGGCAAAGCCTACCAGAACTTCTCCTTTGTATAAAAACCTCACCTTCCTTGCCCCTGCCTTCATAACAGTATTACCCAGGGTGACCTGGCCATCACTGGCCATGGCTACTTCCCCTTTATGTTTAACAGCTACTACAGTAGTAGCTTTAGGATTCCACTCCACAAACTCAACCTCCCTAAAAATCTATATTAAATTTTCGAATGATTCAAAATAATATAGAGGCAATTATACTTGAGTAATTACCTACACTATATTATCATACTATAAGAATCACTGTCAAGCAAATTCTCTGGGTCTCATGGCTTATTTCTTTTCTGCACTTTCTTCATGGCCACATTCCTCATTAATACAGCTATAATAAAGGCCTTTTTCCTTATTACTTTTCTCTACCATTAAGCCCATACACTTAGGACAACTCTTCTCTACCGGTTTATTCCAGCTGGTAAAATCACATTCTGGGTAATTGGTACAACCATAAAAAATTCTACCCCTCTTGGTCTTGCGCTGGATCAGGTCTCCATCTTTACAGGAAGGACATTTCACCCCTGTTTTGATCAAAAATGGTTTTGTATTCCTACACTCCGGATAACCAGAACAGGCCAAAAACTTACCATAGCGGCCAAACTTGATTACCATGGGCCTGCCGCATTTATCACAGGTTTCATCAGTTACCTCACTGGCCAGCTCTACTCTTTCCATCTTTTCTCTGGCTTCCTCAAGCCTATCTGCAAAAGGATAATAAAAATCAGCCAGGACCTTTTTCCAGTCAACCTCAGCCTCTTCGATACTATCCAGCCTTTTTTCCAGTTGGGCTGTAAATTCAACATCAGTAACATCTGGAAAATACTCACTTAATAAATCCACTACAATAAAACCCAATTCAGTAGGTACTAATTGTTTGCCATCTCTTTCCACATAACCCCTGGAAATAATGGTGGAAATAATCGGTGCATAGGTACTGGGCCTGCCTATTCCTTCCTCTTCCAGTGTCTTGACCAGGCTGGCTTCTGTAAAACGGGGAGGGGCCTGGGTGAAATGTTGTTCTGGCTTATAATCCTTTACAGGCAGACTATCTCCCTCAACCAGTTCCGGCAATAATACATCTTCTCTTTCATTTCCATTATATATCTGCAAAAAGCCTGGAAAAACTATCTGTGATCCTATAGCCCGGAACAGATATTTCTCCCCTGCCTCAATATTAACAGTAAGGACTCTATAGATAGCTGGACTCATCTGACTGGCTACAAATCTACGCCAGATTAAATCATATAACTTATATTGATCAGCACTTAAGTATTTCTTGATCTTTTCAGGATGGCGGTCCACTGATGTAGGCCTGATTGCTTCATGGGCATCCTGTGAACCTCGGGACCTGGAATAATTCCTTGCTTTTTCCGGCACATATTTATCCCCAAACTCATTCCTGATATAATTCCTGGCATTATTTACCGCCTCTTCTGAAACCCTGGTACTATCTGTTCGCATATAACTGATTAAACCAACCGTACCTTCTGCCCCAATATCAATACCTTCATATAATTGTTGTGCAATCATCATGGTTTTATTAGCAGGAAAATTCAGGGTATTGGCTGCCCGTTGTTGCAAGGTACTGGTAGTAAAAGGTGGGAGGGGATTTCTCCTCCGGTCTCTTTCCTTTACTTTCCTTACAACAAAACTGGCGTTTTTTAATTCTTCAACTATTTTTAAGGCATCTTTTTCATTACTGATCTTAACTTTTTTACCATTAATCCTTAATAAAGCAGCAGTAAATCTCTCACCATTTTTCTCAAACTCTACAGTAATGGTCCAGTATTCTTCAGGGACAAAGCTTTTAATCTCTCTCTCCCGCTCACAGATAATTTTTACAGCCACTGTCTGCACCCTGCCGGCACTCAAGCCCTTTCTTACTTTGGTCCAAAGCAAGGGGCTCAATTTATAACCCACCAGCCTGTCAAGAAGCCTTCTGGCCTGCTGGGCATCTACCAGATTTTTATTTATAGGCCTTGCTTCTTTTAAGGCCTTCTGTACTGCTGTTTTGGTTATTTCGTTAAATTCAATCCGGACATTTTCCTTATCCAGTTTCAGTGCCCGGTATAGGTGCCAGGAGATAGCTTCCCCTTCTCTATCAGGGTCAGTAGCAAGTAAAACCTCATCACTATTCTTGAGCTCACTTTTCAACTTATTTAAGATCTTGCCTTTACCCCTTATGGTAATATATTGTGGTTCAAAATTATTGTCAATATCAATACCAATCTTACTTTTTGGCAAATCTATAACATGCCCCATAGAAGCTTCGACTTTATAACCTTTTCCCAGAAACTTAGAAATAGTTCTTGCTTTAGCTGGAGATTCAACTATGACTAGTGTATTCTTGCTTTTCTTTGTTGCCACAATAACACCTCCGACGATAGATTAGTTTAAATAACGGTTAGCATCCGGGATTATATCCTGAAATTCATTAATTTCATTTAATAATAGGTATAGTTTATACTGATCTTCAACAACATCTTCAATTATATCCCATAAGCTTTGTTCAGAAATAAGTTCATGATAACTGCTCTGGATGAGCCTTTTTATTATTTCTTCATATTCATCAACAGAGAGAATTCTGCTAAAGACTATTTTAATCAATAAACCCTGTATATTCAAAGGAAGATACATTTTTTCTGCATTACTAAATACCCTATTATAAAAACCTAATTCTCTGGATTGCTTAGGCTGGGGATTTTCTGCCTCTATTATTTCCGTACCATTATAAATTAATTCAAAGGCCTGGTCTATATCCTTTATCTCATATCCTAATTCCAGAAGTTCCATTACTATTTCTTCTTCCATAAAGACTTCACCATCAACCAATAATCTCTGTATAAGTAAAGTAACTATTTCAATTATATTACTTTTCATATCTGTTCCCTCCAGGAAATACAAACTTAATTACATAACTATTAATTTATTATATTGGTTTTAATATGCTTTGTAAACCCATAAAGGAATATTTTTTTCCAGGACCACGGGAAAGAAGACCCTTTAACTCCAATTGCAAGAGGATTGTATTGACTGTAGCAGGACTTTTCTCAGTCAGCCTGATAATCTCATCTACTGTTAGTTCTAGTTCCTTTTCAAATAGCTTGAGTACTTCCTTTTCCTCTGGACTCAATACTGGATAGGTTATCTCCTTGTTTTTCCCATTACTGATATCTAGATCTCCCCTGTATAGGAACAGTTCTTCCAGGACATCTTCTACTTTTGTAACAAGTTTTGCCCCCTCCTTTATTAATTTATTACAACCCCTGCTCTGGGGCCGGTCAATATTTCCCGGAATGGCAAATAATTTCCGTCCCTGTTCCCTGGCAATGGCAGCTGTTATCAGGGAGCCGCTTCTATCTGCTGCCTCAACAACCAATATTCCCTGGCTCAACCCACTGATAATCCTGTTCCTCTGAGGGAAATGACCAGATAAAGGTTCTACACCTGGTGGATATTCACTAAGTAAACTTCCCTCATGCTGAATCTCCATATATAACTTTTTATTTTCTGGCGGATAAACTATATCCAGTCCACAGGCAATTACAGCTATAGTCTTTCCTTTAGCCCGGAGGGCACCGATATGGGCATAGGTATCAATTCCTCTGGCCAGACCACTGATTACTACTACACCCCTTTCTGCCAGTTGACAGGCAAAATTCTCTGCTACTTTCTTTCCATAATTGCTGCATCCCCTGGCTCCTACAATAGCCACAGCAGGATAAGAGAAGTTTAGCTCTCCTTTATAATATAATACAGG
>LFRS01000020.1 GCA_001512435.1 Halothermothrix sp. DTU029 | reverse complement strand
GTTACATGGACCAGGGGACAGCGTTTTGATTCAAACACCACAGAGCCAACGCTGGAGGAGGCGCGTCGGTAAATGAGGAGATTTGTAAAAGTGCTTGTTTTAGTTATACCAGTTTTACTGTTGGCCGGGTTTGTCGTTTTATCTTACAAATTTTACACCTTTTACAACAAGGCTGAAATACAGGTTGTAACGGAAATCACTCCTGTACAGGCTGATGCAATCCAAAAAGAATTTGGTTTCACATTACCAGAAGGTGCCAGAATAGTTCAATGCAGATATGCCGGGTCAAGGGATCGCCTTTTTACAGTAGTGATAACCGGGGTTACCGATGAAGATATGTTCATTCAGAACTGTATACAGTTTGAGGTGGAAGAACCTTATGAACGAAAACAACTTCCCTACTATGAGTTTGAGCATAGAGATATTGACAAGATGATCCCGGCAAAATACTATTTCGGTATGTCCAATGGCAGCAGCAGAGGTATTTATATCTACTACAAAGGTACAGAAATGATTATAGATATAGAGAAGGGCGGGATTGTTTCCCCGGAGTTAGTTAAAATGTTTGGCGTGTAAGTTCTCTCATGGTCGCCAGCCTGTTACGAATCGGAACCATTGAAAAACGTTTAAAGCAGGTTTACTTGCAATCAGAATCTGGCTGTGCCTAATGGAACAGCCAGATTCTTTAGTCAAATAAGTTCAGACTTTACTAGTTTTCCGCTGTATCAGTTTGACCAGCTCAACGATGGGAATTACCAGGATAGCAAGTGAGAGGGCGGTCAGATACTCAATGAAGCTGATAGAGGTAAAACCAAAGACATCACATAAAAACGGTGTGTATATGACGGCTGCAGTAAGGATGAATGAGAGGATCATTGAGCCGAAAAGGTAGAAGTTGTGGTTCTTAATGCTGAAAATTCTCACCGATGAAGTAGGCAGCAAGAGTAAGTATGGAAACCATTACACCCTGATAGAAGACGCTGAATCCGACACCGCCCGAGAAAATGCCTTCCTTTGGGTCTCTGGGCTTGCGCTTCATAATATCAGCCTCAGCCTTTTCCATACCGAGAGCAAGGGCAGGAAGCGAGTCGGTAATCAGGTTAATGAAAAGGATATGAACAGGCTTAAGTATCGTAAATCCAAGCATGGTAGCAAAGAAAATGCTGATAACTTCCGAGAGGTTGGAAGAGAGTAGGAACTGAATTGATTTACGAATGTTATCGTATATACGGCGGCCTTCTTCGACTGCAGATACAATGGTTGCGAAGTTGTCGTCTGCAAGAATCATGTCGGCGACGTTTTTTGTCACATCAGTGCCGGTGATGCCCATGCCAACG
>LFRS01000179.1:2132-7229 GCA_001512435.1 Halothermothrix sp. DTU029 | reverse complement strand
GCTGGTGTTAGTGTAGCATTCTAAACCAGATAAAATGTAAAAAGAACCCTCCGGCTTTCCGGAGGGTTTTTATTTTTATATATAAATATATAAATAAATCAGTTATGCTTATAAAAACTTTAGAATAGAATTTATAAAAGTTATAGAAAAAGCCCTGTCTTTTTGATATAATATAACTAGATAATGGCAAAACTTACTCAAAGGGGTAAAGAGGAAAAAGAGGCTTAATGGAGAATAATATATATAGGGTTTCATTAGACAGAAAGGAGGCGCAAAGTGAAGAGAGATATAATCTTATTCCTGCTTATTTTCATAGTATTAACCAGTATAAGCCGGGCTGCCATAGATATGCCTATCTTATTGGATAGTCCAATTATAGTGGAAAATTATCTCTATAACAGCTATGAGCTGCTTAATATTAATCTGCGCCTACCTGATATAGAGGAGAGGGTTTTTAGCGAGGAAGCCCAGAATAAACTACTGGATCTGGCTAATATCTACGAGCCAAATAGGACGAATAATAATTATACATATAATCTACTGGAGAGTGAAAAAACTATCAGCCTGGATAAACAATTGTTTAATTATACAGGAAATAGCAATGTTTTTACTCTGGAGCCCTTACCAGGTGTATCCCTTAATGCAGAATATGATAAGGATGAGCTTGATTTATTGACTAAAGAGAATACCAATATCAGTTTAAACTACAGGATGAACAAGAGGACCCTAATCTGGGCAGAATATGGCTGGGAAAATCGTGGCTGGTGGGATATTGTTCCACTAAATATAGTGGACAAAGAGCCAGATAATCCTGAAGAAGATAGTAATGAAAATACTTACGATGAAGGTAATACAGAGGAGATAATTGATAAAGAAATTGTCATAAGACCTTCAGGATCAATTACTTTCCATGAGGAAAGTAATGAAAGGGGCAGGCTGGGTATAGCCTATAAAACCAGTGATTATCTTACTATTTCTGCAGATTATATTAATGATTTTAATTCAGGCAACAATAGCTCCAGTACTATAATTGGCCTTGAATATAGAGATGATGACCTGGGTAGGGTCAGGTATCATTACCAGCTGGACCGAGGTAATGATAATGCCAGGACCACCGGATTGGAACTGGGCTTTAAAGACCTGGCTACCTTTAATGCCACCTATAAAATATATAATCCGGAGACTATAGAAGAACAATTAAACCAGTGGATCTTTGGAATTGGTTTAAATTTAAATGATAGTTCTACCCTTTCTTTTGAATATCTCTGGAAACAGGATAATCCAGCAGAAGATTTAGTTGGGGAAGAAAATAAAGATGAACCAGACATTAAAGCAAAGCTGGAAATCAAGTTCTAGGAAAGAGGTGAAGACCATGATGGATTTTATGGAAAGGCATAATAAATTCTTTTTATCTTTATTAATAGCACTAATACTGTTTGTATCTACTACTCCCGTTTATGCCAATATTATTCCTATNNAGAGACCTGGAAAAAGCTGAAATTATGCTTTATGGACAGGCTTCAGAAAATGCCATTTTACAGAAGATAGATACTTTGGAATTAGCTATATTCGGAGAGACGAAAAAAGGCTCTCTGGTTGAAAGGGCAGAGGGGATTATAGAGTTTGTCCTGGGTAAAGAAGATGGATTATCTTTGCTTTTGTTGATAAATATAATGGACTGGACATTATTTAACAGGATCAGTGCGGGCAACATAATGGAACGGATAGAAAACCTGGAATTGAATATTTTTGGACAGCTGCAGACAGGTTCACTTTTTAACAGGGTAGAGAGGCTTTCCAATTTATTAATTCCCCAGGATGGCCTGTTGGCCAACAAAGTGCTGGTTTTGAAGGATGAAGAAATACATATAAGGTTGCTGGAAGAGATTAATACTGCTGAATTGGAACCAGGACAGTCCATAAAATTTAAAATTGATAGTAATTATAAAGTTAATGATTATTTGATTATTCCTGCTGGGACAGAAGGCAGCCTGACAATAACCAATATTAAAAAAGCCGGCAGGTTTGGCCAGGATGCCAGTCTTACAATTAGAATAAACGATATAAAGGCCATTGATGGTAGTTCCATCCCTTTGAATCTTAAACTGGAGGAAAAGGGCAATTATTCTGAGGAAATTGCCATTGGCGTAGGATTGTTAAGTACTATTATAGTCAGTAACCCGGTTGGCCTGGTTGCAGGGTATTTTTACAAGGGGAAAGATATAGTTATACCAGCAGGGACAGTATTAAAAACACAGGTCCTGGATACTGTCGAGGTATATAGTATCAAGTTACAATAAAGATTTTATCAAATTGGGATTAATATTAACCTGTTCAGTTTTTACTGGACAGGTTTTATATTTTCCAGATAATACTGGCAGGTATTTTTCCCTCTTTATAGAAATAAGATTAAGGGCTACTATGCTTTATAATCATTGAAGGTGATGCTTTTGTACAGAAGATATTTATTTATACTTATTTTAATAATTTCTATTAGTATTGGAGCAGGAGAAGTCAAGGAGGAGTACCCATATATTATAAGAGCTGATGGTGAAATTCTTTATGATCATCAGGAGGGTATCCTGACTGCCATGGAGAATGTCAGCTTTATTATTGATGATCTGGAGATAAATGCCGACAGGTTGATGATTTT
Source organism: Halothermothrix sp. DTU029 (assembly GCA_001512435.1). Lineage (GTDB taxonomy): Bacteria > Bacillota > Halanaerobiia > Halanaerobiales > DTU029 > DTU029. The sequence goes on along the minus strand of LFRS01000179.1, from coordinate 4,576 downwards.
TTACCGGGAAGAGCTAATTCTGGCTGAAGGAAAGGATCTTTTATTTCGGGTAGGGGAAGATCTTTTCAGGGGAAAGGAGCTGGAATATAACTATAAAGAGGGTACCGGAGTAATCAGGGGTCCTGCAACCAGGCTTAAGGATTTATCCATAGCAGGAAAAGAAATAAGATTACTGGAAACAGAGAATTATCTTCTCCAGGAGGTGGAGTTAAGTCCCTGTATTTTACCTGAACCTCATTATTCGATAAAAGCCAGGGAGATAATTGTTTATCCAGGAGAAAAGATTCAAGCCAGAAATATATGGTTTTATTTTGCCGGTAAGAGGTTTTTTTATCTCCCGGCTTATACCATGAACTATGATGCAGAAAAAGATAAATATGACTCTGTTTTTCCTATAACTGATCTAGGCTATAGTTCAAAGGGTGGTTTTTTCATTCAGGCTGCTTACCCCTATGAAATTGGAGAGAATTTTAAAGGGGAGATTAAGGGAGAGTTAAATCAGGAGGGTGGCAAATATCTGGAGATGGATAATTTTTATAGTATAAGCCCGGCTCTTGGTATAAGAAATCAATATATATATGAGGATAGTTTTGATACAGCAGGTAAGCCTGTAGAGAATAATCATATAGGTGCTGCCTTATTATATAATAATTCTGGATTAAGCTTCAGTACAGGGATTAAAAAGGATTATATAAAGGATGAAATTATAGGAGAACTGGATGGACGCTATAGACGGGGCAGGTTTACTTACGGGTATTACAATGAATTTAAGGAAGAAGGGTTGAGTAAAGAGGCCTATAGTATAGATTATAGAAGCAGGTATCCCATGCAGCTTATATACAGGAATGGCTATTCCATAGATTATCTTCCTTATTTTCAAATAAGCAGTCCTAATTATCATCTGGCTGGTATTAATATTAACTCCAGCCTGGGTATAGGTAAGGTAGCCCATAAAGGGATTAGCAGTGATAGGCTGCGCCTGGATCTGAATCTGGCCAGGCCCCTTATCAGGACAGAGAAATTAAATATCAGGGCCGATGTTGGTATACAGGGCAATTATTACCAGGCTGATAATAATATAAGAGCAAATTATAGCTATTATAAAATTGCTGTTAATAGCAGCTATCAGGATAAGCTTACTGAAAACCTGGCTTATAGTGCAGAATTAAATTATGAATATAGTATGGATCAGGGGCAGGCCTATATAGCTGCAGATAAGCTGAAGACAGGTGAAAGTTTACGGCCTTCTTTGGGTATATCTTTTCTACAGCCAGAGATATATTCTGCCTGGCACCTGAATCTTAATGGCCGTTATGAATTGAGGGAGAAGGCCTTAGAAAAGCTGGAGTTAAAAATAACCCGGGAACATGATTGTTTTGATTATTTTATAAGCCTTGATCTTATCGATAGGGGAATAGGTGTAGGGATTAATTTTTGAAGATAATTAACAGAGAAAACAAAGTAGAAATTAAAAAAAGACTTAAGGATATAAAGACATATAATATGAACCTCTACTGGAAAACAGGGAGGTTCTTTTTTTGAAACAAATAATATTGGGCAGGCATCCTGGTTAAATAATGGTAAGAAAAGGATATTGACCTAAAACGAAGAAATATATATATAGAATAAATTATTCTGCCAGGGGATCTTTGCCTGGAATAAAAGGGGAAGTTTTTAAGGAGGTGTGCAAATGCTGAAGGGGAAAAGGCGGATAATTTTACTTTTTATTGTGCTATTCCTACTAACAGGAGTTTCTGTCGTTAGAGGCTATAGTCCAGAGATCAGCGGAAATTATGAACGGGGTGAACGTTCCTATATTGATGTATTTTTCTCTGCGGAGGAGGAATATGATGAAGAACTGGATGATATTGAAGAGTTTATGGAAGAAGAGCTGGCAGAAGAGTTAATTGATAAATACTATTATGACCGGATCTGGTTAAGATACAGGCAGCAATTAAACAAATCTGATTATTACTACGTAAAAATACAGTATTATACAAAGGAATATCAGGAAAGGTTAACCTTCAACAATATTACCTGGGATCTATGGACCAATTATACCTTCCGCCTTACAGAACAGTTGCGGAACAAAATAATGGTAGACCTGCGCCAGAAAGATTATTATGATAATGAAAAGAACACCTATAATCAGCTTCGCTTTAAGTACCAGCTGGATTTTGACATAGATGAAAGAAATGACTGTAGCCTCTTTTTACAAAGGCAATGGAAAGATTACCCCAATAATGAAGCCAAAGATAACCTATATGATCGTTTTTCCATCTCCTGGAATTATAAGGTTAGTCCTAAATTAAAAGTGAGTACTGGCCTGGTATTTGACCGAAACTCCTTTAAACCTATTTCGGAAAGCAGTAATAAGGAAAGCAGGAAATTCAGCATTGGTTTCAATTGGAAACTGTAAAAAATGTCGAAAACAGTAGGAAAAA
>LFRS01000179.1:1260-2099 GCA_001512435.1 Halothermothrix sp. DTU029 | reverse complement strand
TTATGCTACTACTTAGTATTAATGTTCTTGGAGCGGGGTTTGAAGTAGTTGGTGGAATCAATTTAAATGTAGCAGACTTTATCTTTAAAGCTGAAAGAGACAATTATATGTTTGAAGGAGATACTATCATAGGTGAAGAAATCAGTAAGGATATATCTGGTAAAGGATTTTATGGAGGGCTACGCTATTTTTTCAGGAATGGGTTAGGTTTGGGGGTTGGTTATGACACTGTAAACTATACGGTGTTTGGTATGGAAGATAATTTAACACATATTTTGCCTGATGATAGCAGGATAGAAGAAAAATTAAAAGACTCTGTTGGCCTTAAGGTTTCTGCACCATACCTGGAATTAGTATATAATTTAAAGGATATAGTTACCCTGAGGGGAGCAGTTTCGTATAATAATTTGTCAGCAACTAGCTATGATTATTATTATTATCGAGCAGGAGATGATATAACAGAGGAGGATATCCAAATCGAACAAATAAGAGCAAGAGGCCTGGGTTATCAAATAGGAGCTGACTTAAATTACCCAGTTACAGAAAATTTTGCTCTGATAGGTAGAGCAGCATATATTTTGGGAAATTCAAAAATAACTCATGTATATGATGACGATGAAGATGTATTGGTTGAAATACCTGATGATGTAATTGTACCTGAACTTAATTACAGAGGCTTTAGTTTTGGTTTTGGCATAAGCTTTGCCTTTTAATGTTTTTCATTTATATAAAAGAAGGTTTATGTCCCGTTTAAAAGACGGGGCATTTTTTTTGTTTAGGGGTGCGGGCTGCTTTATCTCCTGTGCATATATTTATCTAGAAGCATACATAATAAAAGA
>LFRS01000179.1:286-1059 GCA_001512435.1 Halothermothrix sp. DTU029 | reverse complement strand
TTTGCCCTGGAGGCAGCCCTGGTTTTGTCTGCCAATGGTATCAAGGCCTATCTTTTTGATGGTATCAGGCCAACTCCTGAATTGTCCTTTGCTGTCAGGGAATTAAAGGCTATTGGTGGAATCGTGATTACTGCCAGTCATAACCCGGCAGAATATAATGGTTATAAATTGTATTGGGAAGATGGAGGCCAGGTTGTTTCCGAACAGGCCCATGAGATCATTGCTGAGATTAACGAGATTGATGATTTTGAACTGGTTAAAAGAATAGACAAGGGGGAAGCAATTAGCCAGGGATATCTGGAGATTATCGGGGAGGAAGTTGACCAGAGATACCTGGAAGAAATGATCAAGGTTCTGCCTGCCCGTAAATTGGCTACAGAGAAAGGGAAAGAGTTGACAATCATCTATACTCCCTTACATGGTACGGGAAATATACCGGTCAAAAGATTGCTGGAGAAACTGGGTTTCAGCAACTTCTATCCAGTTGAAGAACAGACTGTAGCAGATCCGGATTTTTCTACTGTAGAAAGCCCCAACCCCGAGGACTTTTCTGCCTATAAAATGGCCCTGGAACTGGCCCAGGATTATAATCCAGACCTGATTATGGCTACTGACCCTGATGCAGACCGGATTGGTGTTGTCGTCAAAGATGCAAGTGGGGAATACCGTAACCTGACTGGTAATCAGATAGGAGTATTATTGAGTAATTTTCTCCTGGAACAGATGAAGGAAAGCGGCAACCTGCCGGATAATGGAGTAATAATTAAAACCAT
>LFRS01000179.1:0-201 GCA_001512435.1 Halothermothrix sp. DTU029 | reverse complement strand
TCTGGCAGGAACCTATACCAGGGATAAGGACGCAGTATTAACAGCGGCTTTAATAGCCATTATGGCTTTATACTATAAAGAACAGGGTTTAAGTATCTATGAAAAATTAATGGATTTAATGGATCGTTATGGTTATTACCGGGAAGAACTGGCTGCTATTACCCTGGAAGGCAAGGAGGGAGAGGAGAAGATTAATAATAC
>LFRS01000047.1 GCA_001512435.1 Halothermothrix sp. DTU029 | reverse complement strand
CTGGCTAGAGCACCTGACTCTTAATCAGGGGGTTCGGGGTTCGAGTCCCCGATGGTCTACCAGAGTGATTTACAGTAAGAGCCTATTAAAATAATAGACTCTTTTTTTGTTTCTATAAGTTCCATTTTACATAATTATTCTGCAAATAAAATATATTAACAATTAATCGGAATGTAAGCTTCTTCCCGGGGGCTTACATTCTTTTTTTATTATAAAGTGGCAGGAAAAATGTTGAAAAATATCAATCAATAGAAGGTATTTAAGTAGTTAGCAAGAATAAGATAAATAAAGAAAAAACCGGTTGTATTACCTGGGGGTGTTTAATATCAACGTATTAATAATTGATAGCGACCTGTACCTATGTGAAAATTTAAAGAGCATCCTTAATGAAGAGAAAGTAATTGTAGATTTTGCCCACGATGGTGCAAAGGGTATCCGTAAGCTCATGAACAAAAATCATGATATAGTCATAATGGAGCTTGTTCTGCCAGACATGGATGGCCTTGAAGCACTTAAATATATGCGTGAAAAGGGTAATACAGTCCCTATTCTAGTTTTATCGGCAAAGAAGGATCCTGCGAGCATAATTAATGCCCTGGATACCGGGGCAGATGACTATATAAGCAAGCCCTTTCATAAGGGTGAATTACTGGCCAGATTAAGAGCCCTTCACCGGAGAAATTGTTCCTATATACTGAAAGAAGATATT
>LFRS01000099.1 GCA_001512435.1 Halothermothrix sp. DTU029 | reverse complement strand
CAGGTTAAGGGCCCAATTTTCCCAGATGGATTCAATCTTATCCCAGTTGAATAATCAAAGCACCTGGTTAATGGCTCAATTCTCTAACCTGTATAATAATTAGCAGAAAAAATATCAATACTAATTATAAATTGATAAAAAAAGTAAGAAAAAAAGAGAAAAAAGCCGGGATATTGTAGATATATACATATAAAACAAAATATTGGCTGAAAACCGTATAAAAACAACAATTTATTCTATAATATTCCTGACTGTATTAGACGATAAAAGGATTAGAAGAAGCAAGGACTGCTTCTTTATAAAATATATCAAGGAGGATGATGTTTAATGATTATCAATCACAACATCAGTTCAATGAATGCTTTAAGAAACCTGAACATTAACTCCAGCGCAATGTCCAAAACAATGGAGAGATTGTCTTCAGGTTACAGAATCAACCGTGCTGCTGACGATGCTGCAGGACTGGCTATCTCTGAAAAAATGCGTGCTCAGATCAGTGGTTTGAGACAGGCCCAGAGAAATGCCCAGGATGGTATCTCTTTAATCCAGACTGCTGAAGGTGCTTTAAATGAAGTACACAGTATGTTAAGGAGAATAAGAGATCTGGCTGTACAGGCTTCTAATGGTACCTACACAGATGCTGATAAAGCAGAGATTCAGAAAGAAGTTAAAAACTTAATTGGTGAAATCAGTGGTATTGCTGTAAGAACAGAGTTCAATACCATGAAATTATTGAATTTCACAGGAGTTAGTTCAAAAACATTTACATTCCAGGTCGGTGCCAATGATGGACAAACTATCTCTATCGACTTAAAGGATATGAGACCTGAATCATTAGATATCAAAGGTTTTACTGTAAGTGGAGCCAGCATTACACTCAAGACAATCGATGAAGCTATCAGCGTTGTTTCCAGCTTCCGTTCTGACCTTGGTGCTGTACAGAACAGATTAGAGCATACCATCAATAACCTGGCTGTTTCAGAAGAAAACCTACAGGCTGCAGAATCCCGTATCCGTGACGCCGACATGGCTGCAGAAGTAGCTGAACTGACAAAAGCACAAATCCTACAGCTGGCCGGAACAGCAATGTTAGCCCAGGCTAATATGAAGTCACAGTCTGTATTATCTTTACTTGGCTAATTAATTTTTTAATAACAAGTATAAAGAAAAAGAGCTGATCGAATAGAGCCGGTTGGCTCTTTTTCTCTTATAAGAATTATGGGGTGAGTAATATTGTTAAAAAAGAACCTGGAGTCCTTGCTTGTTAAGTATTCACAGTTAGAGCAAGAGTTAAATAAAGTTAATAAAGATAGTAATCTGGAAGTATTTCCTGCCCGGAATGGTTCAATGACTGCCTTATATAAAAAAGAAGGAAAATCTATTTATATACACAGTAGGTATGACCCCGAAAAAGAAGCTGAAAGATTTGTGTCTAATCTGAATATAGAAGGAATTGATAGCATTATAGTCCTGGGTTTTGGCCTGGGCTACCATGTTAAGACACTTTTTAATAAGATAAGAGATAAGGGTGTAAAACTATTTGTTATTATTGAGGACTTATATTTATTTAAAAGAGCTTTATCATACAATGATTTTACAGATCTTTTTACTTATGAAAAATTTTACTTAATTCTATTTGAGGATCCGGAAAAAACTGAATTATCATATATAATTCAAAGTAAGATTGATCATATATTTGAAAAAATCCAGTTAATAGAATTACCCTTTATTAATAATTTGGAATTGGAAAATATAGACCATATCAGGGAAGAATTGCAATATATCTTATATACACAGTTAGCCAATAATGCTACTGTAACTGAACGGGGTGCTGAATGGGAAAAAAATATACTGGGAAACCTGGCACTTTTGCTGCGAAAACCTGGAGTAGGATATGTACAGGATTGTTTCAAAGATAAAACAGCTATTATTGTGGCGGCAGGGCCTTCTTTAAATAAAAATATACACTTGTTAAAAAAGGCCAAAGGAAAGGCAATTATAATAGCAGTTGACGCTGTATTGAAGCGCTTGCTGGCAGAAGATATAATCCCGGATATTGTGGTTGTTTATGATGGGTATAAATATACATTGAAATATTTTGAAGGTCTTGATTATAGCAAATTAAATGATGTAATTTTGCTATCATCACATTTATTTTATAATCATGTTCTGGAAGAATGGCCAGGCCCTTTGCTTTTTGCACCAGTAGTGGGAATAGCTGATGATCTTCTATATTGGGTTGAAAAAACCAGTGACTATAAAGGACGGATTTCAACCGGTGGCTCTGTGGCCCACCTGGCCTTTATGTTTGCCTGGCAATTAAAGGCTAACCCAATTGTGCTGGTTGGCCAGGATCTTGCCTTTACTGATGATACCACTCATGTCAGTGGTTCAGCTTACCATAGAAATATTGACGAGGAGATGAGAAGGAGTAATAAACTCTTTCTGAAGATAAAAGATATTCATGGCAACGATGTCTGGACCAGAAATGATTTTTATTATTATCTGGTATGGTTCAATAGAATGATAAGTGGTTTAAAAAATATAGACAAAGATAAGATTTTTATTGATGCAACAGAGGGTGGAGCCAGGATTGAGGGAACAGAATTAATGTCACTGGAAGAAGTTATTAATGTCTATTGTCAAGAAGAAATTGATACAGTGGAGGAATTGTTGGTAAAAATATGTTCATATAAACCGGTATTCAGCGAAGAGATAATAAAAGAGATTAATAAANNAGTATTAGAAAGATAAATAAACTGGCCAGTGATGGCTTAATGTTGGTAGATTATCTAATTGACTGTGAGGCAGAAGAAATTAAAGATATCTATAATAAAATTGACAGCCTGAATAGAGAAATCATTAAACTTGGTTCCAGTACTGTGTTTTTTGAGTCAGCTCTTTATAAACTCTATAATGAAATAAAGCTCAGTTCTCATAACCCAGAGATATTGAGAAATCTCTTAGAGTTTTATAATAACCTGCATATAGGTAGTGAAAGAGCCATTAAGATGTTGTCAGAGCAAGAAGAAAAATTAAAGAGAGAGGAGAAAAAAGATGAAGGTAGAAATATACGGGATTGATTTTGAACTTGAAACAGAAGGATATACTGTAGACGAATTGATAGAGATTATAAATAACAAAGGCTATGTCGTGCTGGATATAATAGCAGATGGTAGGGATATAAGTAATATGTCTGATAGTGAAATAGAAGCCCTTATGCCTATTAAGGTACTGGAGATAAATGCAAAAAAGGTTGAGGAGGTCCTTTTGGAAACCTTAGCCGGTATGAAGGAATTTATACCGGATTTTATCGGGAACCTTGACCAAATAAGTGTTGACTTGACTATAGGCAAAGAAGAGGAAGGCTATAATAAATTGGCTCTGGCCATGGATACACTGGACTGGCTAAATCAATTTTTAAGTTATTTAAACAGCCCTGAAATTGTAATTAAAGATAATTTAAAAGAAAGAAAAGCACTGCTGCAGCAATGGTACGAAACTATTCATGCATTAGATGAAGCCCTTGATAACCAGGATAAAGTCTTAATCAGCGACATTATTGAATATGAATTAAAGCCTGTCCTGGAGAATTATTTAAAATATGTTAGAGATCTTGATAGTATCTTTACTGGTAAAGAAGGCCAATATAGCTAATTTTCTTATTTTTAATAAAAAATTAGCCCCTAGAGCAGGAAAAAGGCTGTTCTTTATTGAATTATGTACTTATATGAAGAATTATAATAGATATTTATAGATATTGAATTATTGCAGGAAGATTTTGAAACACAAATTGTTATTTTTTCTTTAGCTAAGGAGAGGGAAAAGACATGTTAAATGGAAAGACAATTTTAGTAACTGGAGGAACAGGTTCCTTTGGCAAAAAGTTTACCAGGATGGTTCTGGATAGGTATGATGTTAATAAACTGATTATTTTCAGCAGGGATGAGCTGAAGCAGGCCCAGATGAGGGCTGAATTCGGGGATAATCCTAAACTCAGGTTTTTTATTGGTGATGTAAGGGATAAAGAAAGGCTATACCGGGCCTTTGATGGTGTGGATGTAGTTATCCATGCTGCAGCCCTGAAGCGGGTACCGGAGTGCGAATATAACCCCTTTGAAGCCATTAAAACCAATGTGATCGGTGCCCAGAATATAATAGATGCTGCTATCGATAGAGGAGTCAGTAAAATCGTTGCTTTGAGTACTGATAAGGCAGTGAACCCCATTAATCTTTATGGTGCAACCAAGCTCTGTTCTGATAAGCTTTTTATTGCCGGTAATTCCTATGTGGGCAGTAAAGATACCCGCTTTGCAGTTGTCCGTTATGGCAATGTTGTAGGCAGCAGGGGAAGTGTTGTTCCATTATTTTTACAGTTAAAAGAGGCCGGGAAACTGCCCATTACTGACCCGAGAATGACCAGGTTCTGGATTACCCTGGAAGAGGGAGTAGAGATGGTTTTTGCTACCCTGGAAAAAATGCAGGGTGGAGAGATCTTTGTCCCGAAGATCCCCAGTATGAAGATAACAGATCTGGCAGAGGCCATTGCCCCGGAATGTGAATTGGAGATAGTGGGGATCCGTCCTGGTGAAAAGTTACATGAGATGTTGATAACTGGCTCTGATGCCCGGCACACACTGGAATTCGAGAATTATTATATAATCCAGCCTGAATTTAGCTGGTGGAAATTGGGTAATCATAAGGATGGAAAACCTTTGACAGATGATTTTGAATATACCAGTGATAAGAATGAAGAATGGTTGACCGTAGAGGAAATGCGGGAGATGTTGAAAAATCTGGAGCTTTAGTTTTAATAATATAAAACGATTTGGTTATAATTATTTCATCTTTTCTAAATAAAGATATAAGGTGATTGATAATGACTGATAAATATATACCCTATGGGCGGCAATGGTTAGATGATGATGACATAAAAGCAGTGGTAGAGGTACTACAGAGTGATTATCTGACAACAGGGCCGAAAATAGAAGAATTTGAAGAAAAATTTGCTGCCTATGTTGGGGCAAAATATGCGGTCGCAATAGCCAATGGTACCGCAGCCCTGCATGCTGCCTGTTTTGCAGCAGGTATTAGCCCGGGTGATGAGGTTATTACAACACCAATGACCTTTGCTGCTTCTGCCAATTGTGTCCTATACCAGGGCGGGAAACCTGTTTTTGCTGATATTGATCCTGATACTTATAATATATCAGTGGAGGAAATAAAGAAAAAGATAACGAATAAGACGGCTGCCGTCATACCTGTTCATTTTTCTGGACAAGCCTGTGATATGGAAGAGATACAGGATATTGCCAGAAAAAACAATCTTATTGTTATAGAGGATGCTGCTCATGCCCTGGGGGCTACTTATAAGGGAGAAAGGATTGGTAATTGTAAATACAGTGATATGACTGTCTTCAGTTTTCATCCTGTCAAGCATATTACTACCGGTGAAGGTGGGATGATTACTACAAATAAGAAAGAGCTTTATGATAAATTAAGGCTGTTCCGTACCCATGGGATAACAAAAGAACCGGATAAGTATATCCGGAAGACTGATGAATCCTGGTATCATGAACAGCAAATGCTGGGCTATAACTACCGGATGACTGATATCCAGGCCGCTTTAGGTATAAGCCAGTTAAAGAAATCAGATGGTTTTCTTAAGAGGAGAAGGGATATAGCTGAAATATATAACCAAGAACTGGCTGAGTTGGAATGGATTAAGCTCCCTTATCAGAAAGCTGATAGAGAGAGTTCCTGGCACCTTTATGTAATTCAGGTTGATGAGGAGAAGTTGGGGAAGAGCCGGAAAGAGGTGTTTGATTACCTGCGAAGTAAGGGGATAGGGGTACAGGTGCATTATATACCTGTCTACTGGCATCCCTATTATCAGGACCTGGGGTGTAAGAAGGGGTTGTGTCCAGAGGCAGAAACAGTATACAAAAGAATCATTACTCTACCTTTGTATCCTCAATGTGATTATGACTCTATTTCTTATTTATTAAATGAATTCAAAAAAGTAGAAGGGAAAGGATAACCGGATGGATAAAAAAGTAAAATTGCTCTGTTTTGGAGCTGGTTCTGGGGCCACTACTTTTATGGAGGCTGTGGACTTTAATAAAGCTGAAATAGTAGTTTTTGTAGATAATGATTTCTCTAAACAGGGCAAAATATTAAATGGTATAAAGATAGAAAGTCCGGCAGCTTTACACTTATATGATTATGATTATATTGTGATAACTAGTGTTTATCATACTGAAATAGAGGAACAATTACTTAAACAGGGAATAAACAAAAATATTATATTAAAAGCCTTTGATAAAGAACAAAAAAATGCTAGAATGTTTGCTCAATTTATTTATCAGCAAAATAGAAAATATTTATCATTTTTAAGAGAAGAATTTGCAAATAAATATATCTATAATTTTGGCATTTGCAGCATGAGTGTCTTAGATGTTAACCGTAATGTTGCCTTTTATAAATTTAGAGACTATCTCATAAAAGGAATAGATTTTGTTAGGATATCTACTGTTG
>LFRS01000182.1:5014-8264 GCA_001512435.1 Halothermothrix sp. DTU029 | reverse complement strand
AATAGCTACTTTATCGCCTTCCCATTTGGTAAATTCATATCCATCATCAGCAACAACCTTTAAATCCACAAGTGTATTTTCTGGATGCTTATATGTTCCTGGCTTAGGAGTAACTGTACCTCCTTCAGTTGCATCAATTTTCAAGGTAAATTCCTTAGCAGTATCACAAGCTGCCAAAACTAACACCAAACCAAGAATCAACAAAACAGAAATAAATAATTTAACGCTTACTCATTTTCTTCCCCCTTTAATTATTTATATATACAGGCAGTACCTGTCTGTATAATTCCTCCCCCCTTCCCGGCACTCCTGTGTTAGCTTGGCCCAGCTATGTACAAAAATATTTGTCTGTTTTTGTTTTACCAAAAGATTATCTATAGTCTTTATAGTCTGAATCTTTTGAGTGCTTGATTAGCCTGTACTTTTCAGTACAGGCTATATATGCAATTACCTATAAATCCGGTACTTACCACTTAGAGCCAATAAGGCAAAGAAGTAAAGACAGTTATCATAATAACGCCTTTTATCCTTTCTTAAAGGTGTGTTCCAGAATCTTTCCACACTGGCTCTTGCTGCTGGTCCATCTGCTGCTAATGAGGCAGCGGCATTGGTAGCAATAAGGCCAACATCATGTACATATTCTGGTTTCTCCAGTGGCTTACCATCTATGGTATATTTGGTAAAGTCCTCTCTATCTATATCAATAAAGAAGTTCTGGATTCTATTGGCGATATCCTTCTGCCCTTCATCAGCCCTGAACCACTCATAGTCCATACCGATATTTAAAGCAACCCGGTAGGAATCACTAAAGAAGTCCCCATGGCCCCGGCTGGTCTCTGGTGTACCATCATAATGGGCATATTCTGGAGCCAGTCCTGTCACTGGATGGCAGGCTTTATGGAGATATTCCCTGCTGGCTTTAGCTGCTTCTGCCCAGAACTCACTGTCTTCCGGGTTACCCCAGCGGGAGAACAGTTCATAAAAATGAGGCAGATGATAGGAAGGATCAGAGAATTCACATTCCGGGATAAACTTGATTAATTTATTCTCACTATTCCACATAGGATGGCCCGGATTTCCCTCCTCGCCCTTATGGATAACCTCATAAAGGATATCCTTGGCCTGTTCACTATAATTAAAAGGCTCTTCCCTATCTCCCCAGCGCTTTGAGGCAAAAAGCAGGGCCATGGCAAAAAACTCTTCCCCATCAGGGGCTGGGCCCTGAAAATTCCTTGTTCCATCCAGCTGACAGGACCAGGCAAAATAACCCTTGTAATGGCCGCTATCATGCCACATATAGGTCTTGGTCCACTTCCAGAGACGATCAAAGATCTCTTGATTATCCATCTGAACAGCCATCATCATACCATAGGACATGCCTTCAGTCCGGACATCATTATTGCCGGTATCTGTTATGTATCCCATATCATCCCCTACTGGATGATAGATACGCAGTTCTTCATCAAAAAACAATTCTTCCCAGGTATCCTGGACCTTTTTTTCAATCTCTGCCTCGGAATAACCATATTCCTTGAATAGGTTTCTGTATTCTCCTGTATAAAAGGCACCTTTATTTTCCATTTCTATCCCTCTTTCTTTGTAGTATTTTTTAGTTTAAAGATTGCCATATCATTAATTCGATATAAAATCATTATTTCCTTCTAAAATAAGATTCTGGTGGTCCCAGATAACTGGGTTTTACTCCTCCTGTATCTATAACAATCTTCTGGAAGACAATCCCTGGATCTACCATTTGAATTCTCAAGCTATGGTAACCCTTTTCTTTAACAAGGTGTCTGGTCCGGGATTTATGAACATTCTCCAGTACAGCCTGCATCCAGGGTGGACAGCTATAATCAGCATCATAATCCACCGGGAATAGATCAGCAATTACCGGTTCTCCACCATCAAGAGAAATGGCATATCTTAAGCCATGCCTCCGGTCAAAGTTCAAGGTAGGGGCAGTGTAAAGAGTAATTTCCACTTCACCAGGTGTAAAGAAGTATAGCCTGTATTCCAGATAAGGGCCTGTCTCTGGCGGCAAAAAGCTTTTATCCCCTACTGGTAGAGCCAGCATGGAAGAAAGGGTGCGTCCATAATCAGCTAACCTCTCCCAGCTTATCCCTTCTACAGCTACCTTCCGGCTATAATGCTCTGCCTCAATGGAGATATAACCCTTACTTTCTACAAAGGTCATTTCTTCCAGCTCCGCAAAATCCGGGCTGGCCGGGTTAAAGACCTGGATCCTTACCTCATAATCCTTACCTGTACCGGATATAATCAGCTTACCTTCTATATCCTCTCCCAAAGGTACCTGGTCCCAATCAATACTGACCATAATTCTTTCTTCTTTTTCTACCCTGCCTGCTGCTTTACTGACCTTTATCCAGGCTTCCTCTACTTCTATAGTATAAGCAAAGGAGTCAGCTTTTTTGTTGAAGATCTCCAGGTAGTATTCATCTCCAGTATATTTGCTGAAAACTGGCAGGCTTCCTTTTCTCTCCTCTGGATCTATTGCTTCAAGGGCCCCTTCCAGATAAACCCCCATGTCTGAACCAGGCAAAATCTCTATTTCCTTCACTCCAGGCATGGTGTTCTTTTCCGGACCCCGCCAGTTGGCCTTGCCAATATGGGGTTGTAACATCATCCCATACCATTTGCCTCCAGCCAGTTCTTTGTTGTAATAATCGGTATCGGCAGCCTCCTCCTTGAAGGTTTTTTCAGTCAATTCTGCATAATCATTGGTACTGCTTCTGCCCTGACTGGCATAAAAATGGTTCTTTCCTGCATAGAGATGCATCTTCATGACATTCCTGCTGGCCCTGGCTGGATAGAGGACCAGTTGGAAAAAGGCATCCTTTTTCTCTGGCTCCAGGGAATTATAGATCTTTTCTGCCAGGCCAACTATTTCTTCAAATTCTGCCAGGACCCTTTCTCCCTCCCGGTAATTTACCAGGCTAAAGGTATCCTCTTCCACTATCTCAGGTTTCCTTCTCCCATTATATTTAGTATATCTCTGGAGTATCTCTGCTATCTCCCGGGCATACTTACTGCCAAACTGTTCTTCTGCCCACTGGAGATGATATTCACCAATACTATCATGGCCCCAGCGGTTAATATCCCAGGCCATTGCCAGGAAGAAATCTATGGGTAATTCCATAGGTTTTAAATCACCCACATTGACTATCCAGATCCGGTCTACACCATGCTGGTAGGTTAAGTTCATCTGGTCCCAGATCTTCTGTAAGGG
>LFRS01000182.1:0-4862 GCA_001512435.1 Halothermothrix sp. DTU029 | reverse complement strand
CTATCTTCCCCATCCTGGGCCATGGCTTCATCTCCATCCCCCCGCATACCTACAGTAACAATGGATTCAAAATCCTTGACCCTTTCCAGGCCTTTATACCAGAAATCATAGATATTGGCCTGATTTGTCCTATAATTCCATTCTCCCTGGCCAATTTTACCCCACTCCTCCCAGCTCCGCATCATTGGTTCATGGTGGGAGGTACCCATCACTATACCATATTTATCAGCCATAACAGGGTTTAAGGGGTCTTCTTCATTGAAGACCCTTGGTTTCCACATGGCTGGCCAGAGGAAGTTAGCCTTCAGGCGCAGGAGTAACTCAAAGACCTTTTCATAAAAGTGGTGGTTAAAAGATCCATATTTATTCTCTACCCAGGTCACAAGGCTGGGAGCCTCATCATTTAAAAAGATACCCCGGTATTTCACAGCAGGCTCACCCTGATTATAGATGCCGGCTTTTACATAAATAGCTTCTCTTTTTTGTACCGGGACATCTGCCCACCAATACCAGGGGGAAACCCCTATCTGGCGGGACAGCTCATAAATACCAAAAATAGTTCCCCGCTTATCACTGCCAATGATAAACAATCCTTTCTCTATCCCTGGCAAGGGTTTGGGGAGAATCTGGATGCTAAAGGATTCCCATTTGCCTTTAATCTCCTCTAGCTCCAGTTTACCCTCCCTGGCCAATCTGTCTATCAACTGGCTTTTGCCGATAGTACCGACAAAAATACCATTTCCTTTTAAACTGCCTTCTTCCTTTATTATCTCCGGCTTCTTTCCAGTAACAGCCTTAATATCCTTCTGCAGGTCCTCGGCAGCTCTTATTACACCCCAGTAATCTTCCCTGTCTACATACAGGTCTGCTATAAATTCCTCTTCTACCAGTATAAAGTCATCATGATTAATTCCTGCTTTTTTAAATTCGATCATTGCTTCAGCTCCTTTTTCCTTTTTCAGACCAGCTTAAACAGTAAATTTGTTGATTAATGAGCGGAGATTATCAGCCATAGCAGATAGTTTTGTGGCTGCTGCAGAGATTTCATCAATAATCCGGGCCTGTTCTTCATTGGATTTGGCTGCATAATTGGCACCTTCAACATTGATCCGGGCAATTCTATGGACATTGTCAACAACTTCAGCAATCTGCTGGCTGCTCTGTCTTTGTTCATCAATATAGACATTAATCATCTCGGCATCTTTCTTAATCTGTTCAACTGAGGCCAGGATCTCTTCAAAGGTCTTCTGGGCAATAACTACCTCTTCTTCACCTTTTCTGGCCAATTGAGTACTTTCATTCATGGATTCTTCAACTTTTCTCATGGCTTCATTAATCTTCTTGAAGATATTATTAATCTCCTGGACTGACTCATTGGACTGGTCAGAAAGTTTCCTGATCTCTTCGGCAACTACAGCAAAGCCTCGTCCAGATTCTCCAGCCCTGGCCGCTTCAATAGCTGCATTCAGGGATAAGAGAGAGGTCTCCTCATTGATGTAGTTTATGGCTTCTACAATATCATTAATACTATCAATCTGCTCTCTTAACTGATTAACTTCCTTGCCAGTATTATCAACCTCATCCAGTATATGGAGGATATTCTGGCTGACCCGGTTGATTACTTCTATACCCTGGTTGGATTTTATACTGGCTTCATCAATAGCACGGGCTACCTGATTAGAACCTTCCATTACATTATTAGCTTTTGCTTCAACTTCTTGCAGAATCTCTCTGGTCTTTTGAGCCTGTCTTAATTGCTCTTCAGTACCACTGGCAATCTCTTCACTGGTGGCTGCCACTTCCTGGGAGGCTGCACTGGCTTCCTCAGAGTTTACAGATAGTTCCTGGGACATGGTAGAAACATTTTCTGATGCTCCAGTAATTTCGCTGACCAGATCCCTTAGACTACCCACCATGTGGTTAAAGTTATTGGCCACATCAGCTATCTGATCCCTGGTATTGGTTTCAACAGAAATCTGCAGATTACCATCTGCGATTTTACGGGTAGCCTCTATAACATTACCCAGTGGCCTGGTTATACTCCTGGTGATAATGGAAACAATAACTAAGGATACAGCTATAAAGATTAAGGCATTAATCAAATAATCCTTTTGGGTACTGGCTATAAAGTTATTCATATTTTCCAGTGATCTAATCATGGTAACATAGCCTATAGGCTCTTTATAGAAGTTCCTGATGGGAATATATCCAACCAGATAATCATTGACTACAGGAACAATCTCTGTTTCAAATTCGTCTATCTGGACACGGGTTTGTGTCTCAATCTCTCTTTCAACTATGTATAAATCCAGCTCTTTATTTTCTGTAAAGATTTTTACGATTTCCTCATCTACCAGATCAGTATTACTGAGGGTTTTATTGGAAAGTGTCTCCGGAATATTGTTGATCAGGGCTTCAGCATCACCCATATATATATTACTATCAAATAGTTTATCACCGGCATAGATTTGAACAATATTATTAAACCTTTTTGGCAGTATCTGGAAAAACAGATTTCTCTGATCATATTTCTTGCCACCGATAACTACCCCGGAACGCCTGCTGAAACCACCCGGTGTGATCTTGGCAATTGTTGTCACCCTTAAAAAATGGTCATTAGGGTTCAATTGATCTCTATATTCCTGGTAGGTCATTTCCGCCAATTCCAGTTCTTCCTCTGTTATCTGCAGGTCAACATTATTGTCATAAATAGAAAAGAAGGTAAATCTCATTGCTGTAGGGAATGAAGCTACCTGTTCATAGAGATCCTGGATCCTTGTATCCTGGCTATAAACAGGCCGCAGGGAATCACCATATTCAGCAATAATATTGAACTGATTATCCCTGATTTCTGCTCCAAAGAGGCCTTCCTGGAGCTTTTCATTAAAGATCAGTTCACTCTCTTCAATTAACTCTTCATCAATAAGTGAAGTCCTGGTCAAATTAATTATTTCATCCATAGAGGAAATATTATTAAAATATCTATCATTATTATTGAGAAGAAGATCAAGGCTTTTCTTCATCCGGTCCAGCTCAACCCTTAGTATTTCTTTTTCATTTTCCAGGGCATAAGATGAAAAATTGCCAGTAGACTGATAGGTAATAATGCCAACAACAGAAATAATCAGCAGTAAGATAAAAAACATTAACCTCTTACCTATTTTTAATCTTGCCACAAGAGCAATAGCCAGGTTGTCTAGAAAAGAGAAGAATTTAATTATCATTTTAAACAAAAATACAAAAGGCCAGGTAATAATTTTAAAAAACTTTTTGCTTTTCCCCATTCTTTATCCTCCTTTTAAGATATGTTTATGAATTTTCAGCCAAGAGCCTTACTGTAATTACTGAATGTGGAGGTAATGAAACGGCTCTTTCATCATTAATAGAACCTTCATATTCAAATTTTTTCCCTTCCTTTACAAAGACTGATTTATAAAGCTCAGAATCTGTAAAATTAAAGCCAGGAACATGCAATTTTATTCTCTGTTCTACAACCTGGGTGTTAATTCCTACAATTACCAGTTCTTTTCGGTTTGGTGAAATATAGGCGGAAACCTTAATCCGATTATGGCCTTCGTCAACATCTACCCGGGTAAAACCTGCCTTTATATACCTGGAAAAATGTTTGAAGGCATAATATTCATCTGTTCTATAAAAGCCTTTTTCTGTCCTCCATTGATATTTAAAATAAGGGCTTTCTAAAAAGATCAGGCCTCCATTGTCCCAGATCAGGTCCCAGTAAAAATAGGCATTAGCATTTTCCTCTACAAAAGTGGTATGCATTAACCAGGCAGTCTTTAGTCCATCATCACCTCTTTCAAACTCTGTCTGGAATCTCGGTATATCTTTATAATCTTCTGCTAACTTATTCATGCCATGTTTAAAGGTTGCTGGATTGGCATAATCACCACCATTATATAGATGATGGCCAATAGCATAAATATAGTCTAAATTCATGTATTCCAGGTATTTATAAAAATCTGTATATCCTATTCCAATTGTCTCTGGTCCGATTAATAAGGGCGGGTTCTCCATCTCCTGGTGCAGTTTCTCATAAACAGCTGCCAGGGCTTTATCATAGCCGGCCAGCTCTTCTGTCTCTGTCGGGGCAAAGAGGCAGCTATTCCAGGTAGCATTATAATCAGGCTCATTCTGGATACTGATAAATTCTGGTACTATACCTTCCTCTGCATAAGCCAGGAGAGACTGATACCAGTAATCAGCAAACTTATCATAGGCATATGCCCCATTTTCCTTGATTAGAGTACCACCATGTAAATGGTTATTGCTCTTTAAATCTTGTGGTGGAGTCCAGGAAGTAATCAAAACCTTGATAGGCCTGCCTAAAGACTTCTCTGCTTCCCTGACAATCTCTGCTTCATGTTGTGCAACCCTATCCCTTTTCCCATACCAGTTCTGCAATCGTAAAAAGTCCAGATCCAGTTCTTTAAACATTACATCATATAGCTCAGCCTTATTGGGATGGGCTGTTACATAATTTTCATACCAGGCTATAGAGGCACCGAAACCCTCTATTTCCTGATAGCTTTTATTGATATCTATGGTGTATTCATATCCTGCCCCAGGGGCAATATATGTAAAAGATAAAAAGATAAATAATAAAATAAATAATTTACAAATATGATTCCTCATTATGAATTCCACCTTTTATTAACAGTTACGTCGGAAATAAAAACTTAATAAATCAACACAAAGTTTTATTAGACAGGAAGGCCGTTCATATTCAGCCTTCCTGTCTTGAATTTAATTATTCAACTTCTTTTACCAGGAAGTCATCAATCCAGGTAATTTCCAGATTGACCTTGGCTTGATCTGTCTCCAGAACTGACCAGAAGCTTATG
>LFRS01000148.1 GCA_001512435.1 Halothermothrix sp. DTU029 | reverse complement strand
TCCATTTACCCCTTTTATAAAAAAATGAATTAATGACAGACCCTAAAACCCAGGCAGTCAATAAAGAAATAAAGACTGATTCTGGTCTCCCTGTAGGATACTCTGGGCTCCTGGTCAGATAGGCTAATCCATAGGCAATAGGTACCCTGATCAAAATAGTTGTCATCAAAGAAATCCACATGGGGGTCAGTGTATCTCCGGCACCACGCATAGTACCGGATAGGACCTGGGTCACTGCCATGGCAATATAACCAAGAGCCAGTATCCTCATAAAATACATACTTAAATCAACCAATTCTCCTGTGTCAGTGAAGATACTCATCAGATATTTGCCAAAGACCAGGATAATTATCGTAATTACAGTAGCAACAAAGACCGCCATCTTCAGGCCATCTCTAGTTCCTTTCTCAACCCTATCCATCTTCCGGGCACCTATATTCTGTCCCACATAAGTAGTCATAGCTGTGCCAAAAGTAAAGTTAGGCATCATGGCAAAGCCGTCAACACGCATAATGATAACATTAGCGGCGATAACCATTTCCCCAAAGCTATTGGTCAGTGACTGGACAGCAATCATGGCAAAAGAAAAAATAGCCTGAGTTATACCGGAAGGGAGGCCAAGACGTAAAAGCCTGCCCGGGTATCCCTTACTCAACTTCAACATCTTCAGGTTCAGGTCAAAATGCTCCTTCATGCCCA
>LFRS01000164.1 GCA_001512435.1 Halothermothrix sp. DTU029 | reverse complement strand
ATACGAAAACGAGAGAAATATATTTAAACTATGTGTCTAATTTAATGGGGGAACCTCATTTTTTGTTTCATTACCTGCTACATATATATGTATATAATATATGTGTTACTATTATATTAACTAATATAAATTCATTATACAACCTTAAAAATTATAGTAAATATATTAATAATTTCACAATTTCATAAATTTCTATAGCTGTACTCCATTTCTTTACCTATCTTTCCCATATTAACAGCCTTTTAAACTACTAAAATGTAATTCAATATTGATAAACAATTAATCAAAAAACTGCTGGCAAATCTTTGCCAGCAGTATGAATCTAGCCCTGAAACCTTCCTGTTTTACTCCAGGGTCTTTATTTCAAAGACCTCTTCCTTACCATTAAGATCTTTCAGATACCAGATAATCCTGTCTTTCAAAACCCTGGGTTTCAAACTAGCCTTATAGCAGGCCAGGGGATAGGGAAGCCGGGTCTCTATAGCACCGAAAGGACAGGACTTTACACAGACCATACAGTCCCAACAATCTGCTTCATTCCTGATATAGGGTTTTCCTGTCTTCCCGTCAATTGCCAGCAAATCCCCCGGGCAGTATTTAACACAAAATGGTTCATCCTGCCCTTTGCAGGAATTACAAAGATTATGGTCAAAAAGCACACTCATCCAGATAACCTCCATTTTTTTTATTTGCCATCTAGCTTAATCCTTGTGAATTCATTCTATGGCAGATAACGGTCTCCAGGTATTAACTGTTCATAGGGACGCTCAATAATCTTTATCTCACCATTCTCATATCTGCTATTTACAAACTTCAGCCAATCCCGGTCATTCAAAGCCGGATAATCCAGATTACTCTGATAAGCAGGCCATCTGGTCTCCTTCCGGTACAGGAGATGTTTAACCACCACCCTGGCCACATCAATCCTGTCGATAACCTCATGACAATTCATCAGTTCATGCAGGTCCCGGGCCACTAAATACCTGACCTGGTCCTTCAGTTTCTCCAGCTTGCCCTCTGCCAATGACAATTCCCGCTCATTCATCTCATAATAACGACTAATACCACCGGCATACTCATCCATGATCTTCTGCAGGCTCTCNNTCACTCCTGTTCAGGGGTGCAAATACATCCTCTACCCTGGCCTCAATTTCTTGGCTATCTATCTCCTGGAACTCCTTTTTCCCTCTCTTCTCCCTTATGTAATCAACAGCACTCTCCGCAGCTATGGCCCCTTCAGCCCAGCAACCGCTGACAAACTTATAGGGCGCACCCCCAGCCACATCTCCAGCAGCAAAAAGACCCTCTATAGTTGTCTGTCTATCAGCATCAATCCAGTAACCAGACTGGGTATGGCCTCCTACGATATAGGGTTCAGTACCCTGGATCTCAATGGGTTCTTCTGCCGGGTTGAAATCATTGGCTGCCCAGGCCAGGACCAGCTCCGGATACATGTTCAGATAGCTTTTCTTCAATTCCCTAACCTCTTCTTCCTTCAGATGGGTTGTATCCAGAAATACCGGTCCCCGTCCTTCCTTAATCTCCTGGGTCAGACCATAAACCCGCCAGGGAGTTGGTGCACCTTCTGCCCCCAGATGGGCATATTTTTTAGCC
>LFRS01000085.1 GCA_001512435.1 Halothermothrix sp. DTU029 | reverse complement strand
ACTACCAGTATACTTGCCTCATGTACCAGCATACCAATGGACATGTTCATCCACTCACTGAAGAATACACTGACCATTAGAAATAATACAACCCCTACAGCGATAAAGATATTCTGCCGCATATTTTTTACCGTTGCTTTAGCAAGGCCCAGAGCATGGGGCAGCCGGCTAAAATCTGAATTCATTAAAACCAGGTCAGAGGTTTCAATGGCAACATCCGTACCGCCCCCCATGGCAATTCCGATATCCGCCAGGGCTATAGAGGGACTGTCATTAACCCCGTCACCGACAAAGGCAACAACCCGGCCACAGGATTGTAATTCCTTAATATAGGCGGCCTTACCTTCAGGCAGCATATTTCCATGGGCTTCGGTTAAACCGAGTTCACTGGCTACCGTATCAACTGTTCCCTGGTTATCGCCAGATAAAACCACCAGATTTTTTACTCCCAGCTTTTTTAATCTCTGCAGGTCTTTTTTCACACCTGGCCGTATCCTGTCACGGATTCCCATCAATATCTTTAATTCGCCGTCAACCGCTGTCAGTACCAGGGAATTCCCTTTTTCTTCAAAGCGCAGGATGTCTGACCGGGCCTTTTCACTTAAATGGACTTTTTCTCTCTCCATTAAGGCCAGATTACCCACCGCTACCCTGTGGCCTTTTACATAGGCCACTATCCCGCTGCCTTTGACCACATGCGTATTTTCAACTGTATAGAAATCCACGTCACCTATATATTCCAGGACTGCTCTGGCCAGCGGATGGTCAGATTCATTTTCAATACTGGCCAGGTAGGCAAAGACTTCCCCGGCATTATCTGCATAAACCTCAATTTCAGCCACTTCGGGATTACCTATTGTCAATGTGCCTGTTTTATCAAATACCATTGTATCGACTTTACTGAAAACATGAATAACCTCACTGCCTTTCAGGAGTACACCCTTTCTTGCCCCATTACCTATACCGGCAATATTTGATACAGGTACACCGATAACCAGTGCTCCTGGACAGCCCAGTACCAATATGGTAATTGCCAGTTCTATATCCCTTGATAAAAGCCAGACCAATATCGAAAGGAGCAGTACTGCCGGAGTATAATACCTGGAAAATCTATCAATGAAACGTTCTGCTGCCGATTTTGAATCCTGGGCTTCTTCAACCAGTTCAATTATCTTACAAAAAGTAGTATCTTCACCGACACGTTCAGCAAGAATCTGAAGGGTCCCATTTTCCAGAATGGTCCCGGCAAAAACTTTTGAATCTTTCTTTTTGTTTACAGGAACAGATTCACCGGTAATACTTGCTTCATTGACATATCCCTCACCTGTTAAAACAAGACCATCAACAGGTATCTTGGCCCCGGTCTTAACAAGTAGTATATCCCCTTCTTCTACATCATCCACATCTATTTCTTCATATTCACCACCTGGCATCTGCTTTAAGGCTTTTTCCGGTGCCATTTCAGTTAATTCTCTGATTGCAGACCGGGTTTTATTCAGGGTACGTTGCTCCAGTAAGGCCCCGAATAAGAACAGGAATGTAACAATTGCGGATTCCTCATAATTCTTTATTAAAAAGGCCCCGATAACGGCAACAGTAACTAAAACATCTATACTGACTACTTTCACCCTCAGGGCCTGATAGGCCTGGATAGCTATAGGCAAAAGCCCCAGAATGGAAGCTGTTATAAAGGCCCAGTTAAATAAATATTCATTGGAAAAAGCAAAGATACTGATCAGTCCAGTAGCAATTAGAATTGCACTGAGTAAGGTTATCTGATTTTTTCTACTCAATATAAATCTCTGCATCATCCCTTTCCCCTCCCCTTCTTAAATATTTTTTCATCCTGTTCAACCTATGTCTCTTTTTGACTGATGTTAAAAACCCGTCTTGTCCTCCTTATGAATGGTATGCTTGGTCTAATTCAGCCAGCATATTATATACTGCTTCATAGGTCTCACAGACATCAGCAGGAACTGTGTAATTATCCGTGATATCACGCAGGCTGGTAAATTCCCTTTCCAGCTCTGCCTTGTTTATTCCAGCCTGTTTCATTTTATCGCTGATTTTATCAAATACCTTTTTAACTTCATGAAATTCCGGATGGCTGCCGCCATGCACCCTGGCTACAATGGGTACATACTGCTCCAATAAAGGTAAATATTCCTCTTTAACCCTATTAAATCTGTTTTTATCAGTCATAGTTATCTTCCTTTCTTCATTTGCTGATTCCATTGTAACTGAGAGTTTTATAAATAAATATGATTTAAGTCAAAATTTTTCTTTTATCTAAAATATTTTATAAATCATTGAAAACTACCCTTAGTTTTCTCGTTCCAGCATTAATTTATTTTTTCATCTTTTTATTTTTAATTTAAAACTTCCCGGGCTTAAATTATACAGCAAAACCATTTAATAATACTGGAATAAAAATATTCCTTTATGAAGGAAAATTTGGTTTTATCTGTAATTATATAGAATAAGAAATGATTTAGAAGGTGATTTATAATGTTAACACAAAAGGAAGCTAATTATTTACTAAGTTTGTTAAAATATATATTAGAAACAGGCAAGTATATATTTCCGGATGTTGGAGATTATAATTATATTACACTTATATCAAAAGACAATAAATACGAATTCATAATAGATATTAACCGGAAAAGTAAAGTAAAACCAAATAAATGCAGCTATCAAAAAAAATATAGGAATGATATAATATTGTTAAGACTTGACATTAATGGCCCTAATCACACTAATCCTGATGGAAAAGTTATAAAAGGAAGTCACTTACATATATATAAAGAGGGTTTCAATATTTCATGGGCATATCCTTTGCCTTCGGATTTAACAGTGGAAGAAGATAAACTATCAGATACTGATTACTTAATAGAAGTTTTATTAAAGTTTTTAGATTACTGTAATGTGGTGAATATTGATGAAATCAATATTCCAGGGAGGTTATTCTAATGGGTTATCCTATAAACTTTGTAGAATCTTATATTAATTGGTTGAATGCGAATATAAATCTAAAAAAGATTGATGACTGGATAGAAATCAATACCCCTTTTTTGGATAATCACAATGATCATCTACAGATTTATGTAAAAGCAATAGGAAATAAAAAATACATTTTAACTGATGATGGTTATATAATTAGTAATCTTATTTTATCTGGATGTGATTTAAGTACTTCAAAGCGGAAAGATATTTTAGAATTAATTATTAAAAGATTTGGAATAAATCTAGATAACGATGCATTAATAATTGAGACAACAGAAGAAGATTTTCCTCAGAAAAAACATATGCTTCTACAGGCAATGATGTCTGTAAGCGATATGTTCATGCTGACCAGATCAAAAGTGGTTAATATCTTTTTAGAGGAAATTGAAACATTTTTTGATTACAATGAAATTAGATATATTTCATCAGTTCAGTTTAATGGAATAAGTGGTTTTACGCATCTATTTGACTTTGCAATTCCAAAAACAAAAAATAATCCTGAAAGATTATTAAAAGCTATAAATAACCCAACCCGCTCAAAAGCAGAATCAGCTTTATTTGCCTGGGATGATGTAAAAAAAACAAGAAAAACTGATTCCAGATTTCTAGTTTTATTAAATGATACAGAAAAGAATATTGAATCTAATATTATTAAAGCATTTGAAAGATATAATGTCGGTGTCATTCCCTGGTCTGAAAGAGATAGACATCTGGATAAACTAATTGCATAAATTTTATTTAAAGCCAAAAAATTTTTGCTTTTTCACTTTTAGAATATTTATTCATCTAAATAAAAAACCCCCGGTAAAAAACCGGGAGTTTTTCCTGATAAAAAAATGGTAGGGCTAACAGGATTCGAACCTGTGGCCTACAGATTAGGAATCTGTCGCTCTATCCT
>LFRS01000139.1:16673-17457 GCA_001512435.1 Halothermothrix sp. DTU029 | reverse complement strand
ACAGTAGCAGCACTCTTTAAGGCACCTGCTACTGATATAGCAGCCAGAATATAGCCACAGAACATGGCCCCTGTATCCCCCATAAAGATTTTAGCGGGATTGAAATTATAGGGTAAAAAGCCTAAAGCACTGCCAGCCAGGATTAAAGACAGTATAGCGGCAGTAACCTGACCCTCCTGTAAAGCAACAAAGAAAAGGGTAAAAGCAGCAATAGTACTGATGCCTGCTGCCAGTCCATCCAGACCATCTACCAGATTAACTGTATTGGTTATACCAATAATCCATAAAATAGTCAGAGGTATACCCCAATAACCCAGATAAATCATTCCGCCCGTGAAGGGATTGGTAATAAATTCAACCCTTATATTAAACAAAATCAGGATAATAGCAGCCAGGATCTGGCCAGCCAGCTTAAGCCGGGCTGACAGCTCATATAAGTCATCCAGAATACCAATAAGCAGAATAAAACTGCCTCCAACAAAGATACCCAGGGTTAAATTGCTTATGGAGCTACTAAAAAACATAGCCCCCATAAAGCCCAGGTAAATAGCAATACCACCTAAAGTAGGTATGGGTACCCTGTTGATCCGCCGATCATTAGGTATATCCACTGCATTAATGAAGAGAGCCAGTTTTTTAATAATTGGCGTAGCCATAAAAGATATAATCAGGCTAAAGAAGAAGACAAGAAAATATGCTCCCATTTAAATCCCTCTCTCTCTTAAACCATCTTAGCAAATTATCATACTCACAGCAAAGGAAATATCTGGAGCTATTTGGTGCC
>LFRS01000139.1:0-16628 GCA_001512435.1 Halothermothrix sp. DTU029 | reverse complement strand
TGCACCCTTTCGATTCCTTCTGGGGCAGAAATTAGACACATTAACTTGATACTTCTGGGCTGACGTTCTTTGACAAAGCTAATGGCCGCAGAGGCAGAACCACCGGTAGCCAACATGGGATCGATAATAATCAAATCCCTTTCTGCTACATCAGTAGGCATTTTACAGTAATACTCCACTGGCTCAAGACTTTCAGGATCCCGGTAAATACCAATATGGCCTACTTTGGCTGCTGGTATTAACTTCAGGACACCATCCAGCATACCCAGGCCAGCCCTTAGAATGGGAACTACCCCAATCTTCTTCCCTTTCAACATATTGACCCTGGTTTTCTGCATGGGTGTTTCTATCTCTACTTCCTCTAAAGAAAGATCCCTGGTCACTTCATAAGCCATTAATGTTGAAATCTCATCAACCAGTTCTCGAAATTCCTTTGGTCCTGTTTCTTTATCCCTCAAGAGAGCTAGTTTGTGTTGTACTAATGGATGATCAATCACTGTTACTGTGCCCATTTTTCTCTCATTCTCCCCCTTCAATACCACTTATTTTATCTATTCTATTCTGATGACGGCCTCCATCAAATTCTTCTCCTAACCAGGTTTTCACTATCTCCAGAGCCAGTCCAATGCCAATAACCCGGGCACCTAAAGTAAGTACATTGCTATCATTATGATTCCTGGTTGCTTTGGCAGAAAAAACATCATGACACAAAGCAGCCCTGATTCCTTTAACTTTATTGGCTGTTATACACATACCAATTCCGGTACCACAGATCAGTATCCCCCGGTCAAATTCTTTATCAGCAACAGCTTTGGCTACTTTATAACCATAATCAGGATAATCAACAGACTGAGATCCATCTGTCCCCATATCCTTATATTCATAACCTGCTTCTTCCAGAAATTGTATAATTTCCATTTTCATATCATAACCAGCATGATCTGAACCAATAGCAATTCTCACAGTATCACCTCTAGTAATATTATTCTCCCTTTTCATTAAATTACCTGCCTCATTTTCAAAATGAGGCAAATTTCCTAATAAACTCTCCACTGCTTCCTTAATCTCATCTCTGGTAGCCCGGTAAACCTCTTCTCCCAGGCCAAAGGGGTCCAGAATATCCAGATCCTCCAGTTCTGCCCTATCAGCTTCCCTGGCAGCAAATTCCTTCAGGGTATAGATTTTTTCCCTGTGTTCAGGATAGTGGGCTAAAATAAGGTTTTTATGACTTTCTGTCATTGTAAGGACCAGGGCAGCCTTTTCTATATTCTCCCTTGCCAGAATCCTGCTGCGGTGAGTAGCTGAATCAATAGCCTCCTCCCTCAAGACAGTCAGGGCATGAGAGCTTATTCCGTCTCCTGGAATAGCAGCAAGGCCTACAGATTTAGCCTGCCAATGGGCCATATTTTTCTCCCTGGACAGTTTATTAAACAAAAACTCCGCCATGGGACTACGACAGGTATTTCCAGTACAGACAAAAAGAATTTCTGGCATCTCCCAAGCTCCTTTCTAGATGAGACCTGCAAAATGTAAACCCAGTAAAATCAGGGCAACTCCACCCAGGGATTGGGCCTTGTCACCAATAAAACAGCCAATCCTGGAACCACAACGAAGACCGGCGACCATCATTAAACCAGCCATTGGACCAATAATCAGGGTAATCATGGGATTAATATTACCCAACATACCAAGGCCTATACCAACAGATAAAGAATCAATACTTACACTGATAGCCAGAACCAGGAGCCCCAGGCCCTCAAGATGAAAATTACAGGGTTCATCTTCCTTTTCCAACCATCTTTCTACAATCATATAAAAACCCAGCAACATCAATAAACCAGCACCGACTAAAGACAAGGTATTATTCAGGTCCCCCTGTATATTAAATATCTTCAGCAAGAGTTTCTCCAGAAAATCTACCCCATAAAAGCCTATTAGAGGCATAATTATATGGAAAAGAGCTATTACAGAACTGGCCTTAATCACATTTTTCCTGCTTATTTCCCGGGCCCCACAGCCACAGGCTACAGCAACAGAAAAAGCATCTGTTCCCAAAGCTACAGATAGGGTCATAGTTTCAAGAATACTCAAGATAATCTACTCCTTTTCCTGTCTGGATCCTATTCCCTGCTACTGGCCTTGCGGATCCTGTTCATTATTGCTTCCCCAATACCATTTTCCGGTATGGCCTCAATATAGGCCCTGTCCAGAGAGAGGGTATCCAGATAGCGTAAAAGCTGAAAGATACCGGCAGCTATAAGGTCCGGCCTCTTCCGGGGGCCCATATTAATAACCTTAATCCCCTTTAATGAAGACTGGTATTTACTGGCCCACTCATCACTTAAAACTAAAGCCGTATTTTCCTGCAGATTTGAATGGAGCAAGCCCTCTAAAAAATCTTCATCTTCAATAATATATAAAGGGGTTTGTGGTGAATAATGCCTGTATTTCATCCCTGGAGATAGGGGTCTTTCTACAGTTGAACTGTTTTCAAGTCCTTCATCTGCTCCCTGAGCTTCATAGAGATAATCTCCAATAACTTCCCTGATCTCCTCCCGGCTGACTCCTCCCGGCCGCAATATCCTGACCCTTTCCTTCCTTACATCTACCACCGTTGATTCCAGGCCTACCCTGGCTGGTCCACCATCAAGAATCAAGGGAAGCCGGCCCTGCAAATCAGCATAGACATGAGCGGCCCTGGTAGGGCTAGGAGCTCCTGATTTATTGGCACTGGGGGCAGCAATAGGCAAACCGGTTTTTTCTATTATAGCCCTGGTTAAAGGGTGGGCAGGCATTCTAATGGCTACACTATCCAGGCCGGCAGTAGTGGCAGCCGGAATGGTTTCTTTTTTATCTA
This sequence comes from Halothermothrix sp. DTU029, assembly GCA_001512435.1. Lineage (GTDB taxonomy): Bacteria > Bacillota > Halanaerobiia > Halanaerobiales > DTU029 > DTU029. The sequence goes on along the minus strand of LFRS01000139.1, from coordinate 13,771 downwards.
CCACTATGGTTAAAGGGCCTGGCCAGAAGGCTTTTATTAATTTTTCTGCCGGCAGATTCAAATCCCCCTTCACCAGTTTATCCAGTTCCTGTAAATCAGCAATATGGACAATAAGGGGATTATCCTGGGGCCTCCCTTTGGCCTGGTAGATCTTTTTTATTGCTTCCAGCCTGGTAGCATCTGCACCCAGGCCATAAACCGTCTCCGTAGGGAAAGCCACCAATTCTCCCTTTTGCAACAATTCAGCTGCCTTCTCCAAAGCAGGATGTTGCTTTAAACTATCTATATTCTTATCACTTATTAAACTTTCATCTATCTTGATAATTTCTGTTTTATATTCTTTCATAATCTTAACGCCTCTGTTCTTTCTAAAAATCTTTCAAGACTTTCTGAAGGAAGTTAAATTATTTCTTTACTTAAAAAGATAAGGGCCTTTATCTATAGGCAAAAACCATCCGGTCATGGCCAGAATAGTCTTTTTTGACTTCCACCTTTGTCCAGTTGGCATCAAAAAGTTCCCTGACTGCTGCAGCCTGGTCATAGCCTATTTCCAGAGCCAGCAGGCCATCATCTTTCAGGACCTTCAAAGCCTGGGGTATTAAGCGGCGGTAATAATCCAGCCCATCGATTCCCCCATTTAAGGCTATCTCCGGCTCCCTCCTTACTTCCCCCGCCAGTTCTGCCATACCTTCATGATCTATATAAGGGGGATTGGAAACTACAATATCCACATTATCTTTGTTCATCCAGAGTAGGGGGATGAGGAGGTCTCCCTCCAGCGCCTTAACCCTTTCCTCCAGACCATATTTACTAATATTCTCTCTGGCCACCTTCAGGGCTCCAGGAGAAATATCAATAGCCAGAACCCTGGCTTCTTTAATATAATAGGCCAGGGAAACTGCAATAGCACCACTCCCTGTACCTATATCCGCAATATTAGGTGCAGTCAAGTTACGGCTTTGACAATATTCAATCAGTTTTTCAACCAATTCTTCTGTCTCTGGCCTGGGAATTAATACATCTTCATTAACAGTAAAGTCCAGGGACATAAACTCTTTTTTGCCCAGCAGGTAGGCCACAGGGTATTGGCGGGCCCGTTTATAAACCAATTGCCGGTATTCATTCAATTCATCTGCTTTTAGGGGTTGATCAAAATCCACATATAATTGAATCCTTTCCTTCTTCAGGACATGGGCCAGGAGCACTTCTGCATCCAGCCGGGGCTCCTTCAGGCCATATTTTTTAAAATAGTCTGTTGTTGTAGCCAGTAATTCCTTGACATTCATTCGCTACACCTTCTGGAGCCTTCTGGCCAGGTCTACATTAATCAGCTCATCCACTATCAGATCCAGGTCTCCATCCAGGACCTGTTCCAATTTGTAGAGGGTAAGATTAATCCGGTGGTCACTGACCCTGCCCTGGGGGAAATTATAGGTCCTGATTTTTTCACTGCGTTCTCCAGTTCCCACCTGTGACTTCCGGGCTTCATCAATTTCAGCCTGCTGTTCTGCTTCCATTTTCTCCTTCAACCGGGCCCGGAGAATCCTCATGGCCTTTTCCCTATTCTTATGTTGGGATTTCTCATCCTGGCAGGAAACCACCAGGCCAGTAGGCAAATGGGTAATCCGGACAGCCGAGTCAGTGGTATTAACACTCTGGCCACCTGGCCCGCTGGAACGGAAAACATCTATCCGGAGATCATTGGGATCAATCTCCAGTTCTACCTCTTCTGCCTCAGGCAAAACCGCCACTGTAGCCGTAGAGGTATGGATCCGGCCTCCGGATTCAGTAACTGGTACCCGCTGCACCCGGTGTACCCCACTTTCATACTTCATTTTGCTATATACATCTTCCCCATCCAGGGAAAAGATAACCTCCTTAAAGCCGCCAAGTTCTGACTGATTTGAACTCATTATCTCACTTTTCCAACCTTTGCTCTCAGCATAACGGGTATACATACGAAAGAGATCAGCAGCAAAGAGACCAGCTTCATCACCACCGGCTCCTGCCCTAATCTCTACAATAACATTTTTCTCATCATTGGGATCCTGGGGCAATAGAAGTACTGGTAACTCATTTTCCAGTCTTTCTCTGGCAGGTTCCAATTCTGCCAGCTCCAATTCTGCCAGTTCCCGGATATCAGCCTCTTCTTCACTATCCAGAATAGCCCGGGCTTCATTTATCCCCTTAAGGACCCCTTTATATTCATCATATTTATCCACTATTTTTTTGATTTTAGCATGTTCTTTCAAGAGTTTCTGGTACTCACTCTGGTTACTGATTATTTCTGGATCAATGAGCTTTTCATTCAGTTCTTTATATTTTAGCTCAAATTCTTCCAGTCTTTCTTTAAAGTCCAGCATTCTCCCCCACCTCTCCTTCCGGTAACACCGCCTTTAAGGCTGCAATTGCTACCTCTAGCATGGCATCATCCGGTTCTTTTGTTGTGATTTTTTGCAAATATAGTCCTGGAGTTGCCAGGAGTTTAATAACGGGATTTACTTTATCCTTTGCTCCTAATTTAAGCACTTCATAAGAGGTCCCTGCAATTACAGGTAATAATAAAAGGTGATATAAGATCCTCTGCAGTAAAGGAGGACGCCCTAAAAAGGAAAAGAAAAAGATACTGATCAGAATAACTATAAACATGAAATTAGTACCACATCTGGGATGCAAGGTCCCAAACTGCCTGGCATTCTCTACTGTTAAAGGCAAGCCGGCTTCATAGGTAAAAATAGTTTTGTGTTCAGCCCCGTGGTACATAAAAACCCTCTTTATATCTTCCATTCTGGCAATAAGCAATAAATAGACTAAAAAGGTAATAATCTTAATTATTCCTTCAATCAGATTTAAGATAATATTACTGGTAATAAATTTTTGTAAGAGAGAAATAAGCGATGCCGGTAGTACTATAAAAAGCACAACAGCAGCACCAAAGGCCATCAAAATAGCCCCTGTCATTTCCAGTGGGGAAAGTTCCTCTTCCTCCTCTTCGGCAAACTGGCTGGCAGAAAAAGTTAAGGCCTGAATTCCTATAACCAGAGAGCTGATTAAGGCAACTACCCCTCTTATAAAAGGCCATTTCAAAAAAGGATATTTATCAGCCACTGACCTAATCTTCTCTTTTTTCAAGATTATATCACCAGGAGCCCGCCTTACGGCAATAGCTATACTATCTTCCCCCCGCATCATTACCCCTTCAATAAGCGCCTGTCCACCATATTGTTTCTTACTCATCAAAAACACTCCATTCCAGCTTTGCTCTCCCCCGATTATTTCCAGAAGGGCAAAAAATTAGTAAAAAAAAGCAGAGCCTCCATTATACAAGCCCTGCCAGTCTAACAGGCCCCTATTCTTCCTCTGAGAGGCCATACTTTTTATTAAATCTCTCAATCCTGCCTCCTTTGGCAGCTCTACGCTGTTTTCCAGTATAAAAAGGATGGCAGTTAGAGCATACTTCCACATTAATTGTATCCCTTACCGACCTGGTTTTATATTCTGCTCCACAGGCACAGACTATAGTAGCATCTACAAGCTCTGGATGTAACTGTTTGTTCATGCTTATCACCTCTTTCTACCGTTTTCAACTCAATACATTATACCACAGGAATATCTCTGATGCAAGATTTCTCTTTTCTTTCAGGCTGAGAAAATTTTTCTTTTTTTTAATCCTCCCCGGACTATCTCCTTAAACCTTAAAAATCTTATCCAGATTTAGCAATAATTCTTCATTGGTCTTTGTATTTTTAAGATATTTTATCATGGAACTCATCACCTCTACCGGGTCTGCCTTATTGATTCCCTTTCTGAAATTCCAGATGGTCTTCAATTCCTCTTCACTTAATAAGAGTTCTTCCCTCCTGGTCCCGGATTTCTGGATATCGATAGCAGGATAAATCCGCAGTTCTGCCAGAGTTCTGTCCAGATGTATCTCCATATTACCGGTACCCTTAAACTCTTCATAAATAACATCATCCATCCGGCTTCCCGTATCCACCAGGGCTGTAGCCAGGATAGTCAGGCTGCCACCCTCTTCAATATTTCTGGCTGCCCCAAAAAACTTTTTGGGAAAATGCATTGCCGTGGGATCAAGTCCGCCAGATAAAGTTCTGCCACTGGGAGGCATGACTACATTGGAGGCCCTGGCCAGGCGGGTAATACTGTCCAGCAAAATCACAACATCATGTTTATGCTCCACCAGCCTTTTGGCCTTCTTTAAGACCAGATCGGCTACCTGTAGGTGGTTTTCTGGTGGTTCATCAAAGGTAGAACTAATCACCTCTGCATTGACAGACCGCCGCATATCTGTGACTTCTTCCGGCCTCTCATCAATCAGTAAGATCATCAATTTAACCTGAGGATAATTAGTGGTAATACTATTGGCTATCTTCTGCAGGAGAATGGTTTTCCCGGCTTTAGGCGGGGAGACAATCAAACCCCTCTGGCCTTTTCCAATAGGGGCAATCAGATCTATCAACCTGGTGGAAATCTCCTGGGGATGGTATTCAAGGTTAATTCTTTCCTGGGGATAGAGGGGAGTCAGGTCTTCAAAATAGGGCCGGTCTTTGGCCAGTTCTGGATCCTGGTAATTAACTGCCTCTACCCGTAAAAGGGCATAGTACTTCTCCGAATCCTTGGGTTCCCTCACCTGTCCTGAAACCACATCACCTGTCCGCAGATCAAAACGCCGGATCTGGGATTGGGAGATATAAATATCATCACCAGAAGGTATATATTTGGAAGGACGCAAAAAACCATAGCCCTCTCCATTAACAACTTCCAGTACTCCTTCAGTAAAGATATTACCGCCTTTTTCTGCTTCCCTTTTTAATAAAGCAAAAATCAGGTCTTTCTTACGCATCTGGGCATAACCGCTAATCTCCAGGTCCCGGGCCAGCTTATGTAATTCTGTTATGGTCTGCTTTTCCAGTTCACTGATATTCAAAATAAAAATTCACCACCTCAAATAATAATCAAAGTTCTACTATGGAAATATAAATACCAAATCTATAAGGGTATTTATTCGGAAAAGAAAAAAGGAAAGGAATTCCGCAGAAAAAAGGATAAAAGGGTATCCTGTTAGAACACAGCCATACCCTTTAATGTTTCTGAAGAAGTATATAATTAAGCCTTGCCGTTACTTCCTAAAAACTCTATTTTCTCAATAACTGCAGCCTTTATAGCCTCCCGGCCAGGGCCACAGATTTTTCTCGGGTCATAAACCTCAGGGTCCTTGGCAAGAACTTCTCTAACTCTTTCAGCATAAGCCTGTTGAAAGTCAGTATTTACATTAACCTTATTGACACCCAGAGAAACAGCCTTTTTCAGATCTGCTTCTGGAATGCCTGAAGCACCATGTAATACCACAGGAATCTTGATTCTATCCTTAATATCCTTTAATCTGTCAAAATCCAGTTTGGGCTCTCCTTTATAAACCCCGTGAGCAGTACCAATGGCAATTGCCAGGGCATCTACTCCAGTCCTTTTTACAAATTCTTCAGCCTCTTCTGGATTAGTTAGGGTAGCATCCTCTGCATCAACTGAAAGGTCATCTTCTGTACCACCAAGTCGCCCAAGCTCAGCTTCAACACTGACCCCAACGGCATGAGCAGCTTCCACAACCTTCTGGGTCAGTCTGACATTTTCCTCAAATGGGTAATGTGAGCCATCAATCATCACTGAAGAATAACCATTTCTAATACATTGCATAATAACCTCAAAACTGCTGCCATGATCCAGGTGGAGTGCAACAGGTACACTGGTATTTTTGGTAGCAGCCTTTACCATGGCCACCACATAATCCATACCTATATACTTCAGAGCACCCTCACTGGTCTGTAAGATCAATGGTGATCTGGTCTCTTCAGCAGCCTGGACTATAGCCTGTAGGAACTCCATGTTGTTGATGTTAAAACCACCTACAGCATAGCCTTCCTTATTGGCCTTATTTAATATTTCTGCCATCGGTACTAAATTCATATGTATTCCCCCTTATATTGTTATAACTGAATGAATTAATTTAAAAACTCTTTGTTTTTGTTGAAATATTGACCTTAATTTCATCCAGTTTCTTGACTGCTTCCAGGTCATCTTTTTTTGCAGCCGGGATCTGTTTAAAAGCATAACAGTTATTACAGGAAAGTTCAAGCCTATCAGAAAAAAGTTCAATATTAATATTATGACTGCCACAATCACAATACAACCTTCCACTGGCAGCAATATCATCTAAATAATCCAGAACCTCCAGCATAATCTCTGGATTAACAAATTCATCAAAACCCAAATCATTAGCCATGGAATTAAGCTCTTCCTGCTGTCTTTCTAGCTCTTGATTAATCAATTCATAAGGCCCATAATAACCCAGATTTAAATCTGTATCAAGACAATAAATAGCATTTAAATAATTCCTGGTCCAAAACTGTTTTCTCGAAAAAACGGCACTATGCTCCCGATCACAGATAATACAATAATACTCCACTACAACATAGGAAGAACCCTTCATCCTGATAGTAGCTTTATGGGTTCCGCACTCGCACTGAAAAGTAATCTCTTTACTCCCAGACAATTGGAACAAATTAACCTGGTCTACTTCCAACCTTCCACAACCTGGACAACGCATTACAAAAGCAGTAGTCAATTCTATTACCATGGCCCTAACCTGATCTATTATCAGGAATTCACCTCCTCAACTAAAATATTCTCCGTTATAATAAAAAATCCTTTTTTTTTATAAATTATTATAATATATTATTAACAGCCAGGTAGGTTAATAAAAAATAGCTAAAATCCTATCTCTGGCTACTATCAATATAAGATGCATATTCTCCTTTAAGTCCACAAAATCCTCTTTACTTTCTGGCAAAAAATATCTCTGGTATTCCTCTTTGCTGGAGGTATTATCCTGCCGGTATTCCAGCAGGAGAAGACTATTATCCTCCCGGGATATTTCCAGCAGAAGACCCTCAACAACCTGATAATAAGCATCTATTTGTAGCACCCTATTCCAGACATCCAGATAAAACTCTCCCCAATTATAGAATCCGGGAGCTGGTGGCTTTAAAGCCAGAAGAGTACTTGGGCCCCCATTTAAAGAGACCAATACCTCCCTGGCCAGCTGATATTTTTCACCATCAATAAAAATCAAAGCATTGGCAGGATCAAGTCTGGTTATGTAACCCTCTATTTTAGTACTACATTCAAGCAGTAATTCCTCTTTTGCCATAAGCTGGCCAGCCCCTGAACCCGGCCAAGGTCCACAGGCCGGTAGAAAGAAGACAAGCAGGATTAAAATATAAAGATACCTTTTCATGGAAAAAACCTCCCTTTTCCATTATTAACGGAATCCGGAGGTTTTATACAGAAGCCTATTCCAGAATTTGAAAATATTTTAGCAGGTCTTCCAGGGAACCCTGCCAGTCACAGGCAGGTTCTTCCCCACTACGGTTAATCAAAAAATCTGTCACCAGAAAGGTCTCCATGCCCAATTGCCCGGCAACCAGATCTTCCTGGACATCATTGCCTATCATCAGGCAGTTTTCTGGCTCAAGATTTAATAATTCCAGGATCTCTTTATAATAATTAATATTGGGCTTACTATAATGCATGGTTTCATAATCTGTTATTAAAACAAAATCATCTGGATCTACATTGGCCCAACTTACCCTCTCCCGGAGAGCTTCAATAGGAAATAGTGAATTAGTGGCCAGGACCAATTGATAACCCTTATCCTTTAAGCCTTTGACTAATTTCCTGGATAAAGAAGTCTCTTTTATCCCTGCCTTTAAACTGGGAAAGCTATTTAAATAAAAGAGGTCAAAACGCTCCATAATCTCATCCTGATTATCAATCTCCATCAGAGCAAAGAAATGCTCCATAAAGACATCCTTATTGCTTTTGGCCCCCTTATTTTTTATCATTTCATTGGTAGCCAGCATTAAATTCTTGATTAAAAGATCACCGGCAAAGATGCCGGCAAACTCCTCCTGGAGTAAAATAAAATATTTCTTGATAAAATCATCAGTCTCTATAGGTAATAGGGTTCCATCCAGATCCAGTAAAGCGGTTTTCCCACTCATCTCTTTCACCTACTTTCTACCCTCTGCCTACTCAACTGGCTTTTGATCTTAATTGATTAATTACCTTTCCTTAAATCCCCTGCTGGCCTAAAGGCAGGCTTTTTACTCTGAAGGCAGGCCCCCTAATTATTAACAGCCTTTTTGGCCAGGCTGGCTTTTATAAAGCTAACAAATAATGGGTGGGGCCGGTTAGGCCTTGACTTAAATTCCGGGTGAAATTGTACACCCACAAACCAGGGATGGTCCTTTAACTCCATAATCTCAACCAGTCTTTCATCAGGTGACAAGCCGGAGAAAACCACTCCCAGTTCCTGAAATTTATTCCTGTATTCATTGTTAAACTCATAACGATGACGATGTCTTTCATAAATTATTTCTTCTCCATAGGCCTGTCCAGTGATAGAACCAGGCACTAGTTTACAGGGATAGGAACCTAATCGCATAGTTCCTCCCAGATCCTCAACATCCTTTTGTTCAGGCATCAAGTCTATGACCGGATTTTCCGTTCCAGGATTAAATTCAGAGCTATTGGCATCTGCTAAGCCTGCTACATTACGGGCAAATTCTATCACTGCACATTGCATGCCAAGACAGATGCCAAAATAAGGCACCTTATTTTCTCTGGCATATTTTATTGCCCTGATCTTACCTTCAATACCCCTTTCTCCAAAACCTCCAGGTACCAGGATACCATCTACATCTGACAGGAAATCAGCTACAGGCTGGTCCCCCTCCAGGCTTTCAGCATTTACATATTCTATATTTATATTGGTATCATTAACAATACCGGCATGTTTCAGAGCTTCATTGATACTGATATAGGCATCAGGTAATTCCACATATTTACCGACAATAGCAATCTTCACTGAATTATTTAGACTCTTTAGCCTTTCCACCATCCTGGTCCATTCACTAATATCAGGCTCATGGACTTTATCCTCCAGGCCCAAGGCTTCAATAACTATATTTGGTAAACCTTCTTTTTCTATCTCCAGAGGTACTTCATATATATGTTCTACATCAACTACATTGATAACTGCCCTTTTATCAATATCCCCAAAGAGGGCTATTTTTGCCCTGACATCTTCCGTCAGTTTTTTGCTGGAACGACAAACTACTGCATCAGGTTGTATACCAACACTGCGCAGTTCCTTGATACTATGCTGGGTGGGTTTGGTCTTTAATTCCCCGGCAGTAGAAATAAAGGGTACCAGGGTACAATGGATATAAAAGGTATTTTCCTTGCCCAGATCACTTTTCAACTGCCTGATGGCTTCAATAAAAGGCAGGCCCTCTATATCCCCGACAGTTCCACCAATCTCGGTAATAACTACATCAGCATCAGTTTCCCGGCCTACCCTGGTAATCCGGTCTTTGATCTCATCAGTAATATGGGGGATTACCTGGACAGTAGCACCTAGATAATCGCCTCTCCTTTCCTTATGTATTACTGCACTATAAATTTTTCCTGTAGTCACATTATTATTCTGGGTAAGATTAGCATCAATAAACCTTTCATAATGACCAAGATCCAGATCTGTCTCTGCACCATCTTCTGTTACAAAGACCTCACCATGTTGGTAGGGACTCATGGTTCCCGGATCAACATTTATATATGGATCAAATTTCTGAATGCTTACTTTCAGACCCCGGCTTTTTAACAATCTGCCTAAAGAAGCTGCAGTAATACCTTTTCCCAGGGCAGAAACTACACCACCTGTTACAAAGATATATTTTGTCACACAAATCTCCTCCTTCTATTCACAATAGCTTGTTCCACAACCGCCAAAAACTCTTTATGGTATCTCCCAGGAAATTCTTAAATAATTTTTGCTGATAAATTTCCCTTCCAGATAAAAGCTGTATTTTATGGCTATATTTTTCCCGGCCAGATCTATCTCCAGAGACTGGGTATCTATTTTCAACTTAAGATTGCCATAAGGTGTTGCCATTTTACCTGTAGTAGTTTTCCCAGCCTGAAAAAACTCCTGTAATTCCGGTTTATATCTATATATACTTAATCTTTCCCCTGCTGCCTCTATTTTAATAAAAGTACTGGCTCCTTGATAATTCTCATCAAAGTAATGAATATAATATTGCTGATTCTTTTTATAAAACATAGCTGTAGTGCTATATTCAATCAAGTCCTTATTATTCTGGCCAAAGTCCTGTTCATTGCGAATAGATAAAGCTATCTTTTCTTTCATATAGCACCCCATCTTTATCTGCACAAAAGAAAAGCCACAGTGTCCTGCCTACTGTGGCACCTTTTATAATACTATAATTATATATTATCCCTGGCTCTTTGACAAGAGAAAATATTATTTATTTCTGCCAGATTATATAAAATCTATAAATTTTCACCAAATGCCACTGCACTCTGCAGATTGCTGATACTTCTGAAATCATTGACAAAACATCCCAGTTTTTCCAGCTCACCCATAAGTACTTTTAAAGCCCTGTCTGTAGCCAATCCATTGGGAGTAACAAAGGCAATGGCTTCTTTGCCGGCAGTTCTTTTACACTGGCTTAAGAAAGGTGGAATATCTTCGGCAATTTTCCCTTTAACTACACCCTTAGCAGGACTGCCTACCAGGATAAGGTCATAGGGTAAAAAGGTCACTACCCTTCCTGTATCTTTAGTGCTGATTACTTCAACCTGATTACCTTTATTCTCTGCCCCTTTTGCTATCCCCTGAGCAATATCCTTTAACTTACCTTCTACAGAATGTATTATTAAAATCTTTTTCATCTTATAGCCCCCTAATATAAGATTTATCTTTATAATTTTATCATAAATTGTTTTACTATTCCAATAATACTATTTCTATATTTAGACATGATTTTCCTGCTTCTTAGTGAACTTTTCTATCTACCCCGGTATTTACCCTTTTACAGTCATTCTAAAATAATAATAAGAGAGTTATATTAAGTAAAACTTCTTTTAATAAAAGTCCCTATAAAAAAAGAGCAGGATTAACCTGCTCGTCTACTTATAGTTTATTCTTTTTTATGCAATACCCAATTTACTTACTAATTGAGCTTTAGGCATATAGCCTACTACCCTTTCTTTTTCCTGACCATTTTCAAATAAAATCAGGGTTGGAATACTCATGACACCATACTGGGCAGCAGTATATTGGTTATTGTCTACATCCAATTTGCAGACCTTTATGTTATCATGCTCCTGGGCAATTTCTTCTACTACCGGAGCAACCATTCTACAGGGGCCACACCATTCTGCCCAGAAATCCACCAATACTGGTTTATCAGCATTCAAAACCTCCTGGCTGAAATTAGCATCAGTAACCTCAAAAGTATTTCCCATCATACATCACTCCCATTTAAAATTCTCTTATCTTCAAATACCTTTATCTTTTATTATAAGTATCTTTGAGATAATTAATGTAAGCTACTTTACTTTTATTGAAATTTCTTCTATTTCTCCAGAAAAACCTGGTAGGCCAGATATGTATTGTAAACATCTACTTTGCTAACCAGTTCATAGGGAGCATGCATGGAGAGTACAGCTGGGCCACAATCCAGAACATCCATATTATAATTGGCCAGAAACTGAGCGATGGTTCCTCCTCCACCCTGGTCTACCTTACCCAGTTCTCCAGTCTGCCAGATTACGCCAGCATTGTTAAATAAGCCCCGGATCTCTGCTACAAATTCAGCTGTTGCCTCTGAAGAACCGCCTTTACCCCTTGCACCGGTATATTTGGTTATCACTACACCCTTACCCAGATAGGGGGTATTATCCTTGGCATATACTTCGGGGAAATTAGGATCATAGGCTGCATTAACATCTCCGGAAAGACATTTGGAATTCTCAATGGTTTTCCTGACCAGTAAGTCAGAATAGTTTTCATAAGTTAAATTAACCATTTCAGCTACAGTATTTTCAAAGAAATGGGACTGCATACCGGTATTGCCCATACTACCGATCTCTTCCTTATCTACCAGTAAAACCATGGCAGTATAGACAGGATTCTCTACATCCAGGATAGCCCTTAAGGCCGGATAACTACAGACCCGATCATCATGACCATAAGCAGCCAGTAAACCCCGGTCAAAACCAACATCCCTGGACTTCAGGGCCGGGACTATTTGTAATTCGCAACTGATCAGGTCTTCCTCACTGATGCCATATTCCTCAAATAAATAATCCAGGACGGCTGATTTGACCTTTTTGCCGGAATCCTTCTCTTCCCCATCCTTTTTCCTGGCAGGAATACTACCGATAATCAGGCGGAGCTGCTCACCGGTAATACCTTCACTCATCTTCTTGGCCATCTGATCTTTACCAAGATGAGGCAGGAGATCACTGATATAAAATACCGGGTCACCTTCTTTATCCCCTATATTTATTTCCACCTTAGTTCCATCTTCTTTAATTACAACCCCATGTAAGGCCAGAGGAATACTGACCCACTGGTATTTTTTAATACCACCATAGTAATGGGTGCTAAAATAGGCCAGTTCACTATCTTCATACAAGGGGGTGGGTTTCAGATCTATCCGGGGAGAATCAATATGGCTACCGACTATCCGCAGGCCCTCTTCCAGGGGTTTTTCACCTACAATAGCCGCCAGGATAGCCTTATCCCTGTTTACCTTATAGAACTTGTCACCCTTCTTTAATTCTGTGAACTCTTCCAGGTTTTTAAAGCCTTCTGCTTCCAACAGCCCAATGGCACCTTTCACAAATTCCCGCTCTGTTCTATAATCATCCAGAAACTCGGCATAATCCTTGTTAAAACTAAAAATCTCTTCCCGCTCAACATCTTCCATCTCCAACCAGCCATTGACTTGCTTATATTCTTTTCCCTTCATTGTCAACACTCCTTCAGATATACTTGTCTTATTCTTCCTAAATATAATATATATTATCATTATATCCCTATATCAAAAATTTATCAAATAGTTCCTGCCTGAAAGCCCGATTTGTATTACAGGCAACATTCCTGTCCAGGAGAAATGTTATAATATAAAATAAATGGGCTATATATAAAATACATGTTTTATATAATTAGCCAATAAAAAATGGAAGTAAGATAAAAGTGCCTCACAGAAAAAACCATAAAGAAAAGGGTGATAATAATGCAGACAGAGCTCTCAATTTTAATAGCCTTAGGTGGTGGCCTATTATCATTTCTCTCACCCTGTGTTATACCACTAATCCCTTCTTATCTTTCCATCTTAATGGGGGATTATACCGGAGAGAAGGGCAAAAGCAGGCTGCTTATTTCTTCCTTACTATTTATTCTGGGTTTTTCCCTGGTCTTTATAGTCCTGGGCCTTTCTGCTTCTTTTATAGGCCAATTCCTATTAAGGAACTTAAATCTTTTCAGGAAAATAAGCGGTATCCTGGTTTTTGTTTTAGGCCTACACCTCAGTGGTTTAATAAAAATTAATTTTCTCTACCGGGAAAAAGGCCTGGAACTGAAAAGCAAAAATATATACCTCCGGCCCCTGCTAATGGGCCTGGCCCTGGCCTTTGCCTGGACTCCCTGTATCGGGCCTATCTTATCCTCTATCCTGATCTATGCCGGAACACAGGAAGGACTATTCCAGGGTGGTATACTACTGGCCTTTTATTCCCTGGGTTTTGCCCTGCCTTTTTTCCTGACAGCCCTCTTCCTGGACCACTTACTACCCAGGTTTAAAAAGATTAACAATTATCTGCCTAT
>LFRS01000029.1 GCA_001512435.1 Halothermothrix sp. DTU029 | reverse complement strand
GAGTTCAGTGCTGACCTGACCATTTTGGAAGAGGGCAATGAGTTTATAGGCAGGATTAAGGGTAATAAAAACTTACCTCATATAACTTCCTGCTGTCCAGGCTGGATAAAATTTGCTGAACATAATTATCCAGACCTCTTAAACCATCTTTCAAGTGCCAAGTCACCACAGCAGATGTTCTCTACAATAACCAAAACCTATTATGCAGAGAAGATTGGTGTGGATCCAGTCAATATCTTTACAGTATCCGTCATGCCCTGTACTGCCAAGAAATTTGAAAAGGTCAGGGAAGAGCATAGAGATAGCGGTTTCCAGGATACCGATGCTGTGTTGACAACAAGAGAACTGGCCAGGATGATTAAGGAAGTCGGTATTGATTTCCTGAACCTGCCGGATGAGGAATATGATGAGATCATGGGCAATGTAACCGGTGCCGCTACTATCTTTGGTACTACCGGCGGGGTTACTGAAGCTGCTTTAAGAACTGTCAAGGAAGTCCTGACTGGAGAACCTTTAGACAGACTGGAGCTTGGTTTCATGGGTATCAAAGAGACAGAAGTGGAGATTGCTGGCCGGAAGTATAATATTGCCGTAGCCAGTGGCCTGAAGAATGCAGCTAAATTACTTGATGAAGTAAGGGCTGGGGAGTCTAAATATGACTGGATTGAGGTTATGGCCTGTCCACACGGCTGTATTGGTGGCGGTGGCCAACCAATCCCCATGACTGAAGAAACCAAGATTAAGAGGACCCAGGGACTGGCTAATATTGATAAGAGCAATACNNGAGTATCTGGGAGAGCCCCTCAGTGGTGAAGCCCATAAGCTCTTGCATACCACCTATCAGGAAAGGGCTAAAAACTAATATAGCTATGAACCTCCAGAGTAGACAGTCTGTTTAACAGCCTGTCTGCCTGGAGGTTTTTTTGTAGTTACTATGTGGTAGCAGGGATGTATTTCCGCCTGTTTTTGTGATATTCCCGGTAGGAAATCAAGAAATTGGCCAGCCAGCCCATGGGGATGGCATACCAGACCATGGCTACCCCGAAGACCGGGGCCAGGAGGGCGGAAACACTGACCCTTATAGACAGATTAACCAGATTGGCCATGGTAAAGATTTTCGTATCCCCGGCTCCCCGTAATAAGCCATCGGTGAGCATTTTCAGGCCAATGAGGATGAAAAACCAGGCGATGAATTGTAAAAAGTCTGTGCCGGTTTTCTGGGCCAGTACTGTACTGTCCTCTCCCAAAAAGAGAGAGATAATAGGGGTATGGAGGAATACCAGGAAGATGCAGATAACAAGGGCAAAAGCAGCGATAATCTTGACCCCGCTATTATAGCCTTCCTGGACCCTCTGGTATTTACCGGCACCCAGGTTTTGGGCTGTATAGGTGGACATGGCATTACCCATGGCTGCCATGGGAACTATACAGAGACTTTCTACCCGTCCTCCTGCTGAAAAGCCTGCCAGGATTTCGGCCCCAAAACTATTGACTACTGACTGGACCAGGAGCATACCGATGGATACTGTTGATTGCTGTATGATCGAAGGGAAAGCCATCCGGGCTGATTTTTTCATTTCCCTGATACTGAAAAAACCCTTTATTTTAGAAGGATAAGAGGATACTTCCCTTATAAAGAAGAGGAAAGCCAGGATGGCTGAAATTCCCTGTGCTATAAAAG
The DNA here is from genome assembly GCA_001512435.1 of Halothermothrix sp. DTU029. Lineage (GTDB taxonomy): Bacteria > Bacillota > Halanaerobiia > Halanaerobiales > DTU029 > DTU029. The sequence goes on along the minus strand of LFRS01000029.1, from coordinate 2,098 downwards.
TAGCCCAGGCTGCTCCGGCTATACCCAGATCCAGAGAAATAACAAAATAGAGATCCAGGACAATATTTAATATAGAAGAAAAGATTAATAAGTACAGGGGTGTCCGGGAACGGCCTAAAGCATTAAACATGGCTGCCAGGACATTGTACATAAATAAGAAAGGCAAACCGTAAAAGTATATGTCCAGGTAAAGGGTAGCCATATCCAGGATATTTTCCGGTGTATTTAAAAGGATCATGAGTTCTTTACTCCTGCTAAGACCAAAAATACTTAAAATAAGGCTTAAGGCCAGGAAAGAAAGGAGAGCAGTAGAAATAGATTTTTTCATTTCCTTATATCTTCTCTCACCAAAATAAAGACTGGCAATAACTGAAGCCCCTATTCCCCCTCCAATGGCAATGGAAATAAAGACATTGGTTAAGGCATAGGAAGCACCGATTGCTGCCAGGGCTTTTTCACTGACAAAACGGCCGACTATTATGGAGTCTACCATGGTATAAAATTGCTGAAAAAAGTTACCGATAATCATGGGTATGGCAAAGACCAGGATGGCCTTCATGGGTTTTTCCTGGATTAGATATTCCTTGTTCATCAGAACTCCACCTCCTACTGTAATTTGCTGTGTTTTTAGCCTGTCCCTGGAGCAAATACTAAACCCTCATTAAATGAGGGTTGCTTTGCAGAACTCTTAAATTTTCCGGTGCAAAACTATATTTATTATAATTGAAAACCATTTTCACTGTCAAATTATTTCCCTGCCCTTTTTTGCCAGGAACCTTTCTTTTTGTAATCAATAGGTCTGAGGATAAATATAATTATAATAAGCTGGTTATGACTCCTGGAGTAACATTTAGTATTGGTCCTGGGGAGATATTTCCTGACAGAATGATTAATTCAGGAGAAAAATGGGATACTTAATAAGTCCTGTGGAATAGGGGAGAGATAGATGGTGCTGAAATACAGAAAGATTGGCCGGGAGGCTGCTATTATTAACACAGCCCTGGTTTTATCTGGAGGAGGAGCCCGGGGGGCCTATCAGGCAGGGGTAATCAGGCAATTATTGGAGATGGGGATTGATTTTGACCTCCTGATTGGTACTTCCATCGGGGCCTTAAATGCTGCCCTCCTGGCGGAGTTTATTTATAGGAAACTGGATAGGGGGGAAATAGCTGAACAAATGGAAAAGGCCTGGTATAAGTTCGGCAAATTTATGACCCTCAATTGCCCGGCTTTTATCAATAACCTTTTTACCCCTTTTCGAATCCCTTCTATCTATACAAATAGGGAAATTAAGAAGGTTCTCCAGGCCTATATTCCTCCTGAGCGGCGGTTTTCTGATTATAGGACCTGTCAATTGAGTGTCACCGGTACCAATTTAAGCCGCAAGCGTTTGGATATCTTTGATTTTAATTCAGAGGTTCCTGTAGACCGGGCAGTTCTTGCTTCCATGGCCTACCCTGTAGCCTTTCCGGCCATCAGGATTAAGGGGGATTATTATGTAGATGGGGGAGCCTTAAGTAATGCCCCTCTGAAGGAGGCTATCCAATGGGGAGCCAGGGAGATCTATCTGGTTTTCTTAAGGCCTATGGAGATGATTATCAGGGGTGCTTACAGTGATGAAAGCTATTATCCAGCCCTGAAAGTAATTGAAGAGCTCCTTGACCTGGCTACTCATCACCTGATGTATGGTGACCTGGAACAGGCAGAAAAGATTAATAAGGTCATTGGTCTAATAAATAGGTATCAGCAGAGGCTGCCAGTAAATTTTCTACGGGAGCTCCAGGAACTCTTTGGTCTAAAGTATGAGAGGGGGAAGAGGATTATTAATATTTGTAGGATTGCACCTGAAGTTCCCCTGGACCCACCGGGTTTAAGGGGTTTTGATAATATAAAGGCTATTAAAAGGATAATGAGGCAGGGGGAGGAGGATACCAGGCTTATCCTATCCAGGCGGTAATGTAAAAGATTGTATTTTTGTATTTTGCAGTATTTGCTCAAAGCCGGGTAAAGATGATATAATGATCTTAATATTATTGTCATGACCTTCCCCCCATTTGTCGGACACTGAGTTTAGATATATAATTAAACTCAGGAGGTG
>LFRS01000084.1:7334-19840 GCA_001512435.1 Halothermothrix sp. DTU029 | reverse complement strand
ATCTGGCTTTTTTTACTTGATAATTATAAGATAATATGGTATAGTTTTACTTAGAGTTGGAATATGGAATAGTTTAGTATAGTTTGATAATAAATATAAAATAAGGGAACAGGTGCCGGAAACTATATTTTTTTATTGGAAAGATTCAGAATATAGAAAATTGTCAACCCGGAGCTTATGTTTATCATAGCTTAAGAAGCAATTTATAAAATAAAGGGGGTACTTTTTATGTTTGTGAAAAGATATTTAATTCCCCGTTTATTACAATATTTTCTGGTAATATTTTTGGGGATCACCATTGTATTTTTTATACCTCGTTTTGCCCCAACTAATCCTGTACAGAGAACCATTGCAGAGCTTAGATCAAGGGGTACATATCTTAATCCGGCAGATGTTGAACAGATGGTAGAGGATTTGACTCGCCTCTATGGACTGGAAGGCTCCTGGTTTGACCAATATATTGACTTCTGGAAAAGACTTTTTTCCGGTGATTTCGGAATCTCCTTTTTCCAATTTCCTGTTCCGGTAATTGATTTGATTAAGACAGCCTTGCCCTGGACAGTAGGCTTGCTTTTTGTTACTACGGTCTTATCCTGGGTTATCGGGAATATTATTGGTGGAATGGCAGGCTATTTTAACAATAAACTCTGGTCCAGGATCCTGGATGGAGTGGTGATGTTTATCAGGCCAATGCCCTATTATATTTTTGCCCTGGGCCTTTTGATCTTGCTTTCATATGTTTTTAGATTATTCCCTATTGCTGGTGGTGCTACCATTGGCAGGACACCTTCATTTACCCTCAGTTATATCCTGGATGTTCTGCGGCATGCTTTTCTACCAGCTTTATCTCTGGTCATACTCGGTGCTGCATCCTGGTTCCAGGCCTCAAAACTAATTGTCCAGAATGTTAATGCAGAGGATTTTGTTCAATATGCACAGTTAGGTGGTATTAAAGAAAGAAAAATTATGTTTAAATATGTAATCCGGAATGCTATGTTACCACAGGTTACTAATCTGGCCCTTTCTCTAGGCCAGATCTTGAGTGGTGCCTTAATTACGGAAATAGTGTTTTCCTATCCTGGATTGGGAAATCTTCTTTTTTCTGCTATCTCAACCGGGGATTATAATTTGATAATGGGGATAACCGCCTTATCTATAGTGGCCATAACAACCCTGGTTCTTATTATTGATTTGATTTATCCACTTTTTGACCCAAGAATTAAGTATAAATAAGAAAGTGATTTCATATTGATGAAAGGAGAAGAAAATGCATTTTACCCGGATACTTAAAGAGCTTTTTAAAGATTATCGATTTATCTTTGCCTTTATAGTGCTTTGTTTATTGGTTATATTAGCACTTATGTCAGCTTTTTCACCCTATGACCCTACAATCTGGTTTGTTGTCCCCAGGGATCGGCCTCCTGCATGGCCCCATATACTGGGAACCAATTCCAAAGGCCAGGATATCTTCTGGCAGGCAACCTTTGCCATAAGAAACTCCCTAATGGTTTCCATTATAGCTGGAGTCATATCCAGGATAATTGCCATTCTCATTGGCCTGGTAGCCGGTTATAAAGGAAAGACCACAGACCGGGTTTTGATGTTTTTTAGTGATGGTTTTCTGGTTATACCCTTATTCCTGATTATTGTCATGCTGGCTATGCTAATCAGGGATTTTATGAATGTTTTAACCCTGGGATTATTATTGGCCTTCTTCGGCTGGGCCTGGGATGCCAGGGTAATAAGGTCACAGGTTTTAAGTTTGCGGGAACGGGAGTTTACCAATACTGCCATACTCTCTGGCACAGGGGTAATAAAGCTGGTTATAAAAGAATATTTACCCTATATTACACCCCTGGCTTTTTCTACCTTGATTAATAATATGTCCTGGGCCATTGGGTTGGAGATGACCCTCTCTATAGTTGGTTTGACAAATATGGATATTCCTACCCTGGGCACCATGCTTAAATGGGCCATGAATTACCAGTCACTCCTACTGGGTCGTTGGAACTGGTTATTAACACCAATCGTACTTTCTATCTTCCTTTTTATTGCCCTATACTGGATTTCTATCAGTATCAGTGAATATCTTGATCCCAGAACAAGGGTGCAGAGAGTAGGTGTAGAGTAGATGGATAGCAACAGCAAATATATATTGAGGACAAAGGATTTGAAGGCTTATTATGTCCTGGATGACCTGGGCAAAAAAAAGACAGTAAAAGCCGTTGATAATGTTAATTTGAACATCCGTAAAAATGAAATATACGGCATAGCCGGTGAAAGCGGCTGTGGAAAGACAAGCTTGATGAAAACCCTCTATGCCTTTATTAAGCCACCTTTAAGATTAATGGATGGCCAGGTATTATACTATCGTGATGGAGAGGAATTTGATATTTATTCTCTGAGTAAAGAGGAAAGAAGAAAATTACGCTGGGAATATATTGCCTATATACCCCAGGGTGCCATGAGTATCTTTAATCCAGTTATAAAAATTGAAGATACTTACCGGGATTTTCTCAATAGCCACCTGAGCGGAAAGACCAAAGATGAGATCTTTGAGATAGCCAGGGAACATATCAAGCAATTGGGACTCCCTATGAAAGTCCTGAATTCTTATCCCCACCAATTGTCTGGTGGTATGAGGCAAAGAGTTGCCATAGCCCTGGCAGCCTTATTAAAACCAGCAGTTATTTTTGCTGATGAGCCGACTACTGCTCTGGACGTGGTTGTACAAAGGGGTGTTGTCCAATTACTGAAAGATATTCAGAAAGGTCTCGAGAATACCATCATCCTGGTTACCCATGATATGGGTATTCATGCCAATATTACTGACAGGCTGGTAATTATGTATGCAGGAAAAATAATTGAAGAGGCAGAGACAGTTGAGATCTTTGAAAACCCGATTCATCCCTATACAAAATACTTGATTAATTCTCTACCCAGATTTGGTGATAGGGGAACCAGGGCCAGTGCTCCTGGAAATCCACCTTCTCTGGCAAATCTCCCCAGTGGATGTGCTTTCCATCCCAGATGTCCTTTTAAAATGGATATCTGTGAGGAAAAAATACCGGAATTAAGTGAGCAGGGTAATGAGCATATGGTTGCCTGCTGGCTAACTAGTGAGGGGGTGGGGTGAAATGCAAGCACTTATTAAGGTAAACCAACTGACAAAAGAATTTGTATTAGGCAATATCTTATCAAGGGAGAAGATCCTGGCCGTTGATCAGGTATCCTTTGAAATTAAGCCTGCAGAGATCTTTACCCTGGCAGGGGAAAGTGGTTGTGGAAAAACTACAATAGCCAGAATGCTGCTGGGTTTTGAAGAACCTACTGCCGGTGAGATTATATATAGTAAGGAGAGCCCCAAAAAGGAAAAAAGGGTCTGGTTCACTCAGGGTATTCAGGCTGTTTTCCAGAATCCTTTTGAAACCTTTAATCCCTTGAGAAAAGTAGACTCTTACCTTTTTGAAACTCTATATAATTATAAATTGGCTGCTGATAGAGAAGAGGCTGTGGAGATAATCAATAGTAAACTTGAATCTGTAGGCCTTTCCTTTGATGAAGTTTCCGGTAAATATCCCAGTGAGTTCTCCGGTGGACAGTTGCAGAGGATATCTATCGCCAGGGCTTTATTGACAGATCCAGCCCTCTTACTTGCTGATGAGCCTGTTTCCATGGTAGATGCTTCAATTAGAATGTCTATAGTTAACCTCTTCAAGAGATTAAAGGAAGAACTGGGGATGAGTATCCTTTACATAACCCATGACCTTGCTACTGCCTATTATCTGGGAGGACAGATTGCTATTATGTTTAGGGGTAATATTATGGAAAGTGGACCGGTAGAAAAAGTTTTAATGGAACCAAAACACCCTTACACAAAACTCCTCCGGGAATCTATTCCGGAAGCAGATCCAGCCAAAAAATGGACAGACAGGATCTCTATCTCTGAGCTGGAATATGAGGAGTACTTAAGAAAAGGTTGTAAATTTGCAGGAAGATGTCCTGAAGTAATGGAAAAATGCAAGAACCAGGCACCTGATACTCTTCTAATTGATGATGTTTCTGTAAAATGTCATCTTTACTGCAATTCTTGATAGATAGTAGCAGAAGGAGGTGAAAGCAGGGAGGCATTAAATAACTGCTGCTTAGTTGTCAAGGTGAAAAATATTTGTTTAGGAGGGTGAATTGTGAAAAGGTTATTAAAGGTTTGGTTTATTTTAGGTCTTGTTTTAGTACTTGCATTACCAGCCTTTGCCCAGTCTATTGATGGGTTACCAAGAAATGAAACCCTGATTGCGGGTATTTTGACAGGCCGTGTTGGTACCCCTGGTAACTTTAATGCCTGGGTTGGCTGGAAGTGGAATGACAGAGGTATGCAGAACCTGGCAAATGAGCCTCTGTGGACTGTTGATTTCGCAACCGGTAATATCATTAATAGTCTGGCTGCTGGAGACCCCATTTACAATGATGATTTTACCAAAGTTACAATTCCTTTAAGAAAAGGAGTTAAGTGGTCTGACGGGGTACCCTTTACTGCTGATGACGTTGTCTTTACAGTAGAGACCCTGATCAATGTACCAGGTTTTAATGATCACTCATCTTTTGCTACTGAAGTAGAGAAAGTTTATAAAAACAATGATTATGAAGTTGAGTTTATCCTGAAAAAACCCAACTCCCGGTTCCATACCAAGTTCCTGGATCGTTGGGGTTGTACCTGGATTATGCCAAAACACATCTTTGAAAAGGTTGACGATCCATTAACCTTTGAATTTAATCCATTTGTCGGCTGTGGCCCATATAAATTACACAGCTTTGACCCCAATGGTTATTGGACCATCTGGGAAAAGAGGGAAGACTGGCAGAATACTCCTACCGGAATGCTTTTCGGTGAACCAGCTCCTAAGTATGTTATTTTCCAGACCTATAGTGATGAAGGAGCCAAGATCATTGCCCAGTTAACCCATCAGCTTGATATAGTTGACTTATCTGCTGAAGGTTTTGTGGCTGCCCTGGCACAAGGCAGAACCATCAGGGCATATCAACCCAATTATCCATGGGTTGTTAATAATGACCCCTGTATCACAGGATTGGTCTTTAATACTGCTGTAGAGCCTTTTGACAACCGTGAAGTAAGATGGGCATTACTACTGGCTATTGATATTGTTGAATATCTGGCCCAGGCTGTTGACGGCCAGGCTACCCTGAGCCCTGTTCACGTACCAGCCCTGGGAGCCTATCCTGAATATTATATTGAACCTATGCAGGAGTGGCTGAAAGAGTTCAAGCTGGATCTGGGTAATGGAGAGGTATTCTATCCATATGATCCAGATGTAGGAGCCAGAGTTGCTGAATATGCCAAGGATAGGGGTTATTTTGTAAGTGATGATCCTGAAGAAATAAAAAGAACCTTTGGTATTGGCTGGTATAAGTATGCACCAGATGTAGCTGCAAAACTGTTAGAAAAGAATGGATTCTCCAGAGACAGCAATGGTAAATGGTTGCTGCCTGATGGAACACCATGGGTAATCCGGGTTATTGATATTAATGATACTTCTCACCATCAGTTCAAGAATGGTAATGCCGCTGTTCAGCAGTGGAAGAAATTCGGAATTGATGCAGAGTATATAGCTTCTGATGCCTACTCTACAATTCAGAGTGAAGGCCGCTTCCAGGTAGGTAGTGTCTGGCCAGCACCAGAACCATGGGGTGCCGGAGTAGACCTCTACAGGACACTGGATCAATTTAACTCTGAATACATGAAACCAATTGGTACACTGAACCAGGCTCATGTTTCCAGATGGAGCTCTGATGAAATGGATGATATCATTAGAAGGCTCAAAGCCACCGATCCTACAAATATCGAAGCAACTGTTGCTGTTGGCACAGAAGGTTTGAAACTCCTTATTGAAGAGATGCCCAGTATCCCAACCTATGGTTATGCTGGCTTCTTGACCTGGGATGAATACTACTGGACCAACTGGCCAGGTTCCGAAAATGCCTATGTTGCACCATATGGCCACTGGGGTACATTTAAATATATGCTGCCTCATCTGGAGCCAACCGGTAACCAGTAAAGTAAGTTGATAATTCCCCGGGTCAGGGAATAATCCCCGAACCGGGGATTATTTTATTTAACAGCCAGGATGAAACCTAACCAAATTAACAGATGTTTGAACAGCTTTATCAGGTTACATTTCTGATAAGGCTGTTTTTATTTTGCAAAAATGTTTCTGAAATTTATTGATACAACGTATATCTATAATTCAAAAGGAGGGGTAAACATCATGAGATAACAATTAACCCCACTATACTTAAGCCATATCCTCTGTATATAGCTTAAAACATATTGGAATTGCTATGCCTGCATATAGACAAATTATTACCAAACGAATGGCTGATAATTATCTGGAAAAAGATTTTTCTGATATAGAACTTATAGAGATAAAGAAAAGGATGGAATTAATAATATTGTATCAATGTGGGAAAAGTGATAAAATTAAATTTATAGTATAGAATATAATGTATATCATGGGAAATTTTGATAGAGATAATGATGTATTTAAGGTCTGGACATAAAAATAAGATCAAAGAAATACTGAAAGAAATACCACTGGAATCTACATTCAAGTTCGATTAATCTGGAGCAGCGTGAAGGGAGATTGACCTTGCTCTATAAAAGTAGATTATTATATAATTGTAAATATTATGAAGGATAATGGTATTATTTAGCGAATATAATTATTAGAAATAAAAGATATATTTTGCAAAATTATAATGTAATTTTTAAATCTTTGCTGTTTCCTTCCTACCGCGACTACGAAAGCGTCATTAAGAGAATTATGAAAAAGAGCTTATATAGAATATATGAAAAGTACCGGACTTTTTATACCGTAATTAAAAATAAAATAATCTTTTTATTACATAGAAAAATGACGCCATCGAACAACAGCGAGTACCCGGCTGCGCTGCGCTCAAATTGGCTAATTCAATAAAAGAATTTGGAGGATATATAATGGAGAATAAAATTTCTAAAGCAGGGATAGATATTGATATGAGACGAGCTTTTCTGATAATTATGATTATTCTTTTGTTATCAACAGGAGTTCTGGCAGACGATTATAAGGATAAATATGTACAACTATTGGATCAGGGAAAATATGAGGAATTATATCAGCATCTTCAAAACTGGGAGGAAATAGATCCACATGATCCTGAATTATATATTGCATATTTTAACTATTATTATAATTTAAGTATCAGTGAGAATATCACTATAAAGAAACAGCCGCCACAGGAAGAAGCTATAGTTATAAAAGACCCTGAAACCGGTGAAAAAGTGGGGTATTTATGTAGTGAAATATTCTATAATGAGGAAGAAGTTGAGTTAGCTTTAGAATATCTTAATGACGGATTAAAAAGATATCCTAACAGACTGGATATGCATTTTGGAAAAATTCATGCTTTGGGGGAAATATTCAGGTATGAGCGCCAGAAAAATGCTATAATAGATGTTTTAGATATATCAGGTAAAAATAATAACAAATGGTTATGGCATAATGGGGAAAAACTGGATGATGCATGTAATTATATGATCGAAAGTATTCAAGGCAGGGTGTCTCATCTTTTTAATAACGATATAGAAAATAGAGATGAATATGTTATTGAAATTTCCGAAAAAGTAATAGAGTTGTATCCTGATGTAGTATATTCGTATAACAATATTGCGGTTCAACCCCCTAATTCTGTAGAAAAACTTTGAATTACTCACTTAACCTTAGATTTTTAATTATTCATTTTATGCAATAAATGATTCAGCTTTGATCTTTTCTTTTTGTAATGCCTGGTAGAATCTGCTTGGCGACATATCCCCCAGGCTACCATGCCTGTAGCTGTTGTTGTAATAATCCATATATTCACTGACTATTTCATAAACATGGATAAAACTTTTAAATTCATTTATGCTGTAACAATCTCTTTCCAGAATTGAATGGAATGACTCTATATGGGCATTCATATTCGGTGTTTTTACAGGTATTCTCTGATGTTTAATACCTAATGATTTACAGGTTTCACCGAACTTCCTAGAGACAAATTGTGGACCATTATCGGTTCTGATAACAGGTAATTCCATGCCTTTTGTAAGTTGCCTTTTTGCCAGAGCATTTTTCAATACCCGGCAGGCATCTTCAGCTGTACAGCTTAAACCCAAATGATAATCTATTATTGTCCTGTCGAATACATCTATTAATGATAGTTGAAAGAAATATTCGCCAGTTCCTGTTATATAGCCATACTTAAGATCCATTTCCCAGAGTTGATTGGAATTGCTTATCTTTTCGCGCTTGGCTATTCTTCGTGGATAATGCCTTTTCAATCTCCTTTGCGGTTTTAATATATCCAGTTCTTTGCAGAGTCTATATACTTTTTTCTTATTGATTATTAATAAATAGTCTTCCTTTAAACAGGTAGTTAATTTGCGGTATCCGTATGGAAAGCCATCACCATCTATTAGCTCAAGCAGCCATTCCTTGATTAGTTCATCATTTACCTTTCGCCCATCAATGGTATAGGAATAACCGGGAATTGGTCTTCCATTAGGGTTATTGGAACTATTGTTGCTGTTATCAGTTTTATTTACATTAGCATAGTAGGTGGATGGGGCTAAACCGACAAAGTCCAGTACAATAGCAGCTTTATAGCCTCTATCGATCCACTTTTGGGCGATTTTGACTCTGTCGGTTACCTGGGGTTTATGGAATCTCTCAAGTCTCTTAAAATAGCCAGTTCCAGTTCTTTTTCAGCAAGCAGTCTTTTTAATTGATCATTTTCTGTACTGACTTTTTCCAGTCTATTTTTAACTTCCTTAAACTGTTTTTCTTTTTCTCTAGAAAGAGGCTTAATTGAACCATTCATTTTGGCTTTGTTTACCCAGGAATATACTGTATGCTTGGATATCCCGTGTCTTCTTGCTACCAGTGCAATATTACCAATATCTCTACATTCTTTTACTACCTGTTCTTTAAATTCATCTGGATATTTACGTTTACTCATAATTATTTCCCCCTATTGAATTTATCTTATTATATCATCTTCAAACTTTTTCTCCAATTCAGTTAGGGGGCTATATAGTATTGCTGCTGTTTATTTATATCAAAACAATTACCAGGAAGCTATAAAATATTTTAGATTAGCAGAGCAAAAAAACCCGTTTGATACTATCGTTATAAATAATATTGCCTATATTTCTATGATAATGGGGGATAAAGATACTTCTTTAGAGTATTATAAAAAGTTAAAAAAATATGGGGATGAGGAAGAGATAGAATTAGCAGAACAGCAGATTAAAAAATTAACCGGAGGAAAATAAACAAATTTTATTGTTGCAAAAAAAGTAGAGAATAAATTATGATTTTAATACAATAGAGGAGGATTTTAATGCAATATTTTTTTGCTTCAAAAGTATTATTATTTTGGAAAGAAAAATATTTGATTATAAAAAGGTCTAAATTATTATAGCAAATTATAACTATATTAAGCAATTTACATAGTTAACCGACCGACTTCATAACGGTTGTAATAGAAACTATATATCTTTACTTCAGGGTTGTAAAGGTTTGGATAAAATACATCAAAAACAAAACGAATGTTTGCGACATAATGCTGTCACAGCTCCATGATATAATTGTAGTGAACTTGATACCTGACTTTTGAGAAACGATGCATTATAAGATAGGAGTGGGAAAATGAATTATCAAATTCCTGTTAGTTTGCTATCAGAAAAAGCCAATAAACTTATAAAATTGTGTAATTTCTCTAGCTTCAAATTAAATGAAGGAGAATATGTATTTTTAAAAGAGAGAATATTTTTTGTTAAAAGGATAAACCGCGAAAGCCTGGTATTGGTGGATGAAGAGGAAAAATTATATCTGGTTTTAACTAATTCTTCTTTTCGATATAATCCTTTAACCCGGGAAATTATAACAAATACACTTTAAAGGGGTGATTTTTTTGGAAAAATGGGAAAAGAAACTCAGGTCTGTACTGGCTCGAAAGAAACAGACACTGGAACGGTATTCAGAAAATGTTATTAATCGAAGACTTGGAGACTATCCAGGAGGGGATCAGGAATACCAGGGATTCAGGACCGCTATTTTGTATATGCAGTTATCACCGGAAATAGATACTGAAATTATAAAAAAGACAGTTACAATCTTAAAACGGTTTATCCGTTCCAGGAGACCAAATGTATATGCCACCCTTTTTCTAAATAACAGTGAAGGCAAATTAATGCATCCCCGATCAATGCTTGGTAGGACTCGCTCTGTAAACGATGTTATTGATGAATATTATAAGAAATTTGCTTACAGTAATCAGGGTTATTCTGATGAATTAAATCAGCTCTTTCCTTTAATCGATCCTTATAGCAGGAAACGTTACCCGTCCAGAGAAGATATCTGTCTCGTTTTTTATGGCAAACAAGGTTTAAGAATTAATAAGAAAATATTAAATAAAGTAACAAGACTGCAGAAAAGATGGATCTGGATATATACCCAAAAGGGTGATGAGGTAAGACTTAGCTTTAATAAAATCCCGGAAGAATTCAAATCTGTTGAACAACAGGATAATGAACTAGAAAAGAAACATGCTCAGTCCCTAAATACCCCAGATGACTTTTATCTTTATAAAAAAGAATATGGAACCTGGCAGGGAAATAACGAGGTGGAGATTAAAAGTAATGGTGAAGTTGTAATCCCGGAGATATTTGAAAACCGGGTATACAGGGTACCGGTTGAAAATGTTGATAAATTATGGAAGCGGTTATTGGAGTTAAGAGTTTTTGGTTTAAGGGAAAAATATGAGGACCCTTCTGTAGAATATGTGATGGATGGTACCTCATGGGAATTAATTGTTAAAGGAGGCGGTCGAAGCATTCAATCTGAGGGACATAATAAATTTCCGGAGCAGTGGGAGGAGATTGATAATTCTATTAAGGAATGTGTATCAGTTGTGCCCCCTGGTTTTAAGCATTAAATATCAAATATTATAGGAGTGATATAATGAGTACCTTTAAAAGGAGTTTTCATCTTATTAGTCAGTTGAAAAATGACACCTTATATACAAAAATAAAAAAAGATATAGATAGAGGTGTTATATTCCCTGCAGTACGGAACCGGAAGATGTGTTTTTATTGTGGAGGTAGCCGACCTTTTGTTTATGATGGGAAGTTTTCAACACACCGGAAATACATATCATTACTGCTTTCAAATAAAGATTACCTAAGTGAAGCAGATTTAATTAATCCCCGGATAAGTAAAAGTTTTGTTGATTGTTATGAAGCAGTTATCGATAACTGCCAAAAATATGCTGGATTAGAGGCACAGGGTGTATCCCATCTCTATTCTAAGTATTCATATGCAAATAAATCAAATAAAACACAGGGTATTGTAGTCCTGGATATTGAGGTAGCTATTGAGAATGAGGATGAAGATTATGATAATAAGCAAGATAGAATAGATTTATTGTTATATTCAATTGAAGAGAAAGCATTAAAATTTGTTGAGGCAAAACATTTTACAAATAGTGAACTATGGTCAAAAGAAAATACAAAGCCGGAAGTTGTAAACCAGATAGAAAGATATAACAGGCAAATAGAGGAAAAAAGTGCTGAGATAATTGCAGAATATGGTAACTACATAAATATAGTAAACACATTATTTGGATTACAATTGCCTATTCCCGATAAACTTTTACCTAAATGTGGGTTATATATCTTTGGTTTTGACCGTGATCAACAGACTGGTAGATTTAAAAGGTTATTAAGAGATGATGGCAGCCTTGAAGGTATAAAACATTATGATAAAGGCGATCCCAAAAAGGATGTAAAAATTCAAACCCTCTGGAATTATGTTACCAAAGAGTAAAGCAGGAATTTGAGGAGGAGAGATGCAGATAATAATCCACCGCGGATCCCATGAAATAGGGGGCTCCTGTGTAGAAATAATACATAATAAGAGCAGAATAATAGTTGATATCGGGATACCACTGGTAGATAGTGAAGGTAATAAGTTTGATGCTGCCCGGTATAAAAAAAATTCAGGTCAGGAACTGGTTAAACAGGGTGTTTTACCGGATTTAAAGGGGGTTTATTCCTGGGATGATCTTTATGAAAAGGTTGATGGGATCTTATTATCTCACCCCCATCAGGACCATTATGGCTATCTAAAATATGTAGATAAAATAATACCATTTTACCTGGGAGAAGCAGCTCACAAACTGATCGAGCTTACCGTTTTATTTACCCAAATGGAAGGGAAGATACATAACCCCCATTATATTAAAAGTGGTATACCTTTTAACTGTGGTGAATTCAAGATAACTCCTTATTTAATGGACCATTCTGCTTTTGATGCCTATGCTTTTTTGATAGAAGCCGGTGGGAAAAGACTATTTTATTCAGGGGATTTTCGCAGTCATGGGCGAAAAGAAAAGACTTTCAAATGGTTTTT
>LFRS01000084.1:3522-7304 GCA_001512435.1 Halothermothrix sp. DTU029 | reverse complement strand
CTGAAACTGAAATTGAGGAAGAGATGGTGAAAATAGAACAGCAAACAAACGGGCTGCTGCTGGTTCAGCAGTCCGGTCAGAATATTGACCGACTGGTATCATTTTACCGGGCAGCAGTTAAATCCGGGCGTTTATTTGTGATTGATGTCTATATTGCTAATGTGCTTACAGCATTAAAAGACTTTGCCAGGCTTCCCTATCCCTCGGCAGATTTTGAAAACATAAGGGTATTCTTCCCCTGGTACTTATGTAAGCAAATTAAAGAGAAAAACAGACAGGAATTAATGTACAGGTTTAAACAATACAAAATAACTAAAGAAGAAATAGCTAGAAACCGTCAGCAGATAATGTTACTGGTCAGGCCTTCAATGCTATTAGACCTGAAAAAAATTAAGGCTTTTACTCAATCCGCTTATGTTTATTCTCTCTGGAGCGGATACCTGAATGATGAAAGGATGAAAATGGTAAAAAAATTTCTGAAAAATAACAAGATCAAATTTTATCAGCTTCATACCAGCGGACATGCTTCTATAAACACCCTGAAAGAGATGGTTAAGCAGCTCAGACCAGCAAAAATTATTCCAATACATACTTTTTACCCTGAACAGTATAAAAAATTAAATACAAATATATTAACTGTTTCAGATGGAGAAATTATATCTATTTGAGTAAAATATTTAAGCAAAGTATAATAGACAAATATTTGAACTAGAATAATTTATTAAATTTCTTAGGAACTTTGACTATAGTAATACTGGAAACTATATATCTTTACTTCAGGGTTGTAAAGGTTTGGATAAAATACATCAAAAACAAAACGAATGTTTGTGACATAATGCTGTCACAGCTCCATGATATAATTGCAGTGAACTTAGAAATAACGCAAGGACTAATAGGAGTGATGACAGTGGGGATTATAACAGCATTTTTTCTAATCGGTTATATAAACCGTTTATCCGGGGAGCAGGGTGGTATTTTTCCCACTCACTGGCTTTTTTTAACCGAGAACAACAGGCCGGCCCTGGTTCTGGTACCCGCAGGTATATTTGACGATTCCGGCGGAAATAAAAAGGACGAAAAGATTGTCTGGATCCCATCTCTGGAAAATATCATGGAAGATGCTCTGCTGATGATTGCAATTTATGATTTACAAGATGAACAGGTTTCAACAATGGCCCGCAAGCACATCAGATTCATTGAAGATAAACGGGTAGAGGTCTGCCAGGATATTTCAGTAGAAAATAGAGAAAAGTTATATCATGCCTGCCGGTTGATTAATGACTGGCGGGATATAGTTTTGGCTATTCAAAAGGGTTCGTTGTTATTAAAACATCTAAATAAACTGGAAGACTACCGGGCAGAGTTTGAACTGCTTCTGCCTGCCGGTTTTTAGATGCATGTTATTAAGAGGGCCTGGATTTTAGAAATTAAGCTGATAAGCCTTTTTTTATTTTACCAGAACATGTGTTTTTGACATAATGCTGTCACAGCTATCTGGTATAATTGTAATGAAATTAGACGAATGTAAGAACAAAAAGTAATGATGCTATTATCATGTCTACTGGCTGATACCTGTTTGTTTAAAGAGTTGAAAAGGATATTATCCTGTTGTGGAGTTATTCAATATTATGGAAATATTCAAAATCATACAGGAAAATGCCATATATTGTAGAAATATATATAGTGTATGTTTATTATTACATCACAATGATTAAAAAGAGAGGTATATTAATGTGAATAAGGTAATTAATTGTAAAAACCTCAAACAGTCTGAAAAAATATTTATAAAAAAAGTTAAAAATATTAATTTGTTAGGTGATATATATATTTCCAAAGAGGAATTGGAAAAAATAACTATACTTATTAAGAATTCATTATCTTATATCAACTCCAACTATTCTCTTTATAAAATAAAAACCCCAATTACGATATCATTATTTTTGGTCTGGAAAGGAGTTTATGAGTATCAGGAAGGAAATTACTGGGATGCAATATATGAGGCACTTGACTGTAAGGATAGCAAGTTAAATGAAATTTTCGGTGAGATTTTTTATTACGCTCTGCAGAAATATAATCTCCCTCAATTTAAAGTAGGACGGATTAAATATGTAACACAAATTCTGGTTCATGGCTATATTCCAGATCAATATACAGCAGAATTCTGTAATGATTTTTTATACCCTGAGTTTTGTGAGTTTTTTATGGTTTCTTCCGACAAAAACTATGTTAAAACAAGGATGAAGTCTATTATATCTGACTATAAAGAACATAGCATATTGAAAGAGCAGGAGCTTAAATTAATTAATAAAATAAATAATTTAAAAAGGGAAATTTTACGACAGGATAATATTCTAAATAATTGGAATAAATTACAGGAACTTAAGGTAATTAAAAAGGAATTAATTGATAATAAGGTATTAAGTCATTTATTTAAAGAGCCTTTGGACTTTTTAAAGCAAAAAGAAGGGCAAATTAACAGAATTACCGAAAGCATTTATAAAAAAGAATTATTCCTTAGGGAGTTGCAGCAAAAAAATCAGGAAATTAATAGAATCAAAAAACTATATAAGAAAAAGAAACAAATTTTGGAAGATAAGAAAAAAAGCCTGGAAACAGTTAAGAATACTTTAAAAAGATTAAGTTGGGACTTGCTGGACACTACGTGGGAGGATAAATACGCTGAACCTATAAAAGGAATAAATTTAGATAAGTTGAAGGTAATTATTAATGATTATCATATAGATAGGGTAAAAAAATGGCAATTTAATAAGTATCTAAAAAATATTATAAAAAAAGTGCTAATCTTCTTTAAAATCAAAAAGATAGAGAATGCTTTAAAAGAAGCACTACAGGGTTTAAGTCTCAAAGATAGTTATCGAAAGATGTTAAATTGGGATTTATATAATAAAGTTAGTAGATTAAAGACGCTTATTACTGAATATGCTAAACTGCAAAAAGAAATTGAACAAAATAAAGAGTTTATCAAAAACTTGACTGATACTGCAGCTACTATTGAGGAAGACATTTCTCTGGAAAAGGTAAATCTTGAAGATAAAATGGAAAATGCTCAAAATAATATTATAAAACTTAAAAAACAACAGGAAATGCTGAAAAAAGAGATAAGAGATTATAAAATGGATTTAACAATACTAAGTGATGGGATTGGTTACGAAAAAGGGTCAGAAATTCTAAAACAACAATATGAATTGAACGAGAAAGTAAATTCAATAAAAACAGAAATTGACATTGACCAGCAAACTATAGAAGAAGTGCTAAATAATGAGATAACACTAGATAAAGAAAAGGTAAAACAAACTAAAAACAAAACTGAACTTGAAAACTATAAAAAACAATTAAATGCCCTGGAAGAGCAGTTGACTTTATATCCAGAGCGGTTATACAGATTAATAGAATCTATCAGAGTACTTATTCTACAGGGGGGAGATATTGCTCTGAATTTTATTTATAACTGTTTAGTGTTCCTGAAATATCTTAATAATGGAGAAAACAGACTATCAGTTAATCTTAATGATAATGTAAAGAAAGGGATAGAAAAATGGTGGGAAGAACATCTGAAGGAAGAAACCCCTTATGAAGAAGTAGAAGTAGCTGGTCATACATTCTATATTAGGAATATAAGAATTAGATACTCTGTTCAAGACCGTCAATTATATGTATTTGTACCGGCAATGGACAGAGAAATACCAGAAAAATTTGCAAAGAGTATATAGCTTCTGATGCCTACTCTACAATTCAGAGTGAAGGCCGCTTCCAGGTAGGTA
>LFRS01000084.1:0-3432 GCA_001512435.1 Halothermothrix sp. DTU029 | reverse complement strand
TATGTTGCACCATATGGCCACTGGGGTACATTTAAATACATGTTACCCTTCCTGGAGCCAACAGGAAATAAATAATTGATATAAAGAAAATCCCCGGAGGAAAATTTCCTTCCGGGGATTTTTTATAGTATAAACACCATGTTTTATATACAGGATAAAAGAGTTTTATTCAGCTTATATTTTTCTTAACCTGGACCTTTAAGGATTAGATTAGCTCTTTAAGAGGAGTGTGCTCCATATTAAAGGCCAGGGCAACAGCCTGGCAGGTAAGTTTACCCTGGTAGGTATTTACTCCTGCAGCCAGTTCCTGGTTTTCATCTATTGCTTTTTTGAAGCCCTTATTGGCCAATTCCACTATATAGGGGAGAGTTGCATTAGTAAGGGCAAAGGTAGAAGTCCTGGCTACTGCACCGGGCATATTGGATACAGAGTAATGAATAACACCATGTCTGACGAAGATTGGGTTCTCATAGGTGGTGGGATAAGTTGTCTCTACACAGCCACCCTGGTCAATGGCTACATCGACTATTACAGAACCTTCTTTCATGTTTTTAACCATTTCTTCTGTGATTAATTTTGGTGTTCTGGCACCTGGTATCAGGACAGCGCCAATTACCAGATCAGCCTCTGCAATTTCTTCAGCTATATTATATTTATTGGAAATAAGTGTTTTTAGTCTACTGTTAAAAATTTCGTCCAGGTATCTAAGCCGGGGGGCACTGATATCCAGAATGGTAACTTCTGCTCCCAGGCCTACGGCCATCCGGGCGGCATTGATACCAACATTACCACCACCAAGGATGACAACCTTGGCTGGCTTAACTCCGGGAACTCCTCCCAGCAATACCCCGCTTCCTCCCTGGGGTTTTTCCAGGAAATAGGCTCCAGCCTGTATTGATAAGCGTCCGGCTACTTCACTCATGGGAATCAGCAAGGGGAGAGAGCCATCCTTTAATTGTACGGTTTCATAGGCTATAGCAGCAACTTCCCTCTCCATTAAGATATGAACCAATTCCTCATTGGCAGCCAGATGGAGGTAAGTAAAAAGGATCTGTCCTTTTCTTAAATATGAGTATTCTTCTGGCAGAGGCTCTTTTATTTTAACAATCATATCTGCCCTGGAGTATATTTCTTCTGCATCAGCCACCAGTTCTGCTCCGGCATTCTGATATTCCTGATCAGATATTCCACTACCTACTCCTGCTCCTCTTTGAACGAGCACCTGATGGCCAGCATCTTTTAAAGCACTTACACCGGCTATAGTGATGCCTACCCGATATTCATTATTCTTTATTTCTCCGGGTACCCCGATAATCATAGCATCAACTCCTCTTCTACTCAACTGATTGAATAACTATATTGTAATATATTATTATCTATCATTGCAAGTAGATTTTGACGTTTTTCAAAAAGGCCAGGAGGAGAGGATATATTTAAATCTTTTTCCATTATATTATGATATAATAATATATAATAAAGAGAAAAAAAGAAAAGTATTTCACTTTTTGTCTTATTAATAATATAAGTAGGTGATAAAGAAGATGTTTATACTCTTGCTTATGGTTCTGGCAATGCTCTTTTCTCCTTACTTGTTGATACCATTTTTCGCCTTCTTTGCTTTGCTGGTACTATTACTGCCTTTTAAGTTTACTATAAATTCCTTATTTCATATCTTTACGATTCCCTCCCAAATTTACAGAATTGCCACTAACCGGGTCTTGCGGAGGAACCATGCCCTGGAACATGCTACTGTTAATGTCCTGGAGAGGAGGTATGGGTATAGAAACTTAGCAGGTTATGCAGAGAATAATGGTTTTTATATTATTGGAACCAACAATATTTTTCAGGTAGAGCAGGCAGCACGGGAAGCTTTGACTTTACTGAAAAGAGGAGAAAAGGAACTGGCTGTTCATGATAAATGTGGGACCAGTATTTCCATGGTTAATTTCTTATCTGCTATAGTATTTATTTCCTTAATCTTTGCAACAGGAAACTTCAGTATCATCAATGTTTTACTGGCCATACTCCTGGCTAACTCCCTGGGACCCTTGCTGGGAAAATTTGTCCAGAGGTATTTTACAACCTCTACAGATGTTGCTGAAATGGAGATTGTATCTTCCTATTATGCACCTGGACAGATGTGGAATACCCCGGCCAGGATTTTTGTAAAAACCAGCTGGATTCCTTATCTATAGTATTGCAGAAAATTACTGGAGGTGTCTAAATGACTTTAATCGGTAATATTATCTGGTTTATCTTTGGAGGTTTTCTTCAGGCCCTTGGCTGGTTTGTATCAGGTATACTCTGGTCGATAACCATTATTGGTATCCCCTATGGCAGGCAGTGTTTCAAAATGGCCAAATTACAGTTAGCACCTTTTGGTAAAAAGGTAGTGGATGAGAAAGGAAGCAGGCCCCTGTATTTCATAGCCAACATTATCTGGGTTATCTTCTTTGGTTGGGAACTGGCCCTGGTCAACCTATTATCTGCCCTCCTATTTGCCATAACTATTATCGGTATTCCTTTTGCCAGACAGAGCTTTAAAATGGCTGTACTATCCTTTATGCCCTTTGGTAAAAGAGTAGTAAAAGGCTAATAAAAACTAAAAAAGCAACTTAAAAAAGTTGCACCTTCTTCAAGAAAGTTCCCCCGGGGGGCTTTCTTTTTTTGTTTAGGGAAGCAGTTTTTAAAGTCCCTATATTCCTGTAATAAAGCATTATATATTCCAGAAAAATGGATATATTATTAAGGATGAAAAGGAGAGATGTGGATGTTCTTAATGACAGAGGGTCTTGGCAAACGTTATGGTAAACATTGGGCCGTATCGGGAGTAAATCTGCAGGTAGAAAAAGGGGATATTTTGGGTTTATTGGGTCCTAATGGGGCAGGAAAGAGTACTATTATACGGATTCTGACAGGTTTAGTACAGCCCAGTGAAGGCATTATAAAATATAAGGGTAGGGAATACAGGAAAGTGCCCAGGGAGAATATCCGGGCTTTAATTGAGGTACCTGCCTTTTATGAATATCTAAGCGGTTGGGAAAATTTAAAGATCTTTGGCCAGCTTTCCGGTGTAAAGGATGAAGACAGGCTTGAAGATATTCTTCATAAGCTTGGCCTTTATGAGCGGCGCCATGATAAGGTGAAAACCTATTCCCAGGGCATGAAACAGCGGCTGGGTATTGCCCAGGCTATTATGGATAAAGCAGAACTGGTTATCCTTGATGAGCCTACAAATGGTCTTGACCCAAAAGGGATCAGGGAAATCCGAGAGCTAATCAGGGATTTAAATAGGACTGAGGGGATTACCTTTATTATTTCCAGCCACCTGCTGCTGGAAATAGAGGGCCTCTGTAACCGGATTGTTATTCTCCAGGAAGGCAAGATAAGGGCCCAGGGTTTGATTGGAGAATTGCTGGAACCTGGCCAGAG
>LFRS01000117.1:218-852 GCA_001512435.1 Halothermothrix sp. DTU029 | reverse complement strand
TCAGATATTCTTTTTTTCATCAAAACACCTCTTAAAACTCAATCTGCCCCTGATATAATTTACAGTAAATCCCTCTCTTACTCATCAAAGAATCATGATCCCCCATCTCTACAATCCGGCCCTTATCCAGCACTACAATAGTATCGGCATTTTTAATTGTAGAAAGGCGGTGGGCAATGATAAAGGTAGTCCTGTTGACCATCAATTTCTCCAGGGCATCCTGCACCAGGGCCTCTGACTCTGCATCCAGGGCAGAAGTGGCCTCATCCAGAATCAGTATTTTCGGATCTTTCAGAATCGCCCGGGCAATAGCAATCCGCTGCCTCTGGCCGCCGGAAAGGCCGACCCCCCTCTCCCCGACAATGGTTTCATACTGGTCAGGGAAATCCATGATAAAATCATGGGCATTGGCTGCTTTGGCAGCTGCAATTATCTCCTCATCAGCGGCAGTAAGATCACCATAAGCAATATTATCCTTCAGGGTACCGCTAAACAGAATATTTTCCTGGGGAACAATACCGATATGTTTCCTCAGTGAAGCCAGTTTTAGTTCCCTGATATCTTTATCATCTATATAGATGGAGCCTTCTATGGGGTCATAGAAACGGAAGATTAAATCTACCAGGGTAGTTTT
>LFRS01000117.1:0-200 GCA_001512435.1 Halothermothrix sp. DTU029 | reverse complement strand
GCCACCACTTCCCCTGGTTTGACCTCCAGGTTAATATCCTTTAAGACTTCTTCCCCTTCTTTATAAGCAAAGGAAACATTCTTAAAGTTCACCTTGCCCTTCACATCTGCCAGGACCTCTGCATCCTCTTTCTCTTCAATATGGACATTGATATCGATAGTCTCAAAGATTCTCTCACTGGCTGCCAGGGCCTGCTGGAT
>LFRS01000042.1 GCA_001512435.1 Halothermothrix sp. DTU029 | reverse complement strand
TAAATTATATCAGGGGCAGATTGAGTTTTAAGAGGTGTTTTGATGAAAAAAAGAATATCTGATAATATAAAGCTATTTCTCTATCCAGCCTTATTTTACTTACTGAACCTGGCCTCGAATTGGTGGACAAGGTTAGAGGTATACGGAAAGGAGAATTTGAAGGATATATCTGATGGAAAACCGGCTTTATTTGCCGTCTGGCATGGGAAACTCTGGATACCCCTTTTTTATTTTAGGGGGCAGAACTACCTGGCTCTGGCCAGTTCCAGCCGTGACGGGGAGTATATCAGCAGGGTCCTCCGGAAATATGGTTATCAGCTGATAAGGGGCTCTTCCAGCAGGGGAGGAGGCCGTGCTTTGCTTAGCCTGGTCAGGAGGATCAGGGAGGGCGATTCTGTTTTTATAACCCCTGATGGGCCGACAGGCCCTATCCATAAGGTAAAACCCGGCACCATCTATCTCCAGGAAAAGACCGGTGTGCCGATTATCCCTGTAGGGGTGGCCATAGAACGCAAAAAAACTTTTGCCAGTTGGGATAGGCTTAATTTTCCCCTTCCTGGTACCAGGGCTACCCTGGTTATTGGTGAGCAGCTTATCTTGCCGGCAGATAGGCCCAGGGAGGAAAGGCTGCTTATTATGGAGGAAGCCCTGAATAGGGTAGAGAAAAAAGCAGCAGAGCTTTTATGATACGGGTGACAGAGTGACACAGGGGGCCGGTTCTCCTGTGCTCTTTATGATACAGTGAGTAAGACAGAGGAGGTGGTTTTCCTCTGTGTAGCTTTTACCAGTTTACAGGATAAAGGTCGTGTTAGAAGTGGAAAAGAGGCTGGAAATTTATCTCTTGCGGGTTATCTCTGGTCAGGAAAAAGGCCCTCTGGCCTTTATAATAGCTTTATTATTCTGCTTAATGGAACAGCTTTATCGCCTGATAATTTCCCTGCGTTATTTCTTCTATAAGACTGGTATCCTTCAGAGCAAAGAACTTCCCTGTAAAGTAATCAGTATAGGCAATATTACTACAGGAGGGACAGGTAAGACCCCTCTGGTGAGGTTCCTGGCCGGGACCTGGCAGGAAAGGGGTTTAAGGGTCCTTATTATCAGTAGAGGTTATAAAAGCAAGGGAAAGGAAGCGAAAGTAATCTATGATGGCAGGGACCTGCTGGTAGAGCCAGAAGAGGCTGGTGATGAGGCCCTGATGTTAAGCCAGGTCCTGCCTGGTGTACCGATAATTACCGGGATAGACCGCTACAGTGCCGGCCAACTGGCCCTGGCAGAGTTTCAGCCAGAAATCATCCTCCTGGATGATGGTTTTCAACACTGGCAGCTGGCCAGGGATAAAGATCTGGTGCTGATAGATGCCAGTAATCCCTTTGGCTATGAACACCTCTTACCCCGGGGGCTTTTGCGGGAGCCCTTAACAGCCTTAAAAAGGGCCGACCTTTTTCTCCTTACCAAAATCAATGCTGTAAAGGAAGAAGAACTCCTCCAGATAGTCAAAAGGTTAAAGAAATATAACAGTAGAGCAGGAATTTTTATGGCCAGATATGAAAATAAAGCCCTCCGCCTATATCAGGAAGAGGGGGAAACACAGCTGCTGGCAGCTGATTACCTGCAGGGCAAGAAAGTACTGGCCTTATCCGGAATTGGGAATCCGGCTTCCTTTCAGCAGAGTCTGGAGGAATGTGGCGGGGAAGTGATTCATCATTTTATTTATCCAGACCATTATCAGTTTACTGATCAGGATATAGAAGATATCCTGAATTGGCCTTGCTGGAAAGCTGAGCTGACTGATACAGAAAGAGACTCAGAGGCTTCAAATAAAGATACTGAGGAAGAAGCAGGCCTGGAAAAAGTTGATTTACTTGTTACTACAGAAAAGGATCTGGCCAGACTAAAGAAGAATATGCTGGCCTTACTTAAGGGGAAATATAGGCTGGCAGTTCTGGAGATAGAGGTAAAGATAGATGGGGAAGAAGAATTCTTAGATTGTTTGTTACAGGCCCAAGGCAAGGAAGTTCAGGAAGGGAGTAATTAGAGATGGAAATAGCTATAGTGATTCCGGCCCGTTATGGATCTACCCGTTTTCCCGGGAAACCCCTGGCTTTAATCAATGGTAAACCCATGATAGAACATGTTTATAGAAGGCTGGCTGGTATGGAAGAGATCAGCCAGGTTATTGTAGCCACCGATGATGATAGGATATATCAGACAGTAGAGGAATTTGGGGGCAAGGCAGTAATGACCCCTCCTGATCTCCAATCTGGCACAGACAGGATTGCCCGGGTAGCCAGGGATTTAAAGGCAGATGTGGTAGTCAATGTCCAGGGTGATGAACCTCTTTTGCAACAGGAGATGGTCAGAGAGGCCCTGGAACCCTTTTATGAAGATAGCGGGGTTGTGATGAGTACCCTGAAAAAAAGGATAACAGATGTAGAAGAAATCAATAACCCCAATGTGGTCAAGGTTGTGACTGATAATAAGGGCAATGCCCTTTATTTCTCCCGTTATCCTTTGCCTTATCCCCGTAATGAGGGGGCAGTTTATTATAAACATATTGGCCTTTATGTATATAAAAGGGACTTCCTACTGAATTATAGTCAAATGGAACAGACCTTTTTAGAGAAGATAGAATCCCTGGAACAACTGCGGGCCCTGGA
>LFRS01000011.1 GCA_001512435.1 Halothermothrix sp. DTU029 | reverse complement strand
GGCCAGTACAAGAGAAATGTGCAAATGATCTTCCAGGATCCCTATGCTTCCATGAACCCCCGCTTCAGGGCTGTAGATGTATTAACTGAACCACTGGAGATACACGGAATAGGAAAAAGCAAAGCGGAGAGGGAAGAACTTGCTGCTAAAGCTCTTGAGGCAGTTAAGTTAACTCCACCGGAAGATTTTCTGGGCAGATATGCCCATATGCTCAGTGGCGGCCAGCGCCAGAGACTGGCAACTGCCCGTACCCTAATTCTTTCTCCTGATTTTATAGTTGCCGATGAGCCTGTTTCCATGATTGACCTTTCTACCAGAGCAGAGATTCTGCACATGATGAAAGAAGTTCAACAGAGTATGGGTTTGACTTATCTCTATATAACCCATGACCTTTCTACTGCCCGTTATTTTACAGACCGGATTGCGGTTATGTATCTGGGTAAAATTGTTGAAATGGGATATGCAGATGACCTGATAGATAAGGCAAAGCATCCATATACAAAGGCCCTTATTTCAGCTGTCTGTGAACCGGTTTCCGGTAAGGTAAATCAGTCAAAGGAAGTACCAATTAAGGGAGAAATACCATCTGCAGCAAATATACCAGAAGGCTGCCGTTTCCACCCCCGCTGTCTTTATGCAAAACCGGAATGTATGCAGGGTGAAGACCCGGAACTCCAGGAGGTAGAAAACGGTCATTATGTAGCCTGCATAAGGTATAAAGAGATAGAAGAGATGGGAAAATAGAATAACATCCTGGCGATAAGCCAGTTATAAACCAGCCCAAATAAAGGCTGGTTTATTATATTGATAATTTAATTAACAAGTCATGTAATTTTTCAAATAATAAACCAGCTATAAACCAGGCAGACCCATAATCCAGCCTGATAAAGCCATTGATAGAATAAGTAGCTTTGCTATAATCCCAGGGGCAGACCTTGACAGTATTTTTCAAAATAAAACCTGTAAAGTATTCAATGCTCCAGATAAAGATAACATAAATAATACCTCTCAAGAAGAAAGGCCAGTCTCTGATAAAGTTATGGATAGGTTCCAGAAAAACAGCCAGGCCGTAGATGGGAAACATCCAGAGATATGTCCAACCTCTCAGTTTGCGGTCGCCTCTGATGAGGGAGCCTAATCCTGTCCAGAAAATTTCAATACACCAGCCAGTAAAGCCATAGATTATGAATCTTGTCAGCATATTAATATTATCTGCTTATAAAGAAAAGCTTATTCTAAAATAATTTATTATTTAAGGCAGGAAACAGGAAGAATATAGGGAACTATTATTAAGATGCTGAATAATTAATTCCATGTATTTAGAAAGGGGGATAATGGGATATGAAACTTCTGGTAATCGTTTTGAATAACACCCAGAAATTTGAAGATTTGTTGCTGGAATTGACCAATAATGGTGTCAGGGGCGGAACCATTATAGATACTTCTGGAATGGCCGGAAGTTTAGCCAGTGTTTATAATGAATTACCATTGTTCGGTACATTAAAGAATATATTGAATGAAAATAAGCCTATAAACAAAACATTATTTATGGTTTTGCCGGAGGAAAAGCTAGCTATAGCTATGGATTGTGTGAGGAAGGTGGTTCCCAATCTGGAGGACGAAAATACGGGTATTATGTTTACTTTGCCTGTAGATCAGGTTGAGGGCTTTCCCAAATAAATAGATTAACCTTTCTTGAAAAAATTTACTTATTTGCTTTTATGTCATTAATTAATTATAATATTAAATGGAATATTATAGGGAGTTGGGGTGGAAGGGGGGGTGGGTGGTGAAGATATTGGTTGTGGTTTTAAATGAAACCGAAAAAATGGAGGATTTACTACTGGAGTTAAATGATAAAGGTATACATGGCGGGACTATTATAGATAGTATGGGAATGGCTAAAACCCTATTTGATAAAAATGCGGGGTTACCGCTTTTTGGCTCCTTGAAGCATATCTTGAATGAAAACAAGCCGGTTAATAAAACCTTATTTATGGTCCTGACTGAGGACAAGGTAACTACAGCAATGGATTGTGTCCGGAAAGTAATTCCCAATTTGAATGACGAAAATGTCGGAATCATGTTCACGCTACCGGTTGACCAGGCAGAGGGTTTGACTAAATAAGTAAAATAAGTAAAGGAGATGAAGTCATAGGATATGAATTTTTTATTTTATATATCTATAATAGTCTTTACGGGAATTATAGCCGCAAAAATCTTTTCCAGGTTTAGATTACCGAATGTTACAGGTTATCTGATTGGTGGTCTGATTATTGGGCCTTCCCTTTTAGGGATTATACCACAGGAGGCCATGGGAGACCTTAAGATCGTATCAGAAATGGCGCTGGCCTTTATTGCTTATGGTATTGGAAGCGAATTTAATCTGAGCCAGCTTAAAAAAATGGGAAAAAATATAATTACGATAACCCTTTTTCAGACCATTGCTACTATGCTTTTTGTAACTGCTGCCATAGCTTTCATCAGTGGGCAATCTCTCTCCTTTAGCCTCGTTTTGGGAGCTATCAGTGCCGCAACTGCCCCGGCTGCTACAGTGATGGTAATTAAACAGTACAGGGCCAGAGGGGAAGTAGTAAACACATTATTACCCGTAGTCGCCCTGGATGATGCTATCTGTATCATCGCCTTTGGGATAGCTACTTCCGTAGCACGGGCTTTTGTAGGCCAGACTGGCACAATTTCAGTATTTAATATGCTTGTAATTCCTATGTTAGAAGTTATTGCCGCTCTGGCATTGGGGCTTATAATGGGAGTATTTCTTATCCTATTGATCAAAAAAATCGATGGTGAAACAGAACTGATGTCATTGATCATTGCCATTGTGTTTGCCACAGCAGCTATTTCCCTCAGGTTTAACTTATCATCACTTCTCTCCTGTATGATGTTAGGTGCCACTATTGTAAATGTGATTCCAAACTTTAAAAAGGCCTTTACTATAGCAGATAGATTTACTCCAGCCTTATATGTGGCCTTTTTCACTGCTTCAGGCGCAGAGTTAAATCTTTCTGTCTTAAGATCTGTGGGTTTAATAGGGATTGTATATATAGTATTTAGAATTATCGGTAAGCTGGCTGGTTCATATCTGGGAGCAAGGGTTTCCAATGCCTCAGAAAATGTCAGGAAATACTTAGGTTTTACCTTATTACCACAAGCCGGAGTGGCCATCGGATTATCCATGGTAGCGAAAAGTATTTTACCACATCCCTACGGAGACCAGGTAAGGACTATAGTACTTGCAGGCACGATAGTATTTGAACTATTAGGCCCGGTAATAACAAAAAATGCATTAATTAAGGCCGGGGAAATAAAATTGAGAGATATGGATAAAGTAGCTGAAGAAGTTTAAATATATTCAAATTGAAGATATAGTTATAAAGAGGAAATAGAGGCCCCAAAACCTGAGCCTCTATTTTTATTTGGAAACAATAATTTCACTTCTCATATTTAATTTTCTATATTTACTGGGGCTTAAACCTTTTTCTTTTTTAAATAATTTAGAAAAATACAGGGGATCCTGGTATCCTACAGAACGTGAAATTTCAGCAATTGAAAGTTCTGTATTTTTCATCAGTTTACAGGCCTGGTTTAAGCGGAAATTAATCAGGTATTTTTGAGGTGATATTCCCATTTCTTTTTTAAATATTGTAAAAAAATATGTCCTATCCAGGCCTATATATTCAGATATTTCTTCAATACTTATTTGCCGGGAGTAGTTATAGGTAATATAATCAAGAGCCAGCTTAATATATTTATTTTTACTGATATGCTTTGCTTTATCCTGTTCTTGTACTTTGCTGATATAGGCCAGAAAATGATACAGATATCCTGTTAACAACATTTGATTGGTGCTGTTAATCTCTTTAAGGGAAATCATTTTTCTGATTATTTCTTCCAATTCATTTCCTGCATAAGAAAAAACAGGATTATTTATACTTAAACCGCTTCTTTTTAAATATGTTTCTGCCATCAGGCCGTTAAAACCAAGCCAGATATAAAACCATGGTTCATCATTATCGGCCTGGTAAAAGGAGATGGTGTCAGGAACGATTAAAAAACCCTGTTTAGCATTGATCAGGTATTCCTGTTTATTGATTATAAATTTTCCCTTTCCATTGATAACATAATGAATTAAATAATGATCACGGATTCCCGGTCCCCATGAATGACCGGGTTTACACTTTTCTATACCGCATATGTACATATTTAAATCTCTATTTTTATCTTTATCCTGATGGTTTGTTAATTGAATAAAGTCCGTTATTTTATGCATTAAACTATACACCTGCTTATTATATTAAACAACATTATAACATAGTTAGACAACATCAGTCCATGGTTTTAAGGGAAAAGAGAATATAAAATATAAGCAATGGATTATTTTGATTTATAAAAAAGGAGGATGGAGAATGTCCAGAAAGCTTGCTCAAACCCCGCCAATGGGATGGAATAGCTGGGATTGCTATGGTGCCAGTGTGCGGGAAGATGAAGTCCGGGCCAATGCCGAATATATGGCGAAGAATCTTAAACAATTCGGCTGGGAATATGTAGTGGTGGATATCCAATGGTATGAACCCAATGCCAAAAGCGACCAGTATAATCCCCATGCTCCACTGGTGATGGATGAATACTCCAGGTTGCTGCCGGCAATAAACCGCTTCCCCAGTGCAGCTGGCGGTAAGGGCTTTAAACCACTGGGTGATTATATCCATAGCCTGGGGCTTAAATTTGGAATCCATATATTGCGGGGTATCCCCCGGCAGGCTGTTGCCCAAAATACAGCGATTCTGGGGACAAATTATACTGCAGCAGATATTGCTGATACAGATAGTACTTGCGACTGGAACACGGATATGTATGGAGTTGATCCTACTAGACCGGGTGCCCAGGAATATTATAATTCTATCTTTCAACTTTATGCTGAGTGGGGCGTCGACTATGTCAAGGTTGATGATATTACCCGTCCTTACCGCCGGGGCGAGATTGAGTTGATCCACAATGCAATCAAAAATTCCGGCAGGGAAATGGTACTCAGTCTTTCACCAGGACCAACTCCTGTATCTGAAGGGGATCATGTGTCAAAATACGCTAATCTCTGGCGGATGACCGATGA
>LFRS01000053.1 GCA_001512435.1 Halothermothrix sp. DTU029 | reverse complement strand
CTGGCAATTCCTGAGGACAAGCCGGGCTATAGGAAATTTTATTCCCTTAATAATGCCTTGGGCCTGGCCACTATAGAGGAAATGGACAATAATCCAGCTGTATTATATGGGCCGGAACGGGTAAAGGTTGATAAATTAAGCTTCCTGAAAATAATGAAAAACCCGGAAAAGGCCTTCCTGGAAAGGGCCTGGCCCTATTATTTAGTATAAAAATTCCCTGGCTGGTAATAATATAAGTAGCTGATAAAATCAATGAGCCAGGGAGGCTTGAAAATGAATTGGAAGAAAGCAAGCAATATTTTTATTCTGCTGCCTTTAATAACAGTAGTTTCAGGGAATTTCAGCCTTGGTCCAGTAGTGGCAGGCTTGACCGGATTAACCTGGGGTATAGGTCCAGGTTCTTTATTTATCGGTATTACTACAGTTTTGCTGCTTATTCTGACCGGAAATATAAATATGGAATTGATATTTTTGTACCTCTGGTCATTGGCCTATTTGATTCAGGCTGGCTATGTCCTGGGCTCAGGCAAGAAGAAGACTGCCTATTTTTTAATGGCTTTTCTTTCTCTCCTGATGACACCAGTCTGGAGACTTTTATTGGGACTGGTCCCTGTTAAGCTCTTGAATGAGTTAAATATTGCAGGGGGCTTGCTGACTATTGCAGGACTTTTAATTTTTTTAATCAGATTTCGTTTATTATTAAAAAGTAAAGCTAGTAATAAGGAGATCTTTGAATCTCTGCTGGTATTGCTCTGTTCTCTGACAGGTTTAATGGGTAGTTTTCTGACCCTTCCCCTCTGGCTAGGGGGTACATATCTTATAAACCTTTTTACAAAAAACCAGTGGGAATTCAAATCTTTTCTTTTTCAGAAGGACAGGCTTTATTTTGTCCTTTCACTACTGGTTATATTTATGACTACTTATGCTGCCAGTCTCTTATTACCTTATGGTATTTTTTCTGCCTTATTGTTATTTGCTATTCTTTTTCTTTTCTTCCGCCAGCCTGGAAAAGTACCTGCCTTTGAACTGGTTTATTTCTCCATGATCCTGGGGATACTGGCTTCCAGAATGGGGATCTTGCTCTAATGAGATGTTATGGTGATTACCATACCCATTCCCAATATAGTCATGGCAAGGGAAATATAGAGGAAAATATACAGGCAGCCCTGGCCAGGGGTTTGAAGGAACTGGCCATTACCGATCATGGGCCAGGGTCCTGGAATTTTATCCGGCTGGGAGTAAGGTCCGCCTCTGAACTTTTGGTCATTAAAAGGGAAATAAAAGCTTTACAGCAAAAGTATCCCGGAATAAAGTTATACAGTGGTGTTGAAGCAAATATAATCAACCGGGAAGGAGAACTGGATGTCCCGGAAGAGATACTGGCAGATTTAGATATTGTGGCTGCTGGTTTTCACCTTTTAATCTATCCCCCTGATTTCTCTTCTTTTCAGGATATTATTTTAAAGAACAGGTTTATCTATAAGTGGTTTCCAGGCAAAAGAAAAGAAATACGCAAAGAGAATACAGAGATTCTTATCAAGGCAGTTAAGAGATATAAGATTGACTTTATAACTCATCCTGGTTATGGAATAGATATAGATACTTATAAGTTGGCAGAGGCCTGTGCAGAAAGGGGAACCTTGCTGGAGATAAATGCCCGTCATGTGGAAGAACTGAGGGCTTTTATAGAGGCAGCAGCCAGGACAGAGGTAAAATTTATCATTAATAGTGATGCCCATGGAGCAGAAGAGGTGGGTAATTTTGAGAAAGCCTTGGAGTTAGTGGAAAAACTGGCTTTGCCCTGGGAGCGGATAGTGAATATTGTCAAATAAGAAACAAAATAAAATAGAGACAAGAAAACTATTAATAAAGAAAAAGACTATTTTAAAGGGCCAGGAACAAGTACAGGCTCTTTTTTATTTTAGATCTAGTGAGATTAAGTGTATTTATAAAACATATAAAATAATTATATAAAAAAACATAATTAAACCATATCTAAACCCTATAGGGAAGACCAAATAAGACAGCTCAGGAGATATAGAAATAAATAATTCAGGATAAAAATCATAGCTGGTATTAAAAAGGAGATATTTACTGTTTGGCGAATTATAAAAGAATAATGATTTCTGTTGCTGACAATTAGCATATATTGTCTTTTTTATTATTACAAAAAAGAAAAATTATTCTAATGGATCAGGGGGATTATTTATGAAAGAAAAGATAGTTATAGCTCTGGGAGGAAATGCCCTGGGGAATGATCCCGAATCACAGAAGGAGGCAGTTCGTAATACAGCCCAAAATATTGTTGACTTAATAGCAGAAGGCTATCAACTGGTCATAACTCATGGTAATGGTCCTCAGGTAGGGATGATTAATCTGGCTATGGATATAGCCTCTAAAAACAATACAGATATCCCGGAGATGCCCTTTGCTGAATGTGGGGCAATGAGCCAGGGTTATATTGGTTTCCACCTGCAAAATGCCCTGCAAAATGAATTAAGAGCCAGGGGTTTTAGTATACCTGTAGTCACTCTTGTAACACAGGTTCTGGTTGATCAGAATGATCCTGCCTTTCAAAATCCAACAAAACCGGTAGGGGCATTTTATAGTAGTGAGGAAGCAGAGAGGATGAGGACTAAAGGCTTTGTCATGAAAGAGGATGCCGGCAGAGGCTATAGAAGGGTAGTTCCCTCACCTGAACCAAGAGAAATTTTAGAATTGGAGTCCATTAAATTACTCCTCGCGGCAGGCCATGTAGTAATAGCAATCGGTGGAGGGGGTATTCCGGTAGTTGAAGAGGACAGGGAAATATCGGGGATTTCTGCTGTAATTGACAAGGATCTCAGTTCAGCCAAACTGGCTGAACAGGTAGATGCTGATACCTTGATTATATTAACTGCTGTTGAAAAAGTAGCTATCAACTATGGAAAGCCGGAAGAAAAATGGCTGGATCAATTGTCAATAGAAGAAGCAGAAAAATATATTGAGGCAGGGGAGTTTGCAGAAGGTTCAATGCTTCCCAAGATAAAGGCTGGCCTGGCCTTTACCTCTTCCAGGCCTGGAAGAAAAACATTAATAACCTCTCTGGATAAAGCAATAGATGGCCTGAAAGGTAAAACCGGTACCTGGATTTTATCCTGACCTGTATTATTAAAAAGCAGGAAATTATCATATCGAGCCAGGCATTATCCTGGCTAAAAGTAGTTTTTTGTAAAAAGAAAGCAGATAATTAAGGTTTAACAAAATATAAATTAGATCTAAAATTACAGGTGATGAAAATGGACTACGGGAAATTAATTGGAACAGGGCTAACGGCAAAGGTCTATGAGTGGAAGGATAATAAGGTACTAAAGCTTTTTCATAAAGGATATCCCAGGGAAGCCATAGAAAAGGAATTATATAATGCCAGGGCCATAGCTGGTTTAGATTTTGCAAAACCGGGAGTATATGGGCTCTATACCTTTGGAAAACAGTATGGCATCATCTATGAGCGAGTAAAAGGCCAATCCTTACTGGAGTGGGTTATAAAAACCGGTGATTTAAAGAAATGTGCTGAATATATGGCTACTTTACATAAGCAGATTCTTCGTAATAAAGGCAACAAACTGCCTGATTATAAGGATTTTTTAAGAAACAATCTCTTAAATATTCCGGCAAAGCAGGTCAATAACAGGAAAGAAATACTGGAATTACTGGAAAAACTCCAGAATGGCAATATTCTCTGCCATGGGGATTTTCATCCAGGGAATATTTTCATCTCTGAAGGAGTGCCTATTGTTATAGATTTTATGAATATATGTCAGGGACCCTTTTTGTATGATGTAGCCAGGACTGTATTTTTATTGGAAGAGGCCCCCATTCCTGCAGGGGCAGAGAATAAGGATCTCTTGCTGCAATTTAGGAGGGCCTTGACAGACCTGTACTTAAAGGAAATGGAAGTAAACAGAGAGCAATTGGAGGATTACCTACGGGTAATAAAAGTGGCTCGTTTAGCTGAGTGTCCTGGTTGATATTAAAATTTAAGCTCTGTTTTTATGAAAGCTCCTGGATATATTAGGATAAATAAAGCTATAAAAGATATATAGTATATAGGGAGGACGGTAAAGGTGAAAAAGAATAAGACATTAAATGAGGAAAAAAAGGGCAGGGGGCCTGTGGCACCAAAGGACCCTGTTGAGAAGCGGAGCTGTATATACCTGATGCTGGATACTGATATTGAAGCAAGCAGCAGGAATGAAGGCAAACCTTCAGAGGAGATCTACCTGGAAGGACGGATAAGAAATGCAGCAGAGTTTATAGGGGGAGTAACTGATGAAGAAATATTACAGCTGCTGGAAAGCTGTGCTGGATTCCATCAATTAGTCCACAGTATTGGTGTATCCATACAGGCTAGTGATGATAGTATAAAAGAAGTGAATTTTGTTTTACAGAACTGGGGAAAAAGCAATAAGTATGAAAGTGGAACGACATTGCGGGTTCCCTGCCCGGCTGATGGCAGGGAAGTTCTTATAGAACTGGCAGATTATGAATGGTCTTCAGATGATGATATCCTGGGTAAATTTGCTTTTGAATTTGATCAGGTTGGCCAGATAGGTAAAGCTACAGTTAAGTTTTATCTAAATGACGGCTATGAGGTGGAGGACTTAATTGTTGACCCACTGGTTGATTTTGCTTCAGAAGAGTATAAAAAAATGATAGCTAAATCATTATTACATAAGGGTAATAACTGGCGCTTGAAAAAGGCTATGGAAAAAGCCGCAAGAGGTGAAGATGTATACATAGCTTATATAGGTGGCTCCATTACCCAGGGGGCAGGGGCCAAGCCCATCAATACCAATTGTTATGCTTACCAGTCTTATTTGAGATTTAAAGAGATGTTTGGCAGGAATGGGGGGGATAATATTCATTATATTAAAGCCGGTGTTGGTGGCACCCCTTCACAACTAGGTATTATCCGCTATGAGCGGGATATTTTAAGGGATGGACAAGTGGAACCAGATATTGTTATTGTGGAATTTGCCGTAAACGATGCTGGTGATGAGACCAGGGGAGTTTGTTATGAAAGCCTGGTTTTAAAGATTTTAGAAGCAGAAAATAAACCGGCAGTAATTCTCTTATTCAGTGTTTTTGAAAATGATTGGAACCTGCAGGACAGGCTTGCTCCTGTGGGAGAACACTATAATTTGCCTATGGTAAGTGTAAAGGATGCTGTAGTAGGGCAATTCCGTCTATCTAAAGAAGAGGGGAATATTATCTCTAAAAGGCAGTTTTTCTATGATATTTATCATCCGACCAATGATGGCCATAGGATTATGGCAGACTGTCTGGCCTATCTCTTTGCCGAGACCAGTAAAGACCCAATAGCTGAAGAAGATATTATACTTGATCAGGAACCGGCAATTGGCAATTATTATAAAGATATTCTCCTCCTGGATAGAGAGACTAATACTCATGTAGCCAGTATAGCTGAGGGTGGTTTTAAGGAAAGAGACCAGGATTTACAGCTGGTAGAGATGGATCTTGATTCCCATGGAACAGCCCAGTTCCCCTATAACTGGATGCGTACTCCTTCATCTGGTACAGAAAGCTTTAAGATGACTATCATTAGCAGAGGCCTGATGCTGGTCTTTAAGGATTCAGGGAACAGTGAATTTGGCAAGGCAGAGATTTATGTAGATGGGGAATATGTCCTGACTGCTGATCCTCATATTAATAACTGGACCCATTGTAATGCTGTAATTTTATATCAAGAAGAGGAAGCCAGGGAACATGAGATAGAGATTAAGATGGCTCCTGGTGATGAAGATAAGTGTTTCACCATTCTTGGTTTTGGCTATACCCTCTAAGGTATTATTACAGCCTGAGCCTGGAAAATCCCGGGTTAGAATATGAGAATTGTTTTAACAAAACAGAAGGTGCCCAGATATTAGAAGATAATAATTTGAATTCCATGCTTTTTTAAAGGGGTAATTATTATGCAGGCCTACCGGCGGAAAAGAAAATTTAATCCGGCCCAGTTTCTTGTTATCGCCTATTTTACAGTTATAGTTATAGGTACTTTTTTATTAATGTTACCTATAGCGACAACAGGGGAAGGGGGCCTGGATTTCCTGGATGCTTTTTTTACTGCCAGTTCAGCTACCTGTGTTACAGGCTTGATGGTCCTTGATTTTACTAACACTTTCAGCCTATTTGGCCAGGTTATAATCATGCTTTTAATCCAGATAGGTGGCATCGGGATTATGACCTTTTCTACCATTATAGCCCTTTTACTGGGCAGGAAAATCGGTTTAAAGGGACGTTTATTATTAAAAGATGATCTGGATAATATACAGATGGCGGGGCTGGTAAGACTGGTTAAATCCGTTCTCTTCCTTACCTTGATTATAGAAGGGTTTGGGGCAATTCCTTTATTTATAAGCTTGATCAGGGATTATCCTCCTGGTAAAGCTCTTTACTGGGCTATTTTCCATTCAGTTTCTGCCTTTAATAGTGCTGGTTTTGCTCTTTTTGGAGAAAATCTGGCTGGCTTTATTATCAATACTCCTTTAGTCAGTATTAGTATCATGATCCTGGTAATCCTGGGTAGTTTAGGTTTCTCGGTTTTAGTGGAATTGTATACTAAAAAGCAGAAGAAAGCTTTTACTTTGCAGACTAAAATAGTCTTAAGCTTTACTTTTATATTAATAGCCTTTGCTTTTTTATATTTTTTCTTATTGGAATATAACAATCAGGCTACCATAGGGAATCTAGCTTTGGGAGAGAAACTCCAGGCTGCTTTCTTTTATGCAGTTAACTCGCGAACTGCAGGTTTTAATGTATTGGCTGTGGAACAGGTCCATAATGCCACCCTGTTTTTAACTATAATTTTAATGTTTATTGGGGCTTCTCCCGGTTCCACCGGTGGAGGTATCAAAACCACTACTTTTGGTGTGATAGCAATAACGGTCTGGAATGTCATCAGGGGTAAAAGGGATATTGAGATCTTTCAGCGCCGTCTGCCGGAAAGATTGATTATAAAAGCTTTTGTCATAACATTACTGGCTATATTTTTAATCCTGTTTGTTACTATTGTCCTGTCTGTAACAGAAGAGGCCTCTTTTATGTCCCTTTTATTTGAAACAGTTGCGGCCTTTGGAACTGTCGGTTTGTCTACAGGTATAACAGCTTCTTTGTCGGTAATAGGAAGGTTGTTGATTATAGTGACCATGTTCATTGGCAGGGTTGGGCCTTTAACCCTGGTAGTTGCTCTGGCAGAGCAAAGGCAAAAACTCCCCTATCGTTATCCAGAGGAAGAAATAATGGTGGGTTGATAAATTAGATTGATGGGAGGGTTCCGGAAATGAAACAATTCCTTATAATTGGTTTAGGCACTTTTGGTGCTAGTGTAGCCAGAACTCTGGTGGAAAGAGGACATAATGTCCTGGCCATAGATAAGGATATGGAAAGGGTACAATCAATAGCAGCTGATCTTACTTATGCGGTAGAAGCCGATGCCACAGATCCGGAGGTATTACGGAGGTTTGGGGCAGGTAACTTTGATGTAGCAGTTGTAAGTATTGGTGATAACTCCCAGGCTGATGTACTTATTACCCTAATACTGAAGGAATTGGGAGTCCCCTATGTTATTGTCAAGGCCAGGGATGATTTGCATGGCCGTTTACTGAGTAAAGTTGGTGCTGATAGGGTTGTTTATCCGGAAAGGGATATGGGTATCCGGGTGGCTAATAATTTGCTTTCTTCAAACATAATTGATTATCTGGAGTTTTCTCCTGATTACAGTATTATTGAGTTGCCAGTAAGGGATAGTATGATTGGCAAGAGTCTACAGGAATTAAAATTAAGAAATCGATTTAATATAAATGTTCTGGCTGTCAAGAGGGGTGATGAGATTTATGTAAGCAGGCTGGCAGATTTAAGCTTTGAAACCGGAGACATTATGATAGCCTTTGGTGGTAATGATGAATTGCAAAAGATGGATAAAGAGTTGTAAGAGGAGGAGTAAAATGAAAAAAATCAGGACAGTAATTATCCTTTTACTGGTTATGCTTATTGCAGGGGGGATGATCAGGGCTTTTGCTGCCAGTAGTGGAGGAGTAGATTTTGCTTCTGAAGAATACCAGGCCATGATCGCTAAATCCCTATTAAGTACAGGTAATAATCAGCGGCTGAAAAATGCCATAGAAAAGGCAAAAAGAGGGGAAGAGATTACCATAGCCTATATAGGCGGTTCAATAACCCAGGGGGCAGGAGCCAGTCCTATCAATACCAATTGTTATGCCTATCAATCCTATTTGCGCTTTAAAGAGATGTTTGGGAAAGATGGTGGTGATAATATTCATTTTATCAAGGCTGGTGTTGGTGGTACCCCTTCCCAGTTAGGTGTTATCCGTTATGACCGGGATGTCTTAAGGGATGGTACTGTTGAACCAGATATCGTTGTAGTGGAATTTGCCGTAAATGATGCCGATGATGAGACCAGGGGGGTATCTTATGAAAGCCTGGTTTTAAAGATTCTTGAAGCAGAAAATAAACCGGCAGTTATCTTGTTATTCAGTGTATTCAAGAGTGACTGGAACCTGCAGGATCGGCTGGCCCCTATAGGTAGATACTATAATCTGCCTATGGTTAGTATTAAGGATGCAGTGGTAGACCAGTTTTATATATCAAAAGGAAAGGGTAATATAATCAGCAAAGAGGATTTTTTTGCTGATATCTATCATCCTTCCAATGCTGGCCACCGGATTATGGCTGACTGCCTGGCCTATCTCTTTGCTGAAACAGATAAGGCAGCAATAGCTGAAGAAGATATTAATTTAGATAAGAAACCTCTCTTGGGGGATGCTTTTAAAAACATACGGCTGCTGGATAGGAACACCAATACGGAGGCAGCAACTATTGAGGCAGGGGGATTTCGCCTGCGGGACCATGACCTACAGAGGGTGGAGATGGATGCTGATCTTGGAGGAACAGCCCAATTCCCCAATAACTGGATGCATAATATCTACTCTGGTACCGGGAGTTTCAAGATGACTATTACCAGCAAAAGTTTAATGTTGGTTTTTAAGGATTCCGGCAGTGCTGATTTTGGTAAGGCTGAGGTCTATGTAGATGGTAAATATGTTAAAACCCTTGATCCCCGCCGGGTTAACTGGACCCATTGTAATGCTACCCTGCTTTACCAGGAGGATGAAGCGAGGGAGCATACTATAGAAATAAAGATGGCCCCTGGTGATGAATTTAAGAGCTTTACTATTCTGGGTTTTGGCTATACTTTATAGAAGAACAAGAAATTTTCTTAAGTAAAAAGGAGATTTATTAATTATCTCTAATAATATATTATATAGTTTAGCCAGAAAAAGATATTTTTCTATGAAAAAAATATAAGGAGGGATGTTTGGTGTTAGCAAATCCGTGGGTTTTGCGAATTGGGGGAGGGCTGCTGTCAGGTTTGATTGTCTATCTTGTATCCAGCCTACTGGTTGCTAAAAAGGAGAAAAAATATTATTTACGCAAATTGTATGTAGCTAATCTGGAGATACTACAGACTATTAGACCGATGATCGCTAAAGATGATTTGTTTGATATAAATCTATTTAATTCAATTATTTCTTCAACAGCCAATAAATATAATGTTGATAAGGCAGATTTATACAATATTCAGTCCTTAATAGATGATATAATAACAGATATCATGCAGTCTCCTTTTTTAACTATGGAACAAAAGGATTTGTATTGTAAAAATCTAATGGATCTAAAGGTGAAAAGCAGTAAAAAAGCTGCCCTTGATTCAGAACAGCCAGTACTCATCCGTGAAGGTGTTCCGGTGGAGTACATGAGCTTATTGATGGCCTTAATGACCATCATATTTGCTATTTTCAGCATCTATATATTTCAGCTCAATGATATTGAAAAAGCAATGTTATTCAGTAACAAATTGTATCTGTTGCTGCTACTAATAGTCTTGCCACTGATTCCTCTTTTCTTTGTTCAAATAATGGATAATATTAAAAAGATGAGAAGCAGGAGTAAGGCTGCAAATCTTAATGAAAAAATTGAAGAAAAAGCAGCAGATAAGAAGGAAACAGAGAGTAAAGAAATGACTCCGGAAAATTAGTACTTAGAGAAAAGCTATACTTAGTTACTGTGGGAAAATTATTATATTAGTGGAATGTAAATAATAATTAAATTATAGTTGACAGGATCTTTTGAGACAGAAGGGACCAGAGTCTGGTTTCTTCTGTTTTTTATTTTTCGGGGGCCTGTATCAGGCTTCCTGGACTTTTTCTATGTAGGTTATAAAAAATACTTTCAATTGATGTAGATTTTGCAGGAAAAATTGCAGATAAAGAAGAATTAGTAAAAAGCTGCTTATATTATGCAGATAAAGAGAGAGAAATTAAAAGGGAAAGGAACTGGTTTAATATGACACAGGGGATTATAGCTATTGTAAATCCTGTTTCTGCCAATGGCCGGACAGGGAAGGTCTGGCCAAAGTATGAGCAGGTTTTTCATGATGAAGGAATAGACCTGGAGGTTCGTTTTACTGAATATCCAGGCCATGCTATAGAATTGGCCAGGACAGCCCTTGCTGAAGGTTATCGCAGGATTATGGCTGTAGGTGGGGATGGAACCACTAATGAGGTTATTAATGGCCTTTATAGAGAGGGAGACTTGCTGGCTAAAGATATAAAATTAATTATCTTTTCCCAGGGAACCGGTTGTGATTTTATCAGGTCTTTTGGTATTGGCAAGGAAATAGAGGATATTGTAAATATTATCAGGAGAGAAAGGGTCAGGGAAGTAGATGTTGCAGAGGTTTGTTACAGAAATTATGCCGGCAAGAATGAGACCAGGCTTTTCCTGAATGTGGCTGATACCGGTATAGGGGCCAGTACTGCTAAATTGGTTAATGAAAGTTCCAAAATCTATGGTGGTTTTTTATCTTATTTAATTGGTGTTTTTAGAACCCTCTTTAGTTATAAAAACAAAAAAACCCGGGTTATTATAGATGGTCAGGAGCAGTATAATCAATACTTAAATAGTGTGATTATTGCCAATGGCAAGTATTTTGGCGGAGGTGTTATGATAGCTCCTGAGGCTGAATTAGACAGTGGGAAATTAAATATAGTAGTATTAAAGAACTTCAGCAAGATGGGTATAATTGTAAATCTGGCTAAAGCTTATAAAGGCAGCCATTTAAGTCATCCCCTGGTTGATTCCCTCCAGGCAGAGGAAATACTTTTAGAACTGGAGGATGAAGGGAGCTCGGAGCTGGAACTGGATGGAGAATTAGTTGGAGTATTACCGGCCACTTTCAGAATACTAAAGGATAAATTGCCAATTTTGGCCTAAGTATGGCTGTTTACATTCTCTTCCTGATATTATACAATGGTATTATAAGATTAATGATATAAGATTATCAGAGAGGAGTTTCCATAATGGAATTTTTAATAATAACAGGGATGTCAGGTGCAGGTAAGTCAGTGGCTTTGAATTTTTTTGAAGATATGGGTTATTTCTGTATCGATAATTTACCACCTACCTTTATAAATAAATTCGCTGAATTGTGCCTTCGTTCTGAGTATGAAAAGATTGCCATAGTGACTGATATCAGGGGAGGCAAGTTTTTTAATTCCCTCTTTGGAGAATTAGCGCAACTGGAAAAACAGGGCTTTAATTATGAGATACTCTTTCTGGAGGCCTCTGACGAGACTCTGGTAAGAAGGTACAAAGAGACCAGAAGAAAACACCCCCTGGATGAAGAAGGCCGTATTCTTGATGCCATTCAGAGAGAGAGGGCCATGTTAGAGGAAATCCGGGGAAAGGCTAACAAAATTATAGATACTTCTGCAATGGTCAGTAGGGATCTCTATAATGAATTAAGGCGGATCTATTCTTTCCATAAAGTAGGTAAAGAAAACCTGTCAATTTCCATTATTTCCTTTGGTTATAAATATGGGATTCCCATGGATGCAGACCTGGTTTTTGATGTGAGATTTTTGCCTAATCCCCACTATGTTAGTTCCCTTAAAGATCTTACCGGAAAAGAAGAGGTGGTCCAGGAATATATCATGAAATGGCCCCTGTCGACTAAGTTTTATAAGAAGTTCTTTGATTTCATAGAGTTCCTCTTGCCGGAATACGAAAAAGAAGGCAAGAGTCATTTAATGATTGCTATTGGCTGTACTGGTGGCAAGCATCGTTCAGTGACTACTGCTATCAAGTTACGGGATTTTTTAGCCCGCAAAGGTTACCGGGTTGTAGTAGAGCATAAGGACATAAAAAAGTAAGAAGATAGGCCCGGTTTTTTATTATTTATAAATTAAGGGCGGATAAGTCTATGAAAATCAATTTTTCCAATAAAAAATGGTTATATCCAGGGATTGGCATTAAGAGATGGATCTTATTGCTTACTATATCCCTTTTATTAATCAGTGCAGGTATTTCTATTTTACTGGGTTACCAGATAATCAGTTATCTGGAAAACATGGTCATCCGCTTCCTCTTGCCTTTTGTGGGCAATCTATCCTTTTTTGTCGACCTTATTGCGGCCCTTGTTCTGATAATCCTGGGGATCTGGGGGGTTTTTGCCTCCTTGAAAGGTGCCTTAAAAGGCTTTTATCATCTGGAAGCCAATAAGTTTCTGGATAAGGCCTTTGAAAGGAAAATACTGGAGAAAGGACCCCGGATTGTAGCCCTGGGTGGTGGAACCGGTTTATCAAATTTATTAAGGGGTTTGAAGAATTATACCAGTAATTTGACAGCAGTGGTTACAGTTGCTGATGATGGAGGGAGTTCCGGTAAATTAAGGGATGAGTTGGGTATTTTACCTCCTGGAGATATCCGCAATTGCCTGGTAGCCCTGGCTGATACAGAACCCTTAAT
This sequence comes from Halothermothrix sp. DTU029, assembly GCA_001512435.1. Lineage (GTDB taxonomy): Bacteria > Bacillota > Halanaerobiia > Halanaerobiales > DTU029 > DTU029. The sequence continues at coordinate 25,975 of LFRS01000053.1, read as the reverse complement.
GGAGGAGTTGTTTCAGTACCGCTTTAATTCTGGGGGAGACCTGGAAGGCCATAATTTCGGCAATCTCTTTATTGCTTCCTTAACTGATATACTGGGGGATTTTGAAGAAGCCATCAGGGAATCCAGTAAGGTTCTGGCCATCAGGGGCAAGGTATTGCCGGCAACCAATGAGGATGTACGGCTGGGAGCAATTTATTCGGATAAGACAGTTTTATTGGGTGAGTCTATTATTCCTGAACAAAAAAAGAAAATTGAAAGGGTTTTTTTACAGCCTTCTTCCTGTAAGTCTACTGCTGAAGTGGTGAAAGCCATAGAAGAAGCAGATATAATTGTGGTGGGGCCTGGCAGCCTGTATACCAGTATTATTCCTAATTTACTGGTAGGCGATATTGCTGCTAAGATTAGGGAAAGCAGTGCTGTCAAGATCTTTGTCTGTAATGTGATGACACAGGCTGGTGAAACTTCAGGTTATACTGTCAGTGATCATATTAAGGCTATTTATAAGCATACTGGTGGGGACTTATTTGATTATGTTGTGGTGAATAGAGAGGAAAGTTCCCGGGAATTAATAAATAGATATAGGGAAGAAGGGGCCTTTCAGGTTAAAGTAGATAAAAAGAAAATTAGAGAACTGGACATAAAGGTTATTGAGGGGAATTTACTATCCAGGGAAGGCTTTATCAGACATAATCCAGATGAACTGGCCAAGGTTATCCTGGGGGTAATGAAGGATAGGTGAGGGGGATTGTCTTTTACAGGTGACGTAAAGCATGAACTGGTCAGGATTAAGAGTGGAGAGATAGCAGAATTAGCTGCCCTGATCAGGATGAATGGTACTATCCAGATTATAAATAAAAGCTTTGCCTTAAATATAAAATTGACCATGGGAGATCTGGCCCGGAAAGTATATTCTGTAATTAAAAAAAAGTTCAGGCTAGAGATACAGATTATAGTCCGGAAAAACTATCCCTTTGCTGGTAAACATAATATATATGAACTTTTCTTGCCCCCACAGCAGGGGCTGGATACCTTTTTATCCCGGCTGGGTTTTATTGATGACCACAATAATATTATCTTCCGGATAAAAGATGAGTTTTTCAGCAACAGGAGTTACCAGAGGGCCTATCTTAGGGGGGCTTTTTTAGGGGGAGGCTCGGTAAATAATCCAGCCAGTGCTTATCACCTTGAATTCAGGTGTGAACATAGGGGCCTGGCCAGGGATCTGCTCAGTCTTCTGGCTTCTTTCAATCTGGAAGGCCGATTAACTGAGCATAATAATAAGCATATTGTTTATTTTAAAAACTATGAAGATATCACAACTATCTTAAACATAATTGGGGCCCACCGTGCCCTGCTGGAAATGGAAAATATATATGTAGTGAAGAGTTTAAAGAATGATATAAATAGAAAGATTAATTTTGAAACAGCCAATATGGACAAGACCATTACTGCTGCACTGGAACAAATAGAGGATATTGAGCTAATAGAGGCTACAAGAGGTATTAGTTCCCTGCCGGCAAGCTTACAGGAGATAGCCTATTTAAGAAAGGAATATCCCTATGCCAGTTTAAAAGAACTGGGGGACTTATTATCACCAAAGATTAGTAAATCAGGAGTTAATCACCGGATGCGCCGTATCAAGAAGGTAGCTGATGAGATCAGGGTGATGAAGAAAAGAGAAGAAAAAAATCTATAAATAGGAGAAAAAAATAAAGGATTTTTGAGAGTTATATAGAATATATTATAGTGGTAAAAATATTTTTTCAAAAGGGCGGGACATAAATGTTCTAACGGGATAATAACGTTCCCATCTAATGGAGGTAGGGGCTGTGAAATATCTTTTTAAAATCCAGGAAAAATTGGTGCCTGAATTAATATCTATAGCGGAAAATCGGTATACTATATTACGTAACATTTATTATAACCAACCTATCGGCAGAAGGGCCCTGGCAGAAAAAACCAATATCAGTGAAAGACTGGTGAGAAAAGAATTAGACTTTCTGTGTGGTAGAGGCCTGATTAAAGTAAACCGTTCTGGAACAGTGATGACAGACTTGGGTTCAGATTTTCTGCCTGAATTGGATAAGTACATGAAAGAGCTTAAAGATATCAAGGCTCTGGAGCAGGAAGTGAAGGATTGCCTGGGAATAGAAGAAGTCCATATTGTTTCTGGTGGACTGGAAACTTCTACTACCATTCAGGAGATAGGCCGTTATGCTGCCAGGTTATTATGTAAAATGCTGAAAGATGGAGATATACTGGCAGTTACCGGTGGAACAACCCTGGCCCAGGTAGCCAATGCCATGAGAGAAAATGAGAGAGCAATGGATATTACTGTAGTTCCAGGCCGGGGAGGCCTGGGGGAAGAGGTTGAAATTCAGGCTAATACTATAGCAGCTACCCTGGCCAACAAACTGGGCGGCCGTTACCACCTCTTACATATACCTGATTCAATAAAAGAAGAGAATGTAGATAGATTAATTGCAGAGCCCTCAATTCAAAGGGTTTTAAATTGCTTAAAAAAGGCTAATATCCTGATCCATGGGGTAGGGAGTGCCGAGGTTATGGCTGCCAGAAGGGATATGTCCCGGGAAGAGATTCAGAAATTAATAGACAAGGGAGCTGTAGCTGAGGCCCTGGGGTATTATTTTAATCAATCAGGGGAACTGGTTCATGTAACTACCAGTGTAGGCTTACACCTGGAAGACTTGAAGGAAATAGAAAAGGTGATAGTTGTTGCTGGCCCGCCAGATAAGGCCAGGGCCATCTTGTCAGTAATTTCACCTGCTTACCATAATTTATTGATTACTGATGAAGCAACTGCCAGAGAGATTTTGTATTTAAAGGGGGTGAGATAGGGAATTAGTTTGTAAAATTGTGGATATACATATATACTTTTAATTAGCTAGTTGATAATATTAAAATAATAGCCTAAAGGCTAAAAAAATTTAAATGGAGGAAGATAACATGAGTGTAAAAGTTGCTATTAATGGTTTTGGTGCTATAGGTCGTCGTGCTTTCAGGGGATATTACAACAATCCTGATGTAGAATTTGTGGCCTTTAATGATTTGACTGACCCACAGGTTCTGGCTTATCTGCTGAAATATGATTCCAATTATGGTACTTTTGATGCAGATGTAGATTTTACAGAAGATAGTGTTATTGTTAATGGTAAGGAAATAAAGGTTTATGCAGAAAAAGATCCTGCTAACCTGCCCTGGGGTGAATTAGGAGTAGATGTAGTAATTGAAGCAACTGGTTTCTTTACAAATGCTGAAGATGCTAAAAAACATTTAGATGCAGGTGCCAAGAAAGTAATCATTTCTGCTCCAGCTAAAAATGAAGATATTACCATTGTAATGGGTGTAAACCAGGATAAATATGATCCAGCTAATCATCATATTATTTCCATGGCTTCCTGTACAACTAACTGTCTGGCTCCAGTAGCTAAAGTTTTAAATGATAAGTTCGGTATTGAGAAAGGTTTAATGACAACAATTCACGCCTATACCGGAAATCAGAAAATCCTTGATGCTCCTGTTTCATTTAAGGCTATTACCCGGGGACGTGCCGGTGCTATAAACATGGTTCCAACAACTACCGGTGCTGCTAAAGCTGTTGCCCTGGTTCTACCTGAATTAAAGGGTAAATTCCACGGAATGGCAGTAAGGGTTCCTGTTCCAACCGGTTCACTGGTTGACTTAACTGCTATCTTAAGCAGAGATGTTACACCAGAGGAAGTTAATGCTGCCGTTAAAGAAGCAGCTGAAGGCCCAATGAAGGGTGTTCTGCTCTACAATGAAGATCCTATCGTTTCTTCTGATATTAAGGGTAATGCCCATACCTCAATCTTTGATGCCAATTATACCACTGTAATGGATGGTAACATGGTTAAAGTACTGTCCTGGTATGACAATGAGTGGGGCTATGCCCAGAAGATTGTAGATACTGCTATATATATTGCCAGCAAAGGCCTATAATTAGGAAAATAAGCTGAGCATGACCTGTTAATGAGCATGGTAGAAATCAGATTTCTCTATCTGGAGAAATGATTTCTACCTGTTCTTTTGAAATCAGGCTAGATTGTTAGAAAGTTTAAGCAGAAGAAGCTTCTGCAAGTGCCGCTAAACTATGGAGGTGTTAATATGAGGAAAAAAACCTTAAAGGATTTTGATTTTAAAGGGAAAAAGGCCCTGGTCAGGGTTGACTTTAATGTCCCTCTGGCAGATGGGCAAATAACTGATGATACCAGAATCCAGGCTGCCTTACCAACTATTCAGTATTTAATCAATGAAGGGGCCCGGGTTATTTTAATGTCCCATCTGGGCAGACCCAAAGGAGAGGTTAATGAGGCTTACCGGATGGATCCTGTTGCCCAGAGGCTGGCTGAATTATTGAATAAGGAAGTAAGCAAAGTAGATGATTGTATCGGGCCAGAGGTAGAAGAAGCTGTAAATAATATGCAGGATGGGGATGTTCTGGTTCTGGAAAATACCCGTTTCTACAAAGAAGAAACCAAGAATGATCCTGATTTTGCAAAAAAACTGGCCAGTATTGCTGATGTATTCGTCAGTGATGCCTTTGGTACTGTACATAGGGCCCATGCCTCTACTGTAGGAGTTGCTGAACACTTGCCTGCAGTAGCTGGATTTTTACTCCAGAGAGAATTGGAAGCCCTTGGGGATGTTATGGAAAATCCGGAACATCCTTTTGTAGCCATTATGGGTGGTGCCAAGGTTTCAGATAAGATTGGTGTTATCCGTAACTTGATGGATAAAATCGATTATCTCCTGGTAGGTGGAGGTATAGCCAATACCTTTATCAGGGCTAAGGGATATGAGACTGGTAAATCCCTGGTAGAAGAAGATAAGCTGGATCTGGCCAAAGAATTATTAAAGGAAGCTGAAGAAAAGGGTGTAGAATTAGTCTTGCCTGTAGATGTTGTTGTTGCAGATGATTTCAGTAATGATGCCAACTTCAAGGCCGTGACCATCGATAATATTCCAGCTGATTGGGAATCCCTGGATAGCGGTGGGCCAAAAACCATTGAAAAATACTCTGAAATAATTAAAAATGCCAGGACTGTTATCTGGAATGGTCCTATTGGTGTTTTTGAACTGGATAATTTCGCAAAAGGAACCTTTGCAATTGCCGAAGCTATGGCTGAAAGCAAGGCCAGGACCATTATTGGTGGTGGAGATTCTGCAGCAGCCATCAAAAAGGCTGGCCTGGAAGATAAGATGACCCATATTTCTACCGGTGGTGGAGCCTCCCTGATGTTCTTTGAAGGAAAGCCTTTACCAGGTGTAGAAGCTCTGGATGATTTAGACTAATATTCAGGTCCCAATGAATATGGGGACTGGCAATTCTAAAAAAGTAATGTGTTTTACATTGTAAAAGATAGTATTATGCTATATTATAATAAGGCAGAAGTAATAAAATTTAGCCTGTGGAGGTGAATCAGGTGCGGAAACCACTTATTGCTGGTAACTGGAAGATGAACAAGACCTTGAATGAAGCTAAGGAACTGGTTAACCAATTAAAAGATAAAGTAGCTGGTATTGATGATGTAGAAATAGCAGTCTGTCCACCGGCTGTAAATCTGCTTCCGGTTTACGAGATAATCGCTGATAGTAATATTAAATTAGGTGCCCAGAATATGCATTGGGAAGAGTCTGGTGCCTATACTGGCGAGGTAGCTGGCCCCATGTTGAAGGAAATAGGTGCTACATATGTAATTATTGGGCATTCTGAAAGAAGGGAATATTTCCAGGAAAGTGATGAAGATGTTAATAGAAAGGTAAAAGCTGCCTTCAAATATGGCCTGAAGCCAATTGTCTGTGTAGGGGAAACCCTGGAAGAAAGGGAGGCTGGCCAGACCCTGGAAAAAGTAAAAGGACAGATTAAAGCTGATCTGGCAGGTTTAAGCAAAGAACAGGTAGCAGAGACCGTGATTGCCTATGAGCCAATCTGGGCTATAGGTACAGGAAGAACTGCTACTGCTGAAGATGCCAATGAGGTAATTAAGGCCATCAGGGATCTGGTTAGAGAGGATTTTGCTGAAGCAGCGGATCTGGTCCGGATCCAATATGGTGGTAGTGTCAACCCCTCTAATATTGAAGAATTAATGGCCCAGCCTGAAATTGATGGTGCCTTAGTTGGTGGAGCCAGCCTTGATGCTGATTCCTTTGTAAAGATAGTAGAAGGGGCAAGATGATTGAAAATAAATTTAGGCTTTTAATAATTTTAAAGATAAGAATGGCAGAGGAAAACATAGCAGGAGATATTGATTTTGGATAAAGAAAGGGGTGAAAGAAATGGATAGACCAAGACCACTTGCTTTAATTATAATGGATGGATATGGACTTAATGATAATAAAGAAGGGAATGCAGTAAGTGCGGCCAGGACTCCTGTTCTGGACAAACTGATGGCTGATTATCCCATGAATACCCTGGATGCCTCTGGTGAGGCTGTGGGGCTGCCGGAGGGACAAATGGGTAATTCGGAGGTTGGCCATTTAAACCTGGGAGCAGGCCGGATTGTTTATCAGGATTATACCAGGATCAATAAGGCCATTAAAGATGGAACTATCTTTGAAAACCAGGTTTTAAAGCAAGGTTATCAAAATGCTGTAGATAATGATACTGCCCTGCATTTGATTGGCCTTTTGTCTCCAGGTGGTGTCCACAGTCATACTGATCACCTTTATGGTTTGATGAAAATGGCCAAAGAATATGGCCTGGAGAAGGTTTATATTCATGCTATTCTTGATGGCAGGGATACTTTACCGAAAAGCGGCGCAAACTATATGCAGGATTTATTAGAAAAGATAGAGGAGATAGGGGTAGGTAAAGTAGCTACTGTCAGTGGCCGTTATTATGCTATGGATAGAGATAACCGCTGGGAGAGAACCAAAAAGGCCTATGATGCCCTGGTACTGGCTGAGGGCAAGACAGCTACTGATCCTTATCAGGCTATACTGGACTCCTATGCAGAAGGTGTTAATGATGAATTTGTCCTTCCTGTTGTAATTAAGGAAGATGATCAGGCTGTTGCTACTATTGGCAGTGGTGATACCATAGTCTTTTATAATTTCAGGGCAGACCGGGCCCGACAATTGACCAGAGCCCTGGCCCTGGAAGAATTCGAGGGCTTTGAGCGGCCGGCAGCACATCCTGAGAATCTTTATTATATCTGCCTGACAGAATATGATGAGGAATTTCCTCTTCCTGTCGCTTTTCCTCCAATGGAAATCAAGAATGGTTTAGGGGAAGTTTTGAGTAAAAACAACTTGAAACAGTTGCGTCTAGCAGAAACAGAGAAATATGCCCATGTAACCTTCTTCTTTAATGGAGGAGTAGAGGTAAGCTATCCCGGTGAAGACAGGATCTTGATTCCTTCACCTAAAGTAGCTACATATGACCTGAAACCAGAAATGAGTGCCTATGAAGTTACTGATACTTTATTGGAGAAACTGGCTGAGGATAAATATGATGTTATTATTCTCAATTTCGCCAATTGCGATATGGTAGGCCATACTGGTTTTATTGATGCAGCCATAAAAGCAGTGGAAACAGTGGATGAGTGTGTTGGTAAAATCGTGTCTGCCATACTGGAGAAAGGTGGCCAGATTTTATTAACTGCTGACCATGGCAATGCAGAGCAGATGCTGGATGATGTTGGTGAACCCTTTACAGCCCATACAACCAGTCCTGTACCTTTAATTTATATTGGCGGACCGGAAGGGGTAAAGGTTAAGCATGGTAAGCTGGCTGATATTGCTCCAACTATCTTATATTTACTGGGTATAGAAAAACCGGAAGAAATGACCGGGGAGGTTCTGCTCTATAAGGAGGAGTAAAAAGCCAGTCTAAGGATAATTACCTTTTAAGAATAAATATGGAGGTTGATAATATGGATACAACTATTATTGATGTATTTGCAAGGGAAGTAATGGATTCCCGCGGTAATCCAACTGTAGAAGTTGATGTTTTACTGGAAGATGGTTCTTTTGGCAGGGCTTCTGTACCTTCTGGTGCTTCAACAGGAGCTCATGAGGCTGTAGAGTTAAGAGATGGTGGAGACCGTTACCTGGGTAAAGGTGTCCAGAATGCCGTTGAAAATGCTAATGAAGACATTGCTTCCGAAATAATTGGCATGGATGCCCTGGATCAGATAGCTATTGATAAGGCTATGATCGAGCTGGATGGTACTGCCAATAAAGGAAAGCTTGGCGCTAATGCCATTCTGGGTGTTTCCCTGGCAGTTGCCAAGGCTGCTGCTGATGCTACTGGCCTTACTCTTTATAACTACCTGGGTGGAGTAAATGCTAAAGTCCTGCCTGTTCCCATGATGAATATCTTAAATGGTGGGGAACATGCTGATAATAACGTAGATATCCAGGAATTTATGATTATGCCTGTTGGTGCCAATTCCTTTGCTGAAGCCTTAAGAATGTGTGCTGAAGTTTATCATAACTTGAAGGCAGTTCTTAATGAAAAAGGCTTAAATACCGGTATCGGTGATGAGGGAGGTTTTGCTCCTGACCTTTCTTCAAATGAAGAGGCTATTGCTGTAATTATCGAAGCTACAGAAAAAGCTGGCTATAAGCCTGGAGATGATATCCTGATCGCCCTTGATGTTGCTGCTACAGAGTTATATAAAGACGGTAAATATCACCTGGAGGGTGAAGGAAAAGTTCTTACTTCTGAAGAAATGGTTTCCTACTATGAAGAATTGATTAACAAGTATCCAATTATCTCCATCGAGGACGGCCTTGCTGAAGATGACTGGGAAGGCTGGAAGATGATGACTGACAGGATAGGTGACAGGGTACAACTGGTTGGAGACGACCTCTTTGTTACAAATACAGAGAGATTGGCCAGGGGTATTGAAAAAGGTGTAGCTAACTCAATCCTGATTAAAGTTAATCAGATTGGTTCACTGACCGAGACCATAGATGCCATTGAAATGGCCAAAAAAGCTGGTTATACTGCTGTTATCTCCCACCGTTCTGGAGAAACAGAAGACACAACTATTGCTGACCTGGCAGTGGCCTTAAATGCTGGCCAAATTAAGACCGGTGCTCCAGCCCGTTCTGAAAGGGTTGCAAAATACAATCAACTCTTAAGGATAGAAGAGTTATTAGGAGATGCAGCTGAGTATGCTGGCAAATCCGCTTTCTACAATCTGAAAAAATAATAAATATTTAAATAAGTTTTTGAGGTGATACCTCCAGAGTAGAGAGTCTAATTTTATTTAGATTTTCTACCTGGAGGTATTTTTTATGTGTCCGGAGAAGGCTTTTGCCCCAACTTTTTTAAAGTTGGGGCTTTTTTTCTAAAAAAATAGTAATAAAAAAATACAGAATCAATGAAATTATTTATAAACTTGCCTTTTTTGGTAAATAATAATAAAGAAATTAACAATAATTCCCTTAAATACACATCTTTAGAAGGAGAACGCCAGGATTTTGTTTTAGAATTCTTTTAGAAAAAGGGTTTATAATTTTTCAGTAGATACTGTTGTTGCAGTATAAAGAGAAAGGAGGCACTTATGAAATATATTGAAAAGAACAGATTTATTGTGTTATTAGTATTTTTGCTAGCTATTTCTTTTGTAATGAAGGCAGAAGAGGGACCCCTGGTAAATGCCATGTTTTATGAAACAGATCTTAGAGATGCCATTCATGAGTTATCAATCCAGACCGGTATAAATATAATTGCAGATCAGACAGTAAATGGAGTCATTACAGTAGATCTTAGGGATGTACCTCTGGAAAAGGCCCTGAATATGATTCTATCATCTGGTGGTTTTACCTTCAGGAAGATAGAGGATTATTATCTAGTGGGCCTGGCAGATCCCAGGAATGTTAGTTTCAGTGATTTGAGTGACTTTGAGGTAATTCAGCTGGAAAATATCACAGTAAAAGAGGTTTTTAATCTCCTTCCCACTTTTTTAACAAACTATGTTAGAGGTGAGCGGGAGAACAATGTCCTGACCATAAATGCAGCCCCCAAAGAGCTGGAAAGAATTAAGGAATATATCAGAAGTATAGATAAGCCCAGGAAACAGATTGAAATAAGATTATTGGTAACTGAAGTAGATAGCAAAATAGCCAGTGATTTGGGAATAAACTTATTTCAATTTACCAGTGGGGAGGATGTTGATAGAACTATTGCTTACAGTTCCAGGGACAACTTATTAAGGGTAGAAACAGACCTATATGGACATTTGCTTTCGCAATTGAGGTTAATGGAAGAAGAACAGCTGGCTTCCATAGAAGCAAACCCATATATATTGGTCAGTGATGGAGGTTCAGCCAGGTTTTTTATAGGTGAAGAGCAGGTTATTTTTATACATAATGAGAGCTACAACAGTACCAGGGCCGAAGAAGTAAAGGTGGGTGTAGAACTGGAGGTTATGGCCAGAATAATTGGGGAAGATCAGGTATACCTGGAATTAGCCCCTGTTATTAGCCACTTTATTAATGAAGCAAATCCCAATTTGCTTGTTAAGGAAAATTCATTGAAAACTAGCTTACAGATAAAAAATGGGGAAACAGTCTGTCTGGCAGGAATGACTTTAAAGAGGGATTCAGATTCTACCAGAAAGGTACCCTTACTGGGAGATATTCCTTTAGTCAGGTGGTTATTTAGAAGCGAAAACAAAGAAGAAAACGAAAGAGAATTGCTGGTCTTTGTGACACCGATTATCAGGTAGGAGATGATTGTTTTTATGAAGAAAACTAGACTGATTCTTGTATTTCTCTTTCTTGCTTTTTTCATGTTGCCGGGAGAGATAAGCCTTACAAAAGAAGCAGCCATTGAATTGCTTGAGCCTGGCTGGGAATATAGGAAATATACGGTAGAATCACCAATGGTTTTTTACTTATTGAAGATGGAGGAATTATCCTGGAAGACAATCAATGAACTGGAATATATCCTGTCCTGGGAAGATAATGTTGAAGAAGAGGAATGGCAGCTCTTTGCAGATCAGGAAGTTATCAGCAGCATCTGGTCAGATCTACAGTTGGACCTGGTGAATTTCCAGGAAGGAAGGCAGGTAAGAAATGACTATAGTTCCTGGCTAATTACCGTACCTAACAAGGAAGGAATAATCAGGGTAAATAATACTCTGCTCAATGATAAAAACAGAGAATCACCGGCTTATTTTAGTATTCTTTTAAAACCTCTGGAGCTAACTATAAGTGAAGAAAAGATTCTTACAGCAGTGGAGCTGGAATATAAAAATAAATCTGGCAATGTGGCCAGTGTAGAAACAGAGGTCTGGCTGGCGGGTAAAAGTACTGAACCTGTATTTATTTTGAAACAACTCCAGGAGGGTAAGAAGGAGAATCAATACAGGTATTTTGCCTTGTTTATTGAGGCCAGGAGTCTTTATCCAGAAATGTTAAGAGGGACAGCCCCTATACTGGTCATGAATAATATTAAAGGCATAAATCAATTGTTTTCACTGGATAAGCTTATTGAGTCCAAAAGTCAAATTGCTTTTTATTTAGGCAATACTGGTGGAGGGGTTGAGTATAAGAGGGATACAGGTGGAGAGAAATTAAAGCTTGCCCTATTCAGTAATGATGGAACTCTCAATTACCAGGCAGTTTTTGATAAAAGCTTTAATGAAAAAAATGAGTTATTGGGCTCTGTATTAATTGAAAAAAAGGCAGAACCATATCTAATGTTGGGTTTGAGAGACAGTATAAACTGTTCTGCTGACTTTAAATGGCAGCTGTCTTTTTATCCTCTGGTCTATGACCTGAATGATTTTAATAGACAGGAGCCAGTAACAGAAATCCAACTGTCATATGAGAAAAAGGCTTTTGGAATCAGCTATATAGGTAGCCACTGGAATTCAGAAATTACCAATACCATAAAAATAGATTATGAGCTTACACCCCTTATAGATCTGTCTTTAGTCTGGCAAGAGGAAGACTATTACCTGGGACTTATATACAATAAATAATTTCCTCCTAAGGATGTGGTTTAACTGAGAAAAAAAGTGATCAGCACAATTATCTTATTTATAGGGCTTGTCTTGATAGTTAAGGCAGGCGAATATAATCTGGATAATTATAGACAGGACTGGACTTATGAGAACGATATTCTGGAGCTTGGTGTTTTTTATTCCAGACCTGATGACAGGGAGGCTTTAATAAGGTTCAGGCTTAAGGATGGTGTTGAAAAACACCAGCTTATCTATAAGATATCCTCTCCTGCCAGAGAAGCTCCTGAATTATTAATTAAAAGCGGGGAATTTTTTCTGCCTTTTGAACAAATTGATCTTGAGTTAAATTCCCGGCACAGGGAAAAAGTTCTAGTGTTACGGTTGGCTGAAGATTTGTCCTATGTCAGTGCTTATTATCCAATAAATCTAAGGCCTGGCTGTGATCCGGAAATTAATCCAGTATTAAATCTGAAATTATTTCATCCAGAATTGGCCAAAATCCTTGTCCATAAAGAAAATATTCATTTCAGGATTAACTCTGGTCCAGGTAGATATGGAGAAGAAGCCTTTCTGGTGGAGGTTAGAACAAATTATCCTGGCTGGTCTTTAAAGGCCTATTGTAATCCCCTGACCATGGTGGAAGATGGCTTAGTAGGGGGAAATGAGAAATTACCCGTAATTCCCCTGGAAAAACTATTAATATCTGTTAATGGGGAAGAACCAGTACCATTTAAGAAAGAAGGCTTACTTCTCAGTTCTGGAAACAGAAATAGGGTGCAAGATTTCCTTATCCAGCTTTTAATAGATAATAGCCTTGCTGATAAGGCTGGAGAATATGCAGGTGCAAAATTAATATTTAAGCTGGAGTAATAATTATTAAAAGGGGGTGAGAGAGGAAGGACTAAAGGGCTAGTTTATTAGTTGGTGAGGTATAAAAACAAAAAAATGGAGGTAGGATTATGAAGAGAATATTTCTTGCTGTCTTGGTTTTAAGTTTGTTGTTAGGTATCAGTGTTTTTTCCTTTGCTGCTGAGGGTATTCTGGGTAGTATAGGAGCAGAAATACCTGTCAAGGCTTCTGTTGGCAAATATGCAGAGATCCTGGTAGGTGATACATTTGTAAACCTATCCCTGATCGGTAAAGCAGGAGAAGTTGCCCGGGATGATGATAATATCTTTACAGTAGAGTCTAACTGCCTGATTGATCTTTCCTTCAAGGCAGATGCCCTGACAAATGGCCGGGATTTTATTGCCGTAGATTATGAATTGTTTAAACTTGGCAATGATAGTGCATTGTTAACTTACAGTACAGAAAGAGCCAATGGTGATGATAAGGTTATCAGGAACATACAGGATTATATTGATGGCGTAGTTGTCTATAACATTACTGCTGCTGCTACTTTAGGAAATATCTCTGACCAGGCAGCTGGTGAGTACAATTCCACAATTTATCTAACTGTAGCTGCTGCAGAGTAAAATAAATTAGAAAAAAGAGGAGGTGTATAGAGTTATGAAAAGATCTATTATATTCATATCATTAATGTTTCTCCTTGTTTCTTCTCTGGTTTTTGCAGATAATCAGGGCAGCATAGGTGCTATCAAGGACGAGATTGAGGTTATTGCTAATGTAGGCCCCTATGCAGCGGTTGTTCCGCAGAAATTGCAGTATGAAGTAACAAAATCATTTTGGACCATCCCACTGGAAGATGAGTGGTTTGAAGTAGAGCCAGAAATGAATTTTGGACATTTTACAGGTAATCCGGATCAGCGGAGCCGTATCCAGGATTCCAATTGCTTCCTGGTAGAAACAAACTGTTCGGTTAATCTTACTTTTGAAGGTACACCCTTGACCCATGTTGATGGTTCAACTACACTGCCTACAACCTATTGGGCATTCAAAGCTGCAGGGGTCAATGATATACCTATAAGATTACCACGTATTCCTTTCTTCCCAGCGACACCACCACTGCAGTTAATACCAGTACAGGAGATTGGTTATTTTGGCGATAGTTCCGATATACCCAGAGGACCAGAATTTGATATCAGGCCAGACTGGCTTGATCATTTATTGGACCTCGTTACCGGTGTAATCTGGCCAAGTCCAGAGAAGGTACAAAGCGCACAGGTTTATACTGGAATTAATGACAAAGGTGTCTATGCCTTCCAGGTCTTTGGCTTTGCGGGAATAAGGGAGAATATCTCTGCAGTTAAGGCAGGAAATTATGAAGGTGAAATAAGACTGACAGTTTCTGCAGATTCTTAATAAAGCAGCTGGCTTGGCTGCCGGAATTATTCCGGCAGCCACTTATTACTTATCTCTTAATGGGGAGGGAAGAATTTTGCGTCGATTAGAATATTTTTCTGGTATCATATTATTTTTCCTCTTTATGATTTTCTTTAGTTTATCAGCCATGGCTATAGGTGTACAACCTTTAACCCTGGATTTTACTATGACCCCAGGGGAAAGAAAAGATTTTAGCTTAATATTGAGTTCTTCCGGCATGGAAGAAAGTGTTTCCATATCTATTTATCAGTCTTATCAGGATTTTACCGGTAATCTGGCCTATAGAGTAGGCGATCTGGAGACTTTTCCAGAGATGGGCTGGGTAGAGCTGGAGAAGAATAATATCCTGGTACCGGTTGAAGGGGAAGTAGAATTAAAGGGCAGTATCGGGGTTCCTTTTGGTACCCGGCCAGGTTCTTATGTTATTATCTTAATGGTGGAACCAGAAGCCAGTAAAACTGGAGATGGTATTTCATTAATTGTCAGGTATGCTGTCCGCCTGATTGTAAGGGTTGATGGCCCAAATCTACGGGAAAGAGGCAGGATAAACTTTCTCCAACTGGAGAAGGATGAAAATGGAAACCAGGTCCTGGTAGCGGAGGTAGAAAACAACTCCCAACTGGATTATCTGGCCGGAGTAGAGGTAACAATCAGGGATGAAAATCGGAGTCTGGTAGAGCGGCTGGTCCTGCGTACAATAGCAGCAGAAAGAAATCAGAGGGATTTTACCAGAATATACCCTGGCTCCAGGGTCTTATTTATCGGGAAGCCGGAAAACTATTTATATCCAGGCAATTATGAGCTGAGGGCTTTAATGTCTTATGGGGAAAGGGGTAAGGTGACCTTTGTAAATGATATTAGAATTTTGCCAGGCCAGTTTCCAGAACCGGTTCAGGCCTTAAATAAATATTTTACTCTTAAACCAGAAATGGTTAATATTAAGTTAAAGCCTGGCCAGAGATATACTGAGACCTTTGAAATCAAGAATATTTTCCGGGAAAGTATTTATATCAAGACAGAAGTCCTGGATATAGAGGAAGATTATAAATTTTCCCTCATACCCTGGTTAAGATTACATGCTGATGACAGGCTGGCCCTTTTACCCCGCCAATCCAGGCAGTTTTTAAAGATCCTTCAGGTACCGATTGATGCAGCAGAAGGTGGCTATTATGCCCTGCTGAAGCTAAAGGTTTATGAAGATGAATCCCTCATAAATCTCCTGGATGAAAAAATAATACCTATTTCTTGCCTGGTAGGTAAGGATGGTAGATTAGAGACCCAGATTAAGGGATTTGAATTTATCAACCAGGAGGAACAGGCTTTTCTCCTCCTCTTAAAAAATATAGGCCAGGTACATTTGAAGCCTAGAGTAAAATTAAATTTATTGAATAAAGCCCAGGAGTCTCTGGGGGAAATAGAATTAGAATCTGAAGATTTGATAGAGGGGCTTTTATTTCCAGGTAAAGAGGTGTTCTTTAAAGGAGTCTTTAAAGGTAAACTGGAAGAAGGGGAATATAATGCTGTAATAGAAGTCTTGAGTGTAAATAATAGCATTCAAAACAGTACCTATACAATTTATGTTGAATAAAAACCAGCCAGTGATAGAAATATATGGAAATAATAAAGGAATATTCAGAATATAAAAGAATATAGTAATAGGGTTGATTAGTACAAATAGGGAGGGTGGAAAATGCCTTCTGACTATAATCTATCACTGGAACTTTTTTTTCTGGGAGGTTTTCTGATTGTAATCAATGGAGAGCCAGTGGATATTGATAGCTGGAAGTCGAAAAAGTCCTTAGCTCTATTAAAGTACTTAATGTTTCATCCAGGTAAAAGGCTTTCCAGGGATTTTTTGCTGGAACTTTTCTGGCCTGAGGATTGTGAATTATATAATTTACATGTGGCAATATCTTATATTAGAAAGAAATTAAGAAAGTATGCCAATAATCAAAAGGAAAAATTCATTTATTATAGGCAAGGCTATTATTATTTTGATAAAAGTATTGTTAAAAAAATTGATTGCCAGGAGATGGAGGATTTATGCCAGCAGGGACTTGTTTTGGAGGAAAAGGAGCCAGAAAAGGCCCTGGAAAAATATAAGAGAGCACTGGCTCTTTATAGAGATCATTTTCTGGTGGATGATCTTTATGAAGACTGGACTATGCCTATTCGTGAATATTATATAGATATCTATACACAACTTATTACCAATGCCATTAGAATTCTGGAGGGCGGGAATAAGTATGAAGAAGCTATTGAAATATGTAAAAAAAGCTTAAGGTATAAACTTTATGATGAAGACCTTTATTATCTTTTAATCAGCTTGTTGATTAAAGCTGGTAAGTTGGCTGAAGCCACCAGGTATTATCAGGATTATTCCCGCTTTATTGCCCAGGAATATGGGCTGGAACCAGCGCAAAAATTCCATAATCTTTTTGAAAAAGATAATAAGTTAATTGCTTCCGGTGGTTTTGATGATATTGAAGAAAATAATGGCCCCTTTCTCTGTGACCGGGAGCTTTTCCTATTATTATATAAATTAGCTTTAAAAAGGCGGGCAAGGTATCAGGAAGACTTTTTTTTGCTCCATATCCAGATTACCGGAAGGTTTTTCAGGGAGATGAAACAATATTTATTTCATCTCTGCCGCAAGAAATTAAGGGAAGGAGATGTTTTTTGCCATTGGGATAAAAACAGTATCTTACTACTGCTTTATAGGGTTAATGAAGAAGAATGTTTAAAAATTAAGGATAGGCTATTAAATAATATAGGAGAGGGTATCAGGGAAAAACTCCTGGTCAAGGTAATAAATCTGGAAAAAAGCAGAGATAAGCTAAACTCCCTGGCTGATCTTTTACTGGAAGAAGTATAGAAATAAATAGGAAGAATAATAAAGTGTTTGTTGTACTTTTTAGATTTATGTGTTAAAATATATTTGTCTGTAAGTACGGTCTTAATTTTTTATTAATTGAAGATGGAAGTATCTGTATAAGGTATAGTTCTGGAGGTGAGCCAAGTGGTAGTATTACTTAAAGTTTTGCACTTAATTATAGCCCTGGGTGTTATTTTAGGTGTATTACTCCAGTCCGGGAAAAGTGCAGGTTTATCTGGAGCCATTGATGGTGGAGCAACTCACATTTTTGGAAAAAAGAAGGGCTTAGATGAAAAATTAGGTCGCCTGACCACAATTTTTGCGATTCTTTTCATGATCACTTCAGTGGCCCTTGCTTTACTGAATTAGGATATATGAACCCTCCAGGAAGGACTTTCCTGGAGGGTTTTTAAATAAGCAGGAAGATAGGGGTGTTTTATTGATGAAGAGGGAAGAAGCATATGCAGTACTTGAGGAGAATTTACATAATAAAAATCTGATAAAACATTGCCTGGCAGTAGAAGCAGTGATGAGAAAGCTGGCCGGTTATTTTGGAGAAGATGAAGAAATATGGGGCCTGGCTGGTTTACTACATGATATTGATTATGATAAAACTGCCAGGGAACCAGAGCAACATAGTTTGCTGGGGGCAGAGATGCTGGCAGAATTGGGATTGGATGAAAAGCTAATCTATGCAGTAAAAGCCCATAATGCTATCCATGGTTTGCCAAGGGTCAGGCTGATTGATAAGGCCTTATATGCCAGTGACCCATTGACAGGTTTAATTGTTGCCGCAGCCTTAATACATCCTGATAAGAAGTTAAGTTCCATTGATGTTGATTTTGTTTTGAACCGTTATGGCGAGAAATCTTTTGCCAGGGGAGCTGACCGGGAGGCTATTGCTTCCTGTATTGAAATGGGCCTGGAGCTGGAAGAATTTGTTGCTCTTTCATTAGCGGCAATGCAGGAGATCAGCAAAGAACTTGGCCTGTAAGGATAATAATAAGCTGCAGTAGGGGAAATGATATATTTATACTAATAAAATTGTAAATCCTAATTTATTTAAAAAGGTGGTTAGATAATGGGTGCAAGAGATAGACTGCTGGATTTTATGAAAAATAAAACCTACCGTCCCTTGACAGAAAAAGAATTGATGAGGGAATTTAATGTTCCCAGGGAACAAAGGGAAATAATGAGTAAATTGTTGAAAGACCTGGTTAAAGAGGGGGCTATCTACAAAAGCAGTAATGGCCGTTTCAGTCTTCCAGAAAAGATGGATCTTATAGTGGGAAGAATAGACGGAAATCAGAAGGGATTTGGTTTTCTGATAGCAGAGGACCCGGCCAGGGAGGATATCTTTATTGCCAGGGAAAACCTGAAGGGAGCCATGCATAATGACAAGGTACTGGTCAGGTTAATCTCTGGAACCAGGGGCAAACGCCAGGAAGGAGAAGTTGTAAAAATCCTGGAAAGGGCCAATAAGAGGATTGTAGGTAATTTTGAAAAGAGCAAATATTTTGGTTTTGTAGTTCCTGACAATAAGCGTTTGTTTTATGACCTCTTCATCCCCAAGGAAGGGATAAATGGGGCAAAACAGGATCAAAAAGTTGTTGCTGAGATTGTCAGCTGGCCAGAAAAAAACAGGAATCCAGAAGGAAGAATTGTCGAGATTCTGGGTGATAAGGGAGCCCCAGGTGTTGATATTGAGAGTATTATCCGGCAGTTGGATTTACCCCGCTCCTTTCCGGTAGAGGTTGAAGTTGAACTGGATAAGATACCAGACAAGGTCTTAGAAGAAGAATTGGTTAATAGGAAGGACCTGCGGGAGCTTCCCATGGTAACCATTGATGGTGAAGATGCCAAAGACCTGGATGATGCAGTATCTATGGAGGACCTGGGTGAGGGGAAAGTCCGTCTGGGTGTGCATATAGCAGATGTTTCCCATTATGTAAAAGAAGGTACTGCCCTGGATAAAGAGGCCCTGGAACGGGGAACCAGTATCTATCTGGTTGACAGGGTTATACCCATGTTACCACCGAAGCTGTCCAATGGTATCTGTAGTCTTAATCCGGGAGAAGACCGTTTAACCCTTTCAGTGTTTATAAGCTATCAGCTGGAACCCTTTAAATTGCTGGAATATGAGATTACTCCTTCAGTTATAAGGAGTAAATACCGGATGACCTATACTGTGGTAAAGGAAATCCTGGTTAACAGGAATCCTGAAGTGGAAAAGAAGTATGAGGATTTTCTGCCCCAGTTGCATTTGATGAATCAGTTGCGGGAAAAATTACGCCAGGAAAGATTTGAAAAGGGGAGTATCAATTTTCAATTTCCAGAAGTGAGGGTTATTTTAAATGAAATGGGTAAACCGGTGGAAATCAGGATGGAGGAACATGGTATTGCTGAACAGCTAATAGAAGAGTTTATGATCGCTGCCAACCGGGTTGTTTCTGAAGACATGAGTTGGAAACAGATTCCTTTTATTTATCGGGTCCATGAACAGCCCGATCTGGATCGTTTGCAGGAGTTTAATGCCTTTATTCATAATTTTGGTTATTTCCTGAAAGGTATACAGAACCAGGTTCACCCCAGAGCCTTACAGAATTTATTGGATGAGGTGGAAGGAAAGCCAGAAGAGCGGGTTATCAATACCCTTTTATTAAGATCCATGAAAAAGGCTGTTTATGCTCCTTCCAATATCGGCCACTTTGGCTTGGCCATAGATTTTTACAGCCATTTTACTGCACCGATCAGGAGATATCCGGATTTAATGATCCACCGGATTATAAAGGAATCTCTCACTATGGGAGTGCTGCCGGAAAAAAGGATTATTGGTCTGGAAAAAAGGCTGCCACATATTGCTGAACATTGTTCTCTACAGGAAAGAAGGGCCATGGAAGCAGAAAGGGATTCAGTGGAGCTGAAAAAACTGGAATACATGGTGGATAAGGTTGGCCAGGAATTTGATGGTATAATAAATGGTATAACTACTTTTGGTTTTTTTGTTGAACTGGAAAATACAGTAGAAGGTTTGGTCAGGGTGGAGAACCTGAAAGATGATTATTATATCTATAATGAAAAAATGCATTGCCTGGTGGGGGAACATACAGGCAAGGTCTATCGTTTTGGAGATAAGGTCCGTGTTATGATAGACAAAATAGATCTGGATGAGAGGGAGATTGATTTTCTGCTTCTTGAATAAGAGGAAGATGGGGAGGGGAAAAAATGGCCAAGGACGAGATCCGGGTAATAGCCAGGAATAAAAAAGCCAGACATGATTATCATATTGAAGAAACCTTTGAGGCAGGAATAATCCTCAAAGGAACAGAGATAAAATCTATACGGGCAGGGAAGGTTAATTTGAAAGATAGTTTTGCCCTGGTGGAAGATGGGGAGGTTTTTCTTTATAATATGCATATCAGTCCCTATTCTCATGGAAACAGGGAAAATCATGAGCCAGAAAGAAAAAGGAAATTGCTTTTAAATAAAAGGGAGATTAGAAAACTTATAGGTAGGACAACAATGAAAGGATACACACTGGTACCTTTAAGTATTTATATAAAAAGGAATCTGGCCAAGATTGAGCTGGCCCTGGCCAGGGGTAAAAAAGTCTGGGATAAAAGAAGCGATATTGCTCAAAAAACTGCTGAAAGGGAGATTGAACGGGCTTTTAAAGACCGCCAGTTTTCCTGAAGCAATTATTGACATTCAATTTTAGATAAGATATAATATATTTACACTTGACTGGATTTCAGCGATCCAGGTTTCTAAAGAAACAATACGGGGGTGTTTTGGTTTCGCCTGTGTAGTGTATTGTTTCAGTAGCGGGTCGAGGACACCTTTCACTCGTAAAACACTGGTAATTAAAATTAAATGCAAACAATAATAACTACGCTTTAGCTGCTTAAGAAAGCTAAACGCTTAACTGTCCTCCTGTCTGCGGAGACAGTTAGGTGTCATAATCTGCAGACTACCGTTTATCCGATGACTGTAGGATAGATGGGAATAATACAGTCTCGTAGTTTGGAACCCTGTCTGTTGGGGGCCAGGCTATTAAAATAAAAAACAGACTACACTCGTAGAAGCTGGAACATGAGCTATGCAGTACACGGGTTCGAATCCCGTCACCTCCACCATTCGTATCCACAATAAAATCCAAAATAAAGAAATAATCTTAATAAATTGTATAACAATATAATAATATTAATAAAATATTGTTAAAAACTTCAGACAGTAAACCGCAACCGGCAGGAGTTGCGGTTTTTCTTTTTAGCAGATTCTTTTGAGTTATTTAAAATAAATCTTATCAGAAATGCATATGCTAAAGATATTATATAAATATTAAAGAAAACAAATTAAAANNTAAAAATCATATCTAAAAAGCTGAAAGAACAAAGGGGATATTATATGTTGAAAGGTTTAAATAACTTTTTGAAACACTTAATACTTTTAGCTTTATTTTTTTTTCTCTTTGATTTGTTTGCTTATTCTTATCCCTGTCCCTGCCAGGAGGAGAGGATCATTAGAATAGAAGAACCATTAATGAAGGGTGAGGATATCTCTTCTTTACAGAAAAGATTGGAGGAGCTGGAATATTATCATGGGCCAATTGACGGTATCTATGGCAGGTTAACCGAAAGAGCAGTAAAGGACTTTCAAAGGGAATATCAGCTAAAGGAGGATGGTATTGTAGACAGGGAGTTTTGGGATACCCTGGCTAACCTTAATGATTTATTGATAGTTTCTCCAGGCAGGAAAAAACCAACTGGAGAGATAAGTATAATAATAAATTTATATTCCCGCACCCTTACTGTATTGTCAGATGGGAAAGCCTATAGAAGTTATCCTGTTACAATCGGGAAGAAAGAAACACCGACACCTGTGGGAGAATGGTTAATAATCAATAAATATAAAAGGATTGATGGCGGCCCCCTGGGTAGTAGGTGGATGGGTTTAAATGTCCCCTGGGGTGTTTATGGTATTCATGGTACCAATAAACCCTGGCAGATTGGTCTAGCTGCCAGCCAGGGCTGTGTCAGATTACACAATCAGTATGTGGAGGAAATATTTGAATGGGTAGAAATAAATACCCCTGTTAAGGTTATAGGCCCAAAAGCAGGAGTGAAAATAGAGAGAATCTTAAAAATAGGTAATATTGGTTATGATGTTATGGCTGTCCAGGAAAAGTTAAGGGAAGGGGGTTTTTATACCGGCTATCTCAACGGCATCTACAATACAGAACTGGTTCAGTCGATCAAGGAATTGGAGTCCCAATATGGCCTGAAGATGGATGGAATAAGTGATGAAAATATATATAAGCTCCTGGACCTGGCTTATGAGCTTTAATTATATCAGTTAAATTCAGAACAAAATCTTGAAGATTTATAATAAATAAAAAAGATATTAGCTAAGTAATAGAGAATATATAGTATAATCTAATAAGAAAATTAGACAAATAAAAAAACTATGGTAAAATAAGAGAAAAACACCTGTTATATGGAGATGAATAAAGATGAGTAATTATAATTTGCTGAAATCATATTACGCAAAACTGGAGAAACTGGTCCTTTACAGGAACCTGGGCCAGGATAAGATTATAAGGAATATCAGGGACTTGCTCTTTACCAGGGAAGAGAAGGCAGGTATGACAAATAGTATCTATTTCCAGCTTTGCCACCAACTCTTAGGGGAGGCTGAAGAAAATGGCTTCCAGGGAGACCTTCTGCAAAATTATATAATAAAACTAATTGCTACAGATGAAAATCCCTTTTCCCTTGCCTGTGAGAGATACGGATATATTCATGTAAATCCAGCCCTTTATAAGGCAGCCCTTCATGATATAAAGATTTTAAAAGACATCCTGCAATATAGCCTGGTGGATATTACTGAAATAATTGGTGAAGAAGCTTATGGCTTTATAGAAGCTTATAATTCCCCTGAGAAAATGATTCATAATCCCTTATTTGAAAACTTTCCTGCCTTGAAGGAGGTCTTTACTGGAGGAGATGAGGGGGAAATTGTAAGAAGACTGGCAGACTACTATAATACTGCCGGTTGTGGTATCTTCTGTCAGTACTCTTCTTTTCGCTGGGATAGCCAGACTGGAATTAAGGGGGTTTTAATAAATCAATCCATTGATTTTACAGATCTTATCGGTTATGAAAGGCAAAAGAAACAATTGATAGAAAATACCGAGGCTTTTTTGAGCTCGGGAAAAGCTAATAATGTACTTTTATATGGTGATAGTGGTACCGGTAAATCTTCTTCTGTAAAGGCCTTACTCAATAAATATTATCCTGCAGGATTAAGATTAGTGGAGATTTCTAAAGATCAGATTAGAGATTTACCCCTGCTGTTGGAGAGTTTAGGTAAAAGAGGCCTGCATTTTATTGTTTTTATGGATGACCTATCCTTTGAAGATTTTGAGATAGATTATAAGTATTTAAAGGCTGTTATGGAAGGTGGAATAGAAGGAAAACCGGCTAATGTTTTATTTTATGCTACAACCAATAGAAAGAATATTATTAAGGAAAAATGGGAGGATAGGAGGGATCTTGCTGATGTCCATCAATATGATAGCCAGCAGGAAAAATTATCCCTCTCTGAACGTTTTGGTATTACCATTACTTATCTTTCTCCTGATCAGGAGGAATATCTGGAAATAGTAAAAGGTCTTGCTGAAAAATATGAACTTTATCTTCCTGAAGATGTACTGGTAGAAGAGGCTTTAAAATGGGAGAAGTGGCATCATGGACGGTCCGGGAGAGCAGCAAAACAATTTATTGATTATTTAATAGGTAGGAGAAGTTAGATTTATATACCACTCTAACCAGATAGTACTAGCATTAATCCTTTATAATTTCACATAATAAAAATACTATCCTCAGGGATAGTTAATAATTATAAAGGAGTGACAGAGATGGGATTAGGACAAAAAAGAAATACCCTGATTAATCCATTGGCAGCACAGGCTATGGAGAAATTCAAGTATGAAGTGGCCAATGAGCTTGGTATTCAGATTCCCCAGAGTGGCTATTATGGTAATATGACTACCCGTGATACTGGTGCCATTGGTGGACACATGGTTAGAAAGATGATTGAAGCCTACCAGAATTCTCTGGTTCAGCAATAATTAAGTTAATAATAGTATAATAGTCTTGTTTCTAAGCCAGGATTCCTATATCCTGGCTTAATTTTTTTGAGAGGGAGCAGCCCAGGGGCTCTTGAAAATTATGGTGTTTATTTCTGTCACAAAGGCAGATTTCTATACGTATCATATAGAAAAGGATTTTTCAAGGAGGTGAAAATGTGGCTGTAGATAGTGCCAGTTATCCAGAAAGCAATATTGGCAGTATGGATTTTCTTTTGTTTTTGATTTTAATTTTACTACTCCTGGGAAATCAAAATACTTTTAATGCTTATTTTCAGTTGTTTGACCAGGAGTTAGATAAGCTTAACCAGATCCTGGGTGCTTTTCAAGCAACAGCAAATGGTTTAAAGGGTGTATTTGCCAATAATAAAAAAGTAGAATAAACTTTAGTACTATAGCAATAAGTTCTGTGGTAATATTTATCCGGGGAGAAATGAGTCCTTGTTTATAGAGAATATAAAAGAGCTATCAGAGGAAGATAGCTCTTTTCAGTATGATAATAACAGGTTTCTAAAATCCTGGATATTTATCGGGATGTTTTTCCTGAAAATCATATAAGAGGTTCAGGATTTCACCAAACCGTTGGAAATGAATGATTTCCCTTTGCCGGAGAAAAGCCAGGGTATCTATAATTGCCGGGTCATCTGTCATATCCAGCAAATATTCATAAACGGCCCGGGCTTTTTGTTCAGCTGCCAGGTCTTCTGTAATAGAGGCGATTGGGTCTTCATGGGAAGCAAAAAAAGCACTCATAAAGGGATTACCTGATGAATCTTCCGGGAAATTGGCCCTTCCCCACTTGGCATAATGAGGAGCAAATCTGGTTTGCTTGATAACATCAGCCGGCACACCAGAAACCAGTTTATAGACCAGGGTTCCAATGATTTCAAAATGGGCTAATTCTTCTGTGCCGATATTATTTAAGGTAGCTTTTGCCTCAGGGATAGGCATTGTATACATTTGGGATAAATACCTTAAGGAAGCAGATAATTCTCCATCTGGCCCGCCAAATTGGGTAACTATTAAGGCAGCTAAATCAGGGTCCTTCCTTGTTACATCAGCGGGAAACTCCAGAAATTTCACATATTCCCACATAATAAGTCCTCCTTTCAACGTCTATAATTTATTTCCCATGGCCAGGGTTCATTGATCCATCTCCAGGGAGAAGTGGCATCAGGGTAATTAGAATATAGGGGGCCACACTTTTTCTGGTATTCATCAACTAATCTATGGTATCTTTCTGCATTTCTATTGTGCAGTTCCAGCATTTCCTGGCAATCGGGATGAGTATTTAGAAATAGAACAGCCTCTACATTAACAAAATTATGGGCCATAATATCCAGTAATAAGGGTAAATTGATACTATCAGGTCTCTTTCTTCCTGTCATTAGAACACCTCCTGTGGTTAATAATAACCCCGTCTACCTGGCCTGTAAGGCATATATAATTCAGGGAAAAGGGTCCCTCTCCTTAAGGCTTCTGCCGGTGGATAGCTATTTTTGAAATGCTGCCAGGGGATATAGGCATGGGCCAGCCTCATTCTTCTTCCTGTTTCAGGGATCATCTGGCTTTCTTTTTCTGACATAATACCCCTCCTTTTTATAGGATTAGAGAGAAAATTAACAGGGAATTTAATATATAATATTTTTATTAATCTTTTTATGTGAATATTTATATTTATTTATAATTCAATAATTCAGA
>LFRS01000110.1 GCA_001512435.1 Halothermothrix sp. DTU029 | reverse complement strand
CCATTCTTCAAGATTTCATACATAGCCATGGTAGTATCATAGATATTGGTTGGGAACTGGTCTGTATCCCAGCCTAAGAGCATATCGCCCTGGTTAGCGTCAACACTACCCAGCATACCATTAATCCTTGCTACATGCAGCTCATGCTGGAAGGTATGGCCGGCTAAGGTAGCATGGTTAGCCTCGATATTTACCTTGAAGTAGTCATCAAGGTCATATTTACGTAAGAAAGAAATAACTGTAGCAGTATCAAAATCATACTGGTGCTTTGTTGGCTCTTTTGGTTTTGGTTCAATTAAGAATTGACCTGTAAAACCAATTTCTTTAGCATAATCTACGGCCATATGGAAGAAACGGGCCAGATTATCCAGTTCCAGGGCCATATCGGTATTGAGCAGGGTCTCATAGCCTTCACGGCCGCCCCAGAACACATAGTTCTCGCCGCCTAATTCCTTGGTAATCTCCATAGCCTTCTTAACCTTGGCTGCAGCATAGGCAAAAACATCAGCATTAGGTGAGGTTGCAGCACCATGCATAAATCTTGGATGACCAAACATATTGGATGTACCCCAGAGCAATTTAATACCGGTCTCATCCATTTTCTCTTTGATCAGTTTAGCAATCTCATCCAGATTGGCAAAGCTTTCTTTCAGGGTTTCTCCTTCTGGGGCAATATCCACATCGTGGAAGCAGAAGTATTTTACCCCTAATTTTTGCATAAATTCAAAAGCTGCCTCTACCCTGTTTTTGGCTTTTTCCATTGGTGTAGAACCAACTTCCCAGGGTTTTAACCAGGTGCCTGAACCAAACATGTCTCCTCCCTCAGCGGAGAAGGTATGCCAGTAAGCTACGGAGAACCTCAGGATATCTTCCATCCTCTGTCCGCCAACCAGTTCATCCGGGTTGTAATACTTGAAAGCAAGTGGATTTTTGGAATTCTTGCCTTCAAACTTAATTGCTGTTACATCTTTAAAATAACTCAT
>LFRS01000172.1:4783-4916 GCA_001512435.1 Halothermothrix sp. DTU029 | reverse complement strand
GGATTGCCTACAGTATGATCAAAAAAGCAGAGGAAGAAGGCCGGCTGAAACCTGGTGGTACCTTGATCGAGCCTACCAGTGGCAATACAGGAATTGGATTGGCCATGGTAGCAGCTGCCCTGGGTTATAAGGT
>LFRS01000172.1:270-4760 GCA_001512435.1 Halothermothrix sp. DTU029 | reverse complement strand
AGAAAGCTCCTTAAGGCCTATGGGGCAGAGATTGTCCTGACCCCAGGCACAGAAGGGATGAAGGGGGCCATCAAAAAGGCTGAGGAAATCCTGGCCGAAACAGAGAATGCCATCATCCCCCAGCAGTTTGAAAACCCGGCCAACCCGGCCATCCACGAAAAAACCACCGGTGTGGAAATCTGGGAAGATACAGAAGGCAGGGTAGATTACCTGGTTTCCGGTGTAGGCACTGGAGGTACCCTGACCGGGGCCGGCAGATACCTGAAGGGAAGAAAGCCTGAAGTGAAAATAGTTGCGGTAGAGCCAGAAAAATCTGCCGTTATCTCTGGAGAACAGCCCGGTCCCCATAAAATCCAGGGTATTGGGGCAGGTTTCATCCCCCAGGTTCTGGATACAGGCCTGATTGATGAAATAATCAAGATTAGTGATGAAGAAGCCATGGAGACAGCCCGCCAGGCTGCCAGAAAGGAAGGAATACTCATCGGTATCTCCTCCGGTGCTGCCCTGGCTGCTGCCCTGAAGGTAGCCAGGAAAGCCGGCAAGGATAAAACCATCGTGGTGGTAGCCCCGGATACCGGGGAAAGATACCTCAGTACCGTTCTATTTGAAGACTAGATAATATCTAGTTTGCTTACGGTTGGAAATCTATATTGCTATAAAAAAAGCCAGTACGCTTAAGTAGCTGCTAAGCTGTACTGGCTTTCTTACTATTGTACACCATGATGCCTCCGGCATCTTTCCTCGATCTCTTTTAGCTTCTGATGGGCTTCCCTTAGGGCCTCTCCTATCGGGTCAGGCAATTCGGTATGACTGAGCTGAGTCTCCGGAGTGGGCTGTTCATCCTTCCTCTGGATGATCCGGCCAGGGATTCCCACTACTGTGGAATTTTCCGGCACATCCCGTAAAACAACAGAACCAGCCCCGATTTTGGAATTATTCCCTATAGTAATGGAACCCAGGACCTTGGCTCCAGCACCAATGAGGACATTATCCCCGATGGTGGGATGGCGTTTCCCCTTTTCTTTTCCTGTCCCTCCCAGGGTAACCCCCTGATAGATGGTAACATTATCACCAATCTCTGTTGTCTCCCCGATTACTACCCCCATACCATGGTCAATAAAAAAGCCTTTGCCGATTTTGGCACCAGGGTGAATCTCAATACCGGTAAAGAAGCGGGCCAGCTGGGAAATAAAACGGGGTATAGTCCTTAAACCCAATTTATATAGGAAATGGGAGAATCTATGGATAGTAACGGCATGAAAACCGGAATAAGTCAAGAGAACTTCTATAATATTATTGGCTGCCGGGTCCCGTTCAAAAACAGCTTTTATATCAGATCTTAAATAATTAAACATAATATCACCCCCAGAATCTGTTAATAATAATTATAAACCATCTTGCTAAAAGCTGATAGTATAATTCCAAAAATAACCAGTACTTTTTTCCTATTTTATAAAAAATATAGGAGATTTTAAAATAAATAAAGGAATTTTATGTTATTTGTCTAATTTTATTATAGAGAAGTTAAAATATGGTATTAGGAGGTGGGCAATGCGAGATATTAAAAAATTGGATAAGCTTATAGAAAAAAAACGCGCAGAACTTATCCGGCTTTTTGAAGAAAAAGAAAGATTCGATGACAAAATCGTCGAAAAGAGTCAAGAACTGGACCAACTCCTAAACTACTTCAACTTCTGTCTAAAGAAAAAAGCCCAATAAATACTTCTGCTTTAATATATTCTTGCAAAAAGATTTTATACGCCTCAGAAACTCCAGAGGAGGAGTTCCTGAGGCGTCTTTTTTTATCTTATAATAACCTGCTCCCTTTCGGGGCCGGTACCGATTATTTTGACAGGGACTCCCCCTGCCTTTTCAATGTATTCTATATAGGCACGGGCAGCCTCTGGTAAATCTTCATAATTAGCCAGGCCAATAATATCCTCTGTCCAGCCAGCCATGCTTTCATAGACCGGTTCACAACCGGAAAGGGTCTCCTGCTCCAGAGGAAACTCCTGGAAGATTTCCCCCTTATATTTATAGCCAACACAGACCTTGAGCTCTTCCATACCGGAGAGGACATCCAGCTTGGTCAGGGCCAGCTCTGTCAGGCCATTGACCCGGATGGCATGTTTGATAATTGGTATATCAAACCAGCCGCACCTTCTGGGCCTGCCGGTGGTTACCCCATATTCATGGCCCTTTTCCCGGAGTTCATCACCAATTTTATTCTTTAATTCTGTAGGGAAAGGCCCTTCCCCTACCCTGGTTATATATGCCTTGGTAACCCCTATTACAGCATCTATACCTACCGGGCCAAAACCAGTACCGGTACAGACACCACCGGCAGTAGGATTGGATGAGGTTACATAGGGATAGGTACCATAATCTACATCAAGTAAAGTCCCCTGGGCCCCTTCAAAGAATATTTCCTTACCTTCTTTCCTGGCCTGATCCAGGAGGAGGGTAGTATCTGTAACATGTTTTCTGATAATATCTATATACTCCTGGTATTCCTCCATGATCTCTTCTGCCTTCAGGGCTTCCACCCCATAAATCTTTTCCAGCAGGAGATTCTGGTAATCCAGGGCCTCTGTCAAGCGCCTGTAAAAACGGTCTTTATCCAGGGTATCCACCAGGCGGATTCCCCTTCTGGCTACTTTATCTGTATAGGCCGGGCCAATACCCTTACCTGTTGTGCCGATTTTGCCTGCTCCCTTCCGCTCTTCTTCCAGTTTATCCAGTAACCGATGATAAGGCATAATGACATGGGCAATCTCACTGATAAAGAAATTATCCAGGGAAATACCCCTTTCTTCCAGCATCTGCATTTCCTTAACCAGGGCAGCTGGATCAAGAACTACACCATTACCGATAATATTGATTTTCTCCTCATAGAGAATACCGGAAGGGATCAAATGGAGTTCAAACTTCTGGTCTCCAACAATAACTGTATGCCCTGCATTGTTCCCACCACCAAAGCGGACAATGACATCTGCTGTCCTGGCCAGAAGGTCTGTAACCTTTCCCTTACCTTCATCTCCCCACTGTGCACCTACTAAAATCTTATTTGCCATTTTGTCTGCCAGGCTTATCTTTTAAACCTGGCTAACCTCCTCTCCATGCAGTCCAAGCTTCTCATAGATATAATCAACTTCTTTTAAAAACACTTTATAATCAAAGATCCTTTCCAGCTCCTCTTTGCTGAGCAGGGCCAGGACCTCTTCATCCTCCTGCAACAACTTCAGGTAGCTTTCACCACTATCCCAGGCCTCCAGGGCATTCCTCTGGGCCAGTGCATAGGCCTCTTCCCTGCTTAAGCCCTTATCAACCAGGGCCAGCATTACCTTCTGGGAGAAAATCAGGCCATGGGTTCTAGCCAGGTTCTCTTCCATCCTGTCTTTATTGACTACCAATTCATCCAGGACCATTATAAATTGGTTCAGCATGTAATGAACCAGGATACTGCTATCGGGAAGGATAACCCTTTCCACAGAGGAATGGGTTAAATCCCTTTCATGCCAGAGGCTGATATTCTCCAGGGCCGGGATTACATTCCCCCTTATTACCCGGGCCAGGCCAGAAATCCGTTCACAGATAATGGGGTTTTTCTTGTGGGGCATGGCTGATGAGCCTTTCTGTCCCTTGCGAAAACCCTCTTCCACCTCCAGGATATCTGTCCTCTGGAGATTACGGATTTCGGTAGCAAATTTCTCCAGGGAGGCAGCAATAAGAGCCAGGGTACAGACAAAATCAGCATGTCTGTCCCGCTGGAGAATCTGGTTGGTGACTGGGGCTGCTTCCAGGCCCAGCTCCTGGCAGACCAGTTCTTCCACCCGGGGATCTATACTGGCATAGGTACCAACAGCACCAGAGATTATTCCGACACTGACCACTTTCCGGAGATCCTCCATCCTCTCTATATGTCTCTTAATCTCTTCATACCAGATTAGCAATTTTAAGCCCCAGGTAATAGGTTCACCATGAACCCCATGGGTCCTGCCAATCATGATTGTATCTTTATGCAAAAGGGCTTCTTGTGCCAGTTTGCCTTTCAGTCTATGTAAATCCTTTAAGATTAGTTCCAGGGCCTCTTTCATCTGGATGGCCAGGGCCGTATCCTTTACATCATTGGAGGTCAAACCCATGTGGATATACTTGGATTCATCACCAAGGCTTTCATTGATTGCCTCCACAAAGGCCAGAATATCATGCCTGGTTACCTGCTCAATCTCTCTGATTCTCTCTATGTCCAGCCTGACATTCTCCTCAATCTTTTTTAACTCTGTTTCTGGAATCTTACCCAGCCTTGACCAGGCCCTACAGGCAGCCAGTTCAATATCCAGCCAGATCCGGTACTTGTTTTCTTCACTCCAGATCTCCACCATCTCTGGCAAGCTATACCGTGTAATCAATAAAATCTCCTCATTTCCTACCATACTATTCTTCTTTTCCGTAATAATCTTAGCAAAAGGCAGTATTATTGTCAAGTT
>LFRS01000172.1:0-199 GCA_001512435.1 Halothermothrix sp. DTU029 | reverse complement strand
GGGTATTTGCATGAATTACAAAAAGAAGGTATTTTTATCTATTACTCTTCTTTTAATCCTGGTTTTTGCAGGATGTGATAATAATAATAAAACCTACTCTCTTAAAATTGATACTATAGGGGAAGGGAATGTAGTCAAAAAACCAAATAAGGAAGTCTACAAAAAGAATGACAAGGTAAGCCTGGAAGCTATACCCGCT
>LFRS01000027.1:8767-9464 GCA_001512435.1 Halothermothrix sp. DTU029 | reverse complement strand
AAGACAAAGGCCCTGGATCCAGATCAGACCACAGCAGCAATTATTGCTACAATGAAGATGTTAAATTATCTGGAGAATTATTTTGCCCATTAAGAAGAGGAAAGTACCTATTAGTCAAGAATAGCATTTAGTAGCAGCGATAAAGGAGGTATAAGTATGGCAATATTACAGGATAGAGGAGCCTGTCCCAATATCAATGTAAATAAAAAGGAATGTTCATGTTTTTCTACTAACTGTAGCCGGCATGGTTTCTGCTGTGCCTGTATAGAATATCACAGGAAAAATGGTGGTTTGCCTGCTTGTTTAAAATAGTAAAATGAGGTATAATACAGATAATTATTGTATAATATAAAGTTAATTCTTTGAAAGCTGTAAAATAAAAAATATCGGTACAGTTGGCAATAGTAGCAAATAAAAAACAGCGAGCAGGGATGGTGAAAGCCTGTAAATTTGCGAAAAGGCACCAACATCAGGATGTACAGACAGGAAAGTGGCTGGCAATATGCCGGCAACTGGGGTGGAACCGTCCTGCAATGGACCCTCAGGTTATTAAACCTGAGGTTTTTTGATTTATATAGAAAAATATTTAGGAGGTAAGGAAGATGACAGCAAATCTAGCTGGGGAAGAATTAATGAATAAGATTGTTTCATTATGTAAGCGGAGGGGTTTTATTTATCAGAATTCAGAGATCTATGG
>LFRS01000027.1:8173-8688 GCA_001512435.1 Halothermothrix sp. DTU029 | reverse complement strand
TCCCGTTTCAGGGCAGATCATCTTATCGAAGATGCTCTTGGATTAGATGTAGAAGGAAAAACCGAGGCGGAGATGACAGAAATTATCCGCCAGGAAGAGATTAAGTGTCCTGTCTGTGGCAGTAAGGACTGGACTGATGCCCGTTCCTTTAACCTGATGTTTAAAACCTTCCAGGGGGTAGTTGAGGATTCTACCAGTGTTGTTTATCTTAGACCAGAAACAGCCCAGGGTATCTTTATTAATTTTAAAAATGTTGTAGATACAATGAGGGTCAGCCTGCCTTTTGGAATTGGCCAGATTGGGAAAGCCTTCCGTAATGAAATTACTCCAGGCAACTTTATTTTCCGGACCAGGGAATTTGAACAGATGGAGTTGCAGTTTTTTGTAAAGCCTGGGGAAGATGATGATTGGTTTGCCTACTGGAAAAAATATGCCCTGGACTGGTTGATAGGCCTGGGTATTTCAGCCGATAATTTAGCTTATCATGATCATGCACCGGAAAAACTGGCCCATTA